>JBARXI010000921.1:0-46291 GCA_049647275.1 Microcoleaceae cyanobacterium
CCCTATTACCCTATCACCCCATCACCCCATCACCCCATCACCCCATCACCCCATCACCCTAAAATCGTCAATATATGTATTTCATAACTTGGAAAACTGCTGTAAGAGGCAGCTCTTCTGCAAGAGGCAGTATTCCCTAGGAAATTGCCCCTACTTTATTTTGATATCTGTCAAAACTTACGCTCAATTCTTAAAGGTTGACCAGGGGCAAGTTTTTTAATTTCAGTTGTTAGATCGTACCAAGGCTGTAGGTGATTAATTTGAAAAGTTCGACTCATTACAACATAAATAGAGGTTTGGTCGCCACCAATACCCGCACTTATTACACCCCACCAAGACTTAGCAGAAAGTTCGTCAGTAATATACCAAATTCCATCTTCATATTTAAAGTGGCGAGAGAAAAGAAAAGGTGCATCTTGCTTACCAGTAATTAGCATTTTTTGTAATATTTTACGAATTAAATTCGGGAAAAAACGCCCAAAATTTAACATTACTATTCGCAGAATAATTAATTTAATTGGTGACATTTGAGTTTGTTTTGCCCAACCCATATTTCCAGAAATAGTCAATTCATCCTGAGATATTTTTACATCATAATCACCACTCAAATGACTAACTGCATTAATAATTTTCTTACCTTTTCTAACCTGGAGTGATAGATGAGTATCAGAAGCAACTAATTTATTGTCACGAAATAGCTTAAAAACACCACCTTTGTTCATACTGACATATAATTCTGTGCCCGGTCTGCGTTTAATCAAAATTTGAGCTTCTTTTAACCAAATACTAGCAATATCACGCTCCACAACAGCAGGTCTTTCTGTGGCAAAATCTCGCCATGCCAAGAAATAATTCCAGGTATGATGACCAATAATATGATCGTCAGCATAACAGGGAGCTAGACCATTTTTTAAACCTACTAAAAATTGATCGTTAATAAACAAAGCAGAAGGCAGCCATTTCCCTAATAATTCAAAGCCATGGGGAAAAAAGTTATAGGTATTACGACTAGCATATTCTCCTCCGTAGGAGCCATCAGGATGAATAAATTCAGCAGCTAATTCTACAGCTTTAGTAATAGAATATTTTAAATTTTCGTTAGGATTTAATTCATAAATTCTTGCTAAACAAGATATTGTGAGAGTATGATAACCAGGGTCAAAACCAGAGTATTCTGTGAACCATCCTTCCTGACTTTGCCAACTCAATAATCTTTCTAAACGTGCTATTTTTTCTGTATCCCACTTTGAGGTTTCTAATAATTTACTCAGTAGTTCTAAGCAAAGTACAATTAATGCCTCGTGGTTAGCCAATTTGCCACTTTCATAATGACTGACTAACCAATCTGCTCGTTTCTCAAAAAAACTGAGGATTTCGTAATTATTTAATCCTAATATTTGATAACTTTCAATACCAGCTAATAAAGAAAAAGCCGTTGCTCCACTAGCTCGTTCAAACGGAAAATAATCATCACAGGAGCCATCAGAATGAGCAGTACGGGAAGCATATAAAATTCCTGCTTCTACCCATTTGTATATCATTTCCTGAAGATAGTATGGATTATTAGGAATGTCTAAATTATAAGCTAGGGCTAAAGGCAATACAAATTCTTGAGCCATACCACTAGGAAAGTCTATAATTTTATAATGCCAAAAATTGCGGTCAAAACAGCCGTAGGTAGGGCTATGAGGATTTCGATCTAGCAATGTCAAAATTTTAGGAATTTGAGCAAGTGCTTCCCTGGCAAATAAATCTCTCATCTGAATTTTTTCGGTATTAACTATAGCATCTTTGTTTGGAGAGGAAATAGATTCAATATCTGATAAATCAGTTTGATTAATTATGGGTGGCTGAGTATTTTGCATATCTATAATTTGGTTTTAGGCAACAGGCAATAGGAAGTCATACTAGTTTTATCAATGTTTGCTACAAATAGTTAAACTTTTTATAGAATTCAGGAGTCAGGAGTCAGGAGTCAGAATAAATAGCTTAAATATCATTTATTATGGTTAATATCTATACTTTAGTCAAAGACACATTTTACCAAAAATATTTTAATGACCCTTATTATTCATAACATTCTTTTTTCATGCTTGGTATAATAAAGACAAATTTACTTCAAGAGGCGGAGAAAGGCTATAAGATTTTTCTCTAATTTATGTTTAGTTAAAATCTCATTTATTCAGATAATCTACATAATTATTGTTTGAGATAAGATTAAATTTAAACAGTAAGAGTTGTAGGGTGGGCAATGGCTATAAGTGTATTTGTATAAAGGTTTTAGCTTCCTACGCGCATTGCCCACATTATACATTTATTTATGCCGACCTACTTAACATTAAATTTGAACAGTAACAGGTAAGTCTTTCAATAGTTAATAATTACCTCTTCTTTTCAAGGAGAGGATTGACTAAAAGGAAAATTTTTTCTTGTCTCTTGGTCGATTGGATATGGCGAGGAGACCTTGCCATCCCACCCTACGGGAAGCTCCGAAGATCGACCGCTTTCCCCTTTAAGGGAGAGGAGAGGCTTTAAACCTTAATTATTCGGTAATTACTTTTTAATTAATACTTATTGCTGCAATCTTGCCGTCGCATTCGTATTTGAATTTCTTCCATAATTCTCCGATTTGCCGCCATTAAATCTGCAATCAAACCTAGTATCCATAACTGAAATCCTACCAACATTAAAATTGTTGCCAGTATGAGAGTAGGTACTCTAGTTTTTTCATAACCGCTAAAAAAGAAAAATAACCAACGGATACTAGAAATCACCCCAATACTAAATGGTACACTTCCTAACATGAAGAAAAAACGTAGAGGTTTGTAAAGCAAAAAAATTCGTAGGATAGTAAATAGAGAACGAACTATATAACGAGGCATACTTTTGACCAGTCGGGAAGGTCGTAATACACCATTCGTTCTAATTGGAATTGATGTAATTGCCATCCCTTTTTGCCCTGCTTGAATAATAGTTTCTAGAGTATAAGTATAAGAATTAAATACATTCAATTGCATGGCAGCTTCCCGACTAAAAGCACGAAACCCACTTGGTGCATCTGGAATATTTGTATTGCTGGCTATTCTTACTACCCAACTACCTAATTTTTGTAGTAATTTCTTAATAGGAGAAAAGTGCTTAGTTTCCCAAATTGGTCGTTCGCCTATGACAATTTCAGCTTGATGCCAGAGAATAGGTTGAATTAAATAAGGAATATCATCAGCACAATATTGATTATCAGCATCAGTATTAACAATAATATCTGCCCCGGCCTTTAAACTAGCTTCTAAACCTGCCATAAATGCTTTGGCTAAACCTTGGTTAGTGGGAAAACGAACAATATGATCTACACCATATTTTTTCGCAATTTCAATAGTTTTATCCTGACTGCCATCATCTACAATTAGCCACTCGATAATATCTATTCCTGCTAACTTTCTAGGCAAAGCAGCCAGGGCTACTCCTAAAGATTCTTCTTCGTTGTAACAGGGAATTTGAATAATTAATTTTCTCATAATTTTGATATTTTTCCTATCACTATACCCTTTACCTGAAGTGTTGAACTGCCGATAGTTTGTTAATTTATCATTACAGAGGTAAGTATTAAAAGAGGGTAGCACCTCTTTGTTTTCTTCAGTTGAACTTCTTAAGGATTAACTTCGCCACTCTTGGCCAGATAGAATCTTATTTGGAGTAATTTTGGCTAACAATCTTGCAAAATAGATAATTATATGGTAAAAAAACTATAATTTTTGGTTAATTAAAGATTAAAATTTTTGAATCCCTTACTCAGCCTTAAGTCAAAATAGTTGAAATTTAAAATTACTTTATTTGATCGTGACCTATTTAAATTGGATTTGGGTTCATACACGATTGGAAAATACTGCGGCGCAAAGAACTGGATTGGCTTTAGCGGAGCCTAGCGGCAGCTATATCGCACCTTGGAACTGGCATGAATTGATTATCTATCCCACACTTATTTAACGCACTACCCAATTAATATTGACAAAAATCTCAAAAGCATGATTTTATATTCTATAATCTCTAGACACACTTAAGCAAAAAATAATATTTCCTCCAGAAACATTCTGAAAAAAAATATTTACCTTACAATTGCAATAATATTATGGCCAAAAGAATACAACCTGGATTTAATTTTGATGAATCATTGTTACTAGCAAACTTTTCTAAGCAAGCTTACGAGATTTTCAAATACGATGACGGTACTATCGATGATATAGAACTAAGAGATGTCTATAACTCTATGTATAGAAGTCAAAAGTGGAAATTTGCTCATAGTCTTCGTAATGATGAAACAAGTATTAGAGGATTTATTGTCAAAAAAGAAGGTGCTGAACATTATGCAGTGGTAATACAAGGGACTACCATGTCTGAAGGAGCAATGTTAGATTTCACAGACTTGGTTAATGATGTTAACTGGGAATTAGTAAGTTATGGTTCTGTAACAAACAAAAAGATCAAAGTTCTTGGTGTTGTTTTAGAAGGTATTGAGTCTATCTTAGATGAAATTTATATCTTTTTTAAGACTCTCTTAGGACAACTAAAAGAAAAAGATTTTGCAGAAATATCTCAAATGACCAATGAAAGACAATTTGCTTGTATTACAGCTATGGCAGATGCTGGGCAATACAGATTAGGAGAAGAATTTTTTAATTCATGTAGAAATTTGATTGAAGAAGCTGTAGAAGATGGTCAAATTGGTAACAATGAAGATTTAGTAAAAATTCTGAATTTTCAAAAACCAACCTTATTGCAACTAGAAAAAGTTGATGACCCTATAGATGTATATGTTACTGGGCATAGTTTAGGTGCAGCAATGGCTATTTTATGCGCGGTAGATCTGCGAACCTATTTTGCTTCAGACATGGTAATTAAAGTCTATACTGTTGGCACGCCTAAAGCTGGCAACGCAGATTTTGCTAAATATTACCAAGAAAGAATAGGTAAGGGGATGAGTTATCGCATACATAACCTACTAGATCCTGTTACTGCCATGCCTTTTCCCTTGCCTTTCCCCTTAGATGCCTTAGTGAGTAATGGCATAAGGGTCGGTAACTTTTATCTAGGAAACACAGCCCATGTTGGCGAAGAACATCAAGTAGCAGGATTAGGTTCTCAAGGCGTATCTCTTGATTTTGGCGGAACTCTATCATTATTTGGCGGCATTCCCTTTCCTCATAGTCCTGATACCTATATTCAACTAATTGAAGAAGATCGAGAACGATGGGAAGCTTGGGCAAGGCCAATTGAAAATATTATGGGAACCTTTATGAAGGAAATTCTAGATAATCAAACTGAGGAACTACGAGAAGAGTTGAATAGAATTCAAAGAAAAATTGAAAAATTAGAAAATTTTCAAAAATCCAGCAATGAATAGTAATGCTTCCGTCTCCAAGAATGTAATATAATGTCCGCTTGATTACTTACGATAAAACAGACAATTCAAAAACATCAAATTCTTTTTTTACTTAATTTGATGTATGGAAATTATATCGTAACTGTAAAACCGGACATAATAGAACACTGTTTTTGTATCTATGCTAGTGAACATTAAAACACAAATCAAAGATGACAAAGATAACTAGATTTTTAACTTTAATTGAATTACTATGCTATCGAGCAGAAAATCAGCCAAACAAAATTGCTTATACGTTTCTTGGGGATGGAGAAACAGAAACAGATAGCTTAAGCTATAAAGAATTAGAACGAATTGTCAAGGCGATCGCTACTGAGTTAAAGTCTTTGAATTTAACAGGGAAGACAGTTTTATTGATGTATCCTCCCGGTCTTGAATTTATTACTGCTTTTCTTGGTTGTCTCTATGCAGGTGTTATAGCTGTTCCAGTTCATAAACCTAGTCGTAATCAAAGTCTGTCTCGATTACAGGCAATAATCTCAGATTCTCAGGCTAAAGTCATACTTACAAAGCAATCCTTATTAGAATTAACTGATATAGAAAGTCGTTTAAGAGAAAATCCAGACTTAGGATATTTACAAATTATTGCTACAGATAATCTTAATTCTAATCATATTCCAGACTGGCAACAATTAGAAATAAACCAAGACCATTTGGCATTTCTTCAATATACTTCTGGATCTACTGGTACACCAAAAGGAGTAATGGTTAGTCATAATAACTTAATTAAAAATTTAGTAGATCTTGACTGGGGATGGGGGCATCCCGAAGACAGTGTTATGGTAACTTGGCTACCTACTTTTCACGATATGGGACTCATTTATGGAGTTCTTCAGCCATTATATAAAGGTTTTCCTTGTTATCTGATGCCATCATTATCTTTTATTCAAAAACCGATTCGATGGCTGAAAGCAATTTCTAAATACAAGGGAACTCATAGTGGCGCACCTAGTTTTGCTTATGATTTATGTGTTCAAAAAATTACTCCAGAACAAAAAGCTACTTTAGATTTAAGTAGTTGGCGTATAGCTTTTAATGGTGCAGAGCCAGTGCGCGCAGATGTTCTCCAAAAATTTGCTGAAAGTTTCACATTCTGTGGTTTTAATGCAGTTGCTTTTTGTCCGGGATATGGTCTTGCAGAAGCAACTTTAAAGGTGACAGCAATTCAGAGTGAGAAAGAACCTATTTATGTTAAAGTTCAAGCGGACTTCCTGGAAAAAAATCAAGTAGTAGATGCTAAGGATAATCAAGAAAATACCAAAACATTTGTAGGATGTGGATGGACTGCAATTGATACTAAGATTGTGATTGTTAATCCTGAATCATTAACTCCATGTTCTCCTGATGAAATCGGTGAGATTTGGGTTTCAGGTTCTACCGTAGCTCAGGGATACTGGAAGAAACCAGAAGCAACAATTAGCACTTTTCAGAATTATCTAGAAGATAATCAAGAAAAACCTTTTTTAAGAACAGGAGATTTGGGATTTATAAAAAATGAGCAATTGTTTGTAACTGGAAGAATTAAGGATTTAATTATTATTCGTGGTTGTAACTACTATCCTCAAGATATAGAGTTAACTGTAGAAAAGTCTCATGTTGCTTTAAGAGCTAATGCTAATGCAGCCTTTACCGTAAATGTAGAGAGCGAAGAAAGCCTTGTTATTATTCAAGAAGTAGAGTTCAGTTATCTGCGAAAATTAGATGTAGATGAAGTAGTCAAGGCAATTCGTAAGGCAGTATCCAATGAATATGAATTGCAAGTTTACGCTGTGGTCTTGCTTAAAACCGCAACTATTTTTAAAACCACCAGTGGTAAGATTCAACGTCAGGCTTGTCGTAGAGAATTTCTGTTAGGAAACTTACAAATAGCAGGACAGTGGCAACAAAGTATTGAAAATATTACACCAACACCATTATTAACTCAAGAATTATCTAACCAAAATCAAGATACTTCTCAAAATCCTCGATCCAAAGAAGCGATCACAAATTGGTTAATTAATAAAATTTCTAATCTCCTTAAAGTTTCTCCAAACGAGATTAAAATTGATCGGTCTTTTGATAACTATGGTATAGATTCATTAGCATTGGTAAGTCTTTCTGGTGATTTAGAGCAATGGCTTGGATGTCGGCTCTCTAAAACTTTAGCTTATGATTATCCCACCATCAAAGCATTGAGCGAGTATTTAGCCCAGAAAACAAATACTAAATTGGAACTTCCATCTACCTTAGTTGCACTTCAATCTCAAGGGCAAAAACCTCCTTTCTTTTGTGTTCATCCCTTAGCAGGTTTAGTTTTCCCTTACTACAAATTGGCAGAGCTTCTTGGCAGTGATCAACCTTTTTATGCCTTTCAATCGGTGGGAATTGATAACAATGAAAAACCCTTAAAAAGGATTGAAGATATGGCTGCTCATTACATTAAAGCATTGTTAGTTGTTCAGCCAGAAGCTCCATACTATTTAGGTGGTTGGTCTTTTGGTGCTTATGTGGCTTTTGAAATGGCAAGACAACTTCAACAGATGGGAAAAAAGGTAAATAAAGTAATTTTGCTAGATACACCACCTCCTTCTAATCAGAAAATTATTAACTTTTTTGAATTATGGAAGTTTTTTCTTTCTTCGTCATTGCTCTATATTTGGCCTTATGTTTACGATTATTTATATCTTAAAAATACAACCGATAATGGACAAAAACAAATGGAATTGTGGAATTGGATAGAATGGATGAATTTTAAATCAATTGCTCATGAGATAGAAAAAAAGTCAAGATTAATGGAGTATCGTCAGCCAACTTTAAATCGTATTATTAAGGTAATTTTGGCAAATAGTGAAGCAATTATTAACTATACTTCCCAGATTTATACAGGCAAAATTACGCTCTTTCGTACTAATGAACAATTTGGCATCAACCATCAAGACATGGCTTGGGGTTGGAGTAATCTAGCTAAAGGAGGATTAGAAATTCATAAGATATCAGGACACCATCTTAATATTTTAAGACAACCCTATGTCGAAATAGTTGCCCAAAAACTGAAAATTTGTCTTGAGCAAGCTAATTAGAGTAAGTTAGGAAATTGTAGTACAATTAAGCAACTTATTTCCACTAAATAATTAGTAACTTCAATATAAACAAAATGAACAAAACCAACATCAAAGACAAATTAAAAGAATTTCTGATAGAAGAATTTACCATATCTAAAGATTTATTGAAAGATGATATGTCTTTGATTGAAGGAGGTTGGTTAGATTCTTATGGTATAGTTAACCTTGCTATGTTTATTGAGAAATCTTTCGGTATAGAAATAACTCTGGAAGAATTAACCCCTGAACAATTAGATACCATAGAAACCATTTCTGAATTTATTCAGAAAAAAATATCTAATTAAAATAACAATAAACAATAAAAAATGGCTAATTCTTTAATAAATAAAATCCTAGAATCAGTTCATAAAAATCCTAGTAAGGTAGTCATGATTTTTATGGGAAATGATGGTTCCGAAGAATTAATTACTGGTGAAGTTTGGTATCAAGAGGTTATAACTACAGCTAATATTCTGTATGAAAACGGAGTAAGAAAACAAGATGTAGTCTTACTTGCCTTACCCCATTCCCGCGCTTTGCTCGGTGTTTTTTGGGCAGCTATGTATTTAGGAGCTATTCCTTCTATTTTTCCTTATCCTATGAGTTTCAGTAAATTAGGGAACTATCCAGAATTAATTCAAACCTTAGTCAAAAATTCTGGGGTAAAAACTATAGCAACAACAGAAAAGTTATCTAACGATCTTAAATCTACCAATTTATCATCGCAAGTTATTGTTTTTGAAAACGAAATATCATCATTTTCTGCTTTATCAACTAAACCTCTAGCACAACCAGCTTTAGGAGCAGAAATTGCCTATTTACAACATACAAGTGGGACTACTGGCTTACAAAAAGGAGTATTAATCTCAGAAAGTTCGATAAAAAATTTTGTTGCTTCTTTTTCTCAAGCATTAACTCTAAATTCAGAAGATGTAATCATTAACTGGCTACCTTTATATCATGACTTTGGTTTATTTGCAGGTTTAGTAATGCCTTTTGTTTTAGGTATTCCCACCATTATTATGTCTCCTTTTAAATGGATGCGTCGTCCTAAGTCTCTATTCCAAGCAATAGATAAATATCGAGCAACTATATATTGGACAACAAATTTTGGCTACCATCACTGTGTTAATCATGTTCATGACAAAGATTTAAATGGGATTGATCTATCTCATCTAAAAGCTGTTGTTTCTGGTGGAGAACCAATTCGCCATCATAGTCAAAAACTGTTTTTTGATAAATTTGCACCTTATGGATTAAGTCTCAATGCCTTAGTTGCAGGTTATGGTATGGCAGAAAATACTTTAGCGGTTAGTGTGGGGTATAATAGTACAAATTTTGTGGATTGGATTGATCCTCAAAAGTCTCAAGATACAGGAATTGCTAGTCCTGAAGCCGAAAATTCCTCTAATGCTATTCCTGTAGTGAGTTGTGGTCTTCCCTTACCTGGAGTAGATATTGCTATTGTAAATCAAAATCACTCTCTACTTTCTGAAAGAAATATTGGAGAAGTAATTTTTCGATCTCCATTTCTTTTTAGTGGTTATCATAATCGTCCTGATCTGACGAATAAGGTATTGCGGGATGGGTGGTTTTATAGTGGTGATATAGGATATATGGCAAATGGTCATTTATATATATTTGGTCGCAAAAAAGATTTAATAATTGTTGATGGAAAAAATATTTATCCAGAAGACTTAGAAGGAATTGCTCAAAATACTCCTGGAATTGTAGCAGGTGGTATAGTTGCTTTTGCTATTTCTAACTATAAATTAAGCACTGAACAGATTATAATAATTTGTGAGTTACAAAAGTCAGTCCAAGAAGAACAACGACAAAATATTGAGTTAGAAATACGAAAAGAAATAAAACAAAAATTAGGAGTTATTTTAAACGAAATTCATTTAGTAAAAAAAGGGTGGATTGTCAAAACTAATAATGGCAAAATTTCTCGAAAAGATAATCGCAACAAATATCAACTACAACTAAGTAATACTTAGAAGGAGTATTTTAAACAATGGCTAAGTCAATTTATTTAATCAATCCTGCTGATAGTTATCCTACCTATTATGGGGCTGAAGTTTTAACTCATTTAGGACTTTCTCAAGCAGCTTATATGGCGGACTTAACAATGACTACAGTTGCTGCTTTAATTCCTGATGATTTTGAGATTACTCTTTGTGATGAACATATCGCTCCAGCAGATTTTAATACGGAAGCTGAAGTAATTGCCATTACAGGTAAAACCACCCAAGTACCAAGAATGATTACCCTAGCTCAAGAATTTCGTAAAAGGGGTAAAATAGTGCTGATGGGTGGTCCTTATGTTTCCCTCTGTCCAGAACAGATGCGTCCTCATTGTGATATTCTCTGTCGTGGTGAATCAGAAGAAATAGCTAGTCAAATGTTTTCTGATATTCTTAATGATTGTTGGAAATCTGAATATATTGGTAATAAACCTGATTTAACAACTTCTCCCATTCCTCGCTGGGATTTATATCCTAATGATTATGCTCTATCTGGTGCATTACAAACTGCTAGGGGATGTCCCTTTACTTGTGAATTTTGTGATGTTATTCAATATGTAGGAAGAAAACAGCGACATAAATCTAATGAGCAAGTAATTAAGGAATTAGATTTACTTTATGAATATAATTATCGAGTAGTTTTTCTTGCCGATGATAACTTAACTGCATATCGTCATCGCTCTAAGGAACTTCTTAAAGCACTGGCTGAGTGGAATAATGATCGTGTAGAACGAGTTCTTTTTACCACTCAACTTTCCATTGATACAGCTCAAGATGAACAAATACTAGATTTATTATCTGAATCTGGTCCTTTCGATGTTTTCATTGGAATAGAGACACCTAATGAAGAGAGTTTATTGGCAACTAATAAAAAACAAAATTTAAGAGGAGATCTTGTTCAACAAGTACATAGTTTTTTTGAGCATGGTGTTGGTATTACTGGTGGAATGATTGTTGGTTTTGATGCAGATACCATTGATATTTTTGAACGTCAGTATCGATTTGCTATGTCCACGTCAATTCCTATATTTACCCTGGGTATGTTAGTTGCTCCTTCGGCTACCCCTTTATTTGATCGATTAAAAGAAGAAGGTCGTTTGTACGAAACCAATGGTGCGGGTGCGGCGGTAGATCCTTGGACTAGTAATATTGTTCCTAAACTAATGAGCCGAGAACAATTATTCACAGGGACAAAATGGCTTGCTAACCGTCTCTACCATCCAGAAGCTTTTACTGAGCGGGTACTGGGATTTCTTGATAAATTACAAATTCCAGAACACTGGCAAAAAAATTCTCATGTACATTCTACCAAACTAAAAAAAGCGGAAATAGATGCTTCCAAAGTAATTTACAGTTTGACTCGTTTAGGAGAACAAGAAGCAAAAATGCTCTCCACAATTTTTCAAGCTTTGAAGAAAAAACCTGAAGCGAAGATGTTAACAACTGCAATACTATTTCGCTATGCTCAAATTCGTTATATGTATCAAAAAATGGGGATTTGGGAATCAGATCAAAAAAATCTAGTTAGTCTTTTATCTGCTTGATTTTTAGTTGAATAGGTTTTCTGTCAATAGAAATAAAATATCATTTGGACTTTGATTTAACTTGTTCACTGGAGCGGAAACAGAAAATATGGAGCTGGCGATCGCTTGCTATAATTCGGCTCTAAAAGTACGCACCCGCGAGTGCTTCTCCTCAGACTGGGCGACTACTCAAAATAATCTTGGCAATGCTTATATAGATCGTATTGCTGGAGAAAGAGAGGATAATCTAGAGGTGGCGATCGATTGTTTTACCAATTCCCTAAAGATATATACTCAAGAAGATTATCCTCTCAATTGGGCAATAACTTTAAATAATTTGGGTGCTGCTTACTATGAAAGGATGAAGGGCGGTCGAAAACAAAACTTGACCCAAGCTATTTCTTACTTTCAAGCTACTCTTAAACAATATACTTGCCAAGAGTTTCCGATGGAGCGGGCAAAAACACAAGATAATCTTGCTCAAGCTAATCAGCAACTTGCTTCTGTGGGAGGCTGATATAGAATCCGGTTAAATACTTATCATATCTGTGCTCCGAAGCAAAATTTGTAGGCTCAGTTAGACGGCTAAAATCCAGACTGCGAAAGGCATTTAACAATCCGTCGCAGGGCACCATTTTAGTCTTGTAGGCTCAGTTAGACGGCTAAAATCTAGACTACGAAAGGCATTTAACAATCCGTCGCAGGGCACCATTTTAGATGTGTCACTCCAGCAGGGTGCGTTAGTGTTACGTAACGCACCATCCCAGAGCAAAGGTGCGTGAGGTGTAAAATTGACCATTACATTACATTATTCCAGAAATGGTAAGCGTGCCGTCACACACCCGATCTTTACTTTTTTTTACAAACAGTCTCTAATAGATCGATGTTGAAAGCTTTCCCGAATAATTAATAATTGTTGCAGAAATAATTATCCATTATCAATTAATGAAATTCTTTTTCACGCCTATGTCTAATTTATCGTGCCCACTTAGTCGAGCGCCAAATAATAATAAATAATACTGCGGATATTAATGCTCCTAAATTCCACTTAATAGAGTTTCTGAACAAATTTAAGCTGCGAGTAGATTTTGTTGTTTCTGCTTGAGTTGTAATATTTGTCTCGGCATTAGTAACAAATGAAGAAAGCTCTTGTTTGACTTCATTTAGCTGTTCGGTAGAGTTAATATCTGGAGCTCTCCCAGCATTCAAGCGACCCAACAGATTTTCCATTTCTGCTGGAGTATTAGCTTTTTGTAACTCCTCTTTAACCTGTTCGATTTGAGTTTGTCCTTGTTCTAACTGGGTACTAATTTGAGTTGCTAATCTTCGTTCTAATCTAATAGTATTGATTATCCCCAAGGGAATCATTAAAATGAATATAATTGCCAAAAGTAAACTTACCCAAGACAATAACTTCAGTACAGGTGGTTCCCATCCCAACCGCCGACTACTTTCACCATAAAATATCAATGCGAATCCAATCAAAGGTACAGCTACTCTTTCCACTAATGAGCCAATTGTTTGAAGTTCCCATTGAGGATTTAACAATTGAGGTGGAATAAACAAGGAAATTGTGTCTAGTAAAGAAAATAATAATAAACCATAACCGATACAATGCCATAAAGTATTTGACCTCAATAAAATGAAACTGAACTTACTTAGTTCTTCTACAGACTTATTTAGGTTTCCTGGATTTGGTTCATTCATAATAATACTTAATCAAATAATGTTATGGGTCTATTTTAAGCTAGAGAACGCACCACTAATAGCATAAAATCACTAATTTTCCTGAACTTCTGTGTTAGCTTCAGGAACTCGATCGTTTCGTTTCGGTTTTTCTGGGGCTGGTGTTAGGAGAGCCATAACTAATACAAAAATAATACCAGCCAAAGTAACACCTAATAAAATTATCCGAACTTGCTTCCAACTCATTATGTTTACCAAAAACATCAGGTTTAGAGCAACTAGATTCTCAGATTTGAGCTAGTTTATAACAACCTGATTTACATAAAAGGTTTTCTTTTGACTTTTGATTTTTGACTGTAATTAAGTGTGTCAAACATTCTGTTTGCGTAGCATTTCTAGAAGAAAGGATACCTCAGAATTACACACTCGATGCATGATCTAGTTACAAATTTTCAGGTTTCTGATGTTGATTTTCATCTTGTTTCATCAGCAACATATAGAATAGCCCAAATATCGTAACAGCAATCATGCCAAATATCAAAGAACCATCTCCCTCGTGCCAATAGTCAAAGGCTTCTGGTTGGGAATATGCTACGAGAATTGCCATTAAACCGACACGAAAGGAATTGACTATAAATCCAATAATTAATCCTACTATTGGCACAATATATTTATGAGTCTTGTTTTTAGTCGGAAACATCAACATACACATTACGGCTAATCCCAAGACATAAGTTATAGATTCTAAGCCAGAACATCCACCAAATACTCTCACACTTCCGGTAGGCAAGAGGACATAAACACCCTCATTCGCCACATCAAAGCCCATATACCACAGCATAAAAGTAGAGAATTTGGCCGTAATCTCAGATATGTCAACTAATGACGAGATAATAACGCTCGGCCCACCCACAAAAAACAGGATTGTTAGTTCTCGCCAATATTGTTTGAATCCTTGGAAACCAGAGGCAATTAAACTTAAGGCTACCCCAGCAATAAATGGATAAAGTCGCCAAAATGGGCTGACTGAATCTGGTTTGGCAAAGTTTGTACCGTTGAGGAGTAAGCCTCCAATAATTAATATGCCGAGAATTGTGGGGATAGTTTCACTTTCTAGGTTTAATTTATGCCGTCTTTCCCAAATCATTGAGCCAACTCCCAGGAAAAATAAGGCACTCATTCCGAGGTGGGCGGAGTCGTCACTTTTCCAGAGGGCGGTCATGTAAATGGCTACTAGACCGGAAGTAATGGCTAGTAGCCAAAAGGGTGAATTTTTGATTAGCTTATCTGGTGCTATTTGGGTGGCTTTCATTTTCTGGAGCGTTAATATTTTTGAATTTAAACAAATAAAGCCCCCTGAAATTTATCTGGGGACTTTTCAAGTTTATCAAAAGATAGAAGAATTAAGCTTTGTTGCTTTGCTTCTTTTTGAACATAGCGCCAAATCCGAGGGCTAGACCAGAGCCAAGGATGGTTAGAGGTTCGGGAACTTCTGCATTATTATCACCTTTTGCTATATAAACTGAAAAGTGAGATAGACCAGGACCAGGTTTTCCATTGCCCTTGAACAAACCGTCGGTATTCCAGTCACCACTTGTTGTGTTACCGTCCATATAGTAGGCACTGTAGGAAGGACCACCCTTGAGGGCAATCATAAAAGGTGAATCAATCCCACTTACACTCCAAGTACCACTTTGACCACCACCACCAACTGTTAAGCCACCGTCAGTGCCACTGTCATTATCTACTTTTGCCCACTCTACCCATTCGTCAACGTTAAACAAGCCACCTAGATCGCTGTTGGAGTCGTTTCCACTGAAAGCACCTTCACAACTTGCAGAACCAGTGACGTCATTTGTAGAACAATTCACTGCAGCAGCAGCATCAGTAGCAGAAACAGATAACAAGCCAGCAGTTAATACAGAAGCGCCGATGATTTTTGCAGTTAAGTTTTTCATTTTTTTCCTCTTTTGATTACTTGTGTAAATTTGGACTGAGTTAGTTTTTTGTGGATTTGGCACTAGAGGAAGCTAAATAATTATAAAAATTTATTTGTGATTATTTGCCTTAGATAGACATTTATCAAAAGAGGTTGGTCTGTATCCTTGGGCTTGCTCTCTCAGTTCTTTTCCTTTCTTGATTATCATCATAGCCGACCTAATACGACTTTTGTATGAAGCTTTGATGAAGATATACGACTTTTGTATGAAGCTTTGATGAAGATGATGAATGGTAGGAAGAGACTACATTACAGGTTCTTTAACTGAATCAAAACAAAGGTTTTTCTGTATTTATACTGATATATCTTCAAAGTTACTGAATAATTAAGGCTTAAAGCCTATCCTTATAAAGGGGAAAAAGCGGTCATTAGTGGAGCTTCCTGTAGGGTGGGATGGCCAGGTTTCCTTTCCCTCCGGTCCCGAAGGGAACCCTTTTGTCCAATCGACCAAGAGAAAAGAAAAAATTTTCCTTTACTATATATATATAGCAGTCGCCATAACAGTTAGGACATTTTCTTTTAGCTCTTGCCTTTTGGCTTTTTATATCATGTCCGGATAATAGCGCGATAGAACTCCGTTCCGCTTACGCGACCAAAAAACTTTCTCCTTTTTATACCTTCTTTTTCCCCTCTTCCCTCCTGACTCCTGACTCGGTGACTCCTGACTCCTCCGGAGTTATTTATAACTATTCAACCGGACATGATATTAACCTTTGCTACAATCTATTTGTCCTAACATACCTGTCTATTGCTATATATAGTCATATATAGAACCCATTTGAGATCTATTTAATTAAAAAGCAGATGGGGAGATAGGGAGATAGGGAGATAGGGAGATGGGGAGATGGGGAGATGGGGAGATGGGGAGTATTTTTCAACCTGCTTGGTGCGCATTCCGCAAGCGAGCTGTCGTCGTCGCGGGGTCGCATCCGCTTTTTCTGCAAGTGCCTCCCTCCATCTCCTGACTCCTGACTCCTGACTCCTGACTCCTGACTCCTGACTCGGTGACTCCTGACTCCTGAGCAAAAAAATTTAATATTGGCAAAGATACCAAATGGGTTCTATACAGGATTTACGCACGCGCATCTATAAATTGCCCCTACAGGTAGAGTCTGTGCTTAAGTTCCGATCTAGTTACTGTGCGAATTTTTAGATAAACTCGGACAAGAATTTCAACCGTTTCGTGGAAGTCAAAAGTCAGTCAGTCGCGATCGCTCTCAATATGGAGGTTTAAAACCACTCTGAGTCTATTATTCCTTGTTCAGAATAATTCCACAATACCCCGATACCCATCTACCCGCACTCGTTGCCCATCCTGTAAACGAGTCGTCGCCCCTGAAACGTTCATCACTGCGGGAATGCCATACTCCCGCGCAATAATTGCTCCATGGGATAACTGCCCTCCCACTTCTGCAACGATCGCTTTTCCTTTCAATAACAATGGTGCCCAACCTGCATCTGTGTAAGGTACAACTATAATTGGATTTTCATCTTCGGCAATATTCACCCCTACATTTCGGCAAATTTTTACATAACCTTCTACACAACCTACACTCGCAGGTATGCCTGACAATATGGAAGCAGTTTCATCACTGGATGCAGTTTCCTGATTTTCTTGCGGTAAGACATTCCCGTAAACTACGGTAGGAATTTGGCGATCGCGGTCTTTTTTCAACTGTTCGTGTCTTTTGCTAATTAGTTGTTTGAGTAACTGAGCTGCTATCTGATTTTCTGTTGGCTTTTGTGGGTTGATTTTAGTTAGATTTTCTGTTGGCTTTTGTGGGTTGATTTTAGTTAGATTTTCTGTTGGCTTTTGTGGATTGATTTTAGTTAGATTTTCTGTTGGCTTTTGTGGGTTGATTTTAGTTAAATTTTCTGTTGGCTTTTGTGGGTTGATTTTAGTTAAATTTTCTGTTGGGTTTCGTGGATTGATTTTAGTTAAATTTTCTGTTGGGTTTCGTTCCTCAAGCCAACCTACTTCTTCAAATATCCACTGCCGAATTTCTTCAAATTCTAAATAAAAAATATCACCCTTTTGCTCAAAAACTTCTGTTTCTAATCCATAACTTTCTATTGCTAAAAACGTCCATCGTAAATGAGCTAATAATTTCCCATAAACTTCAGCAATTTTACCTTTAGTTCTCGCTCGTTTTGCACATTTTGCCAGTCGCCAACCCTGCCATAAATTTAAAGATTGTGCCGAAAAGTTATCTTTTTTATGACCATCTTTTCGAGCCATAGTCAACAATAAATCGCGAAAATTATCCGGTTTTTCTTGCCAAGTTGCCACAGCAATATCTGTACCAACTTCACTTAAATAACCATAACTTTCTAACCATTGCTGAAACTCAGATTGTAATTCCCGATTTTGATTAAATTCCGCTTCAATATCAGTATCAGATTTAGTTGCCCGATTTAACCTTACTGCTAACTTTTGTAATTCTCGGAGCGAAACAATTTCTGGAGCCGTATTATTAGGTAGCCATTCCTCAGAAACTCCAAAGAGCGAACGCCTAATTGCCAAGCCGATCGGACCCAAAATATTGTAATAAGTAATCGGTTTTAACCATTCCTGAATTTGTTCGGCTTGGTCTAATAATTCCCATAAAGACTGAGACTGAGATGAATTTTTTTCTAAACTTTGTAAAGCCGGAACAAAAACTTGATGATAGTCGCGCTCAAATTCCCGGTCAACTGCAATTTCTCGTTGTATCAAACGCCATAAACCAGGCAAAGAAGGTAATACTTTTCCTAATGGCGGCTTTCCCATTTTTTGCCCCCGTAATAAAAACTCCAAACCCTGCTCCGGCAATCCCATCATTCTAAAAATTTCCCCTAACAAAGTAGCATTAAAATAAGCATGAGAACCGAGCAAAGTTGCAGTTTCAGTAAAATCTAATTTTGCTACCTTTTCCCCCAAAACAATTGTAAAAATTTCTCCCCAAACTCCACAAGTTAAAGGACGATTTATCGACCAAGTTAAAGGATGAATCGCTCCCGGAATTACCTCCGCTGCAATAGTTCGCGTCCAAATTGGTCTGAGATTAGTAATCGGGCGACTTTGTAAAATCCAGATTTTTTCGCCATCCCAAATCCATTCAATATCTTGGGGTAAACCATGAAAAAAGGCTTCTATAGCCTCTGCTTTTTCTACCAATTCTTGAATAATTTCTGGAGGCAGAATATCCTGATTTTCTAATTGATTTAAAGGTTGATTTTTATCTATTTCCAAATGTACGGGAGTCAACTGCCCACCCACAACTTTTTCTGCACCTCCTGGCAATGCTTCAATAATTACTTTTGCACCACCATCTAAAGGATTACGAGTAAACATGACTCCCGCAACTTTACCAAAAATATAAGGCTGAATTAAAACAGCCATTTCAGCATCAGGAATTTCTCTTTGCCGACGATAAGCAACTGCAGATGACTGCCAATAAGATTGATGACAAATATTAATTGCGTCTAATAATTCTGTTTGATTATTTACAGGATAAATAGTTTGATATTGTCCGGCTGCGGAACTATTATCGCTATCCTCTCCCACAGCAGAAGAACGAATAATCAGGGGATATTTTATGGGAAATTGTAGGGTTGATTCATAAAATTCTCCTACAGTTTTTGCAGGTAAAACAAATCCTTCAGCAATATTAAAACCAGCTTTTTTCAGTAGAGCTAGTCTGGTTGCTTTCTCACCGCATACTTTAGTATCAACTCGCTCGTCAAGAGAAGTTAAAGGTTGTTTCTGTAAAGCCATATCATCACTTTGACGCAAATTTATTGCGACTAATAAAATGCCTAATCCTGCTGCTGCTAAAAATTCTAAAAAATCTGCTTGTTGACGAAATAACAAAACCCACAAACAACCACTCAGACATCCAAAACGAGCTGCCCATTGTCGGATTTGTTGATTTTGTTGGGGAAATATTTTTTTCCCTATTATTAATATTAATAATCCTGTAATTCCCGAACCTAATGCCACAATGGGAGAATAAACCAAAACTCCCCAACTAGCATTAGTAACACCGCCACCTTTAGCAATAAAATATCTACCTGCCACTAAAAAAATTAATCCCACCAGTTGCAAAACAGGATATTCTGGAAATAATAATTTTGCTGCTAAAACTGGGGCAATACCTCTGGCTATTTCTGCTAAGACTGCTGTTATTGCTGCTGGTTTCGGTGCGTGAGTGAATGCTGATGCTACACTGGCATTACCTGTGCCGACTTTTGTTAGGTCAATACTTGTGAGAGTTTGTACTATTACGCGAGTCAGTGGGAGAGAGCCGAGACAGAAGCAGACAGTTAAAAATAATGCTGAGATTAATATTTGCATATTATCAAAATACTTTCAGTTCAAGCTTTTGAGACGATTATTCGGCGTTGGTGAATCAAGCTATGAAACCTAAATTTTGCCAAATAGAAAATGCTTTTCAGTTAATAGCTAGGTCATCGCCATTCAAGCACAATCATAGCCGAAATCACCAACGCCGAGACGATTATTCTTCTATCCGACATATTTATAGGCTTGCCTCGCCATCCGAGGATTAAACTGAGTATCCACAAACTTTACCGGCTCGTGGGTCTCAATCCACAAATGCGCCCCACAATCCAAGGGTTCATAAGGCTGATAAACTATACGACACGGACCCTCAACAACCATCTGATAACCCAAATCGTTACGATTTGTCTGCTTCAAGCTGATTACTGGCTTCAATTGGTCGGGAGTCATTTGAGGATCGTGTCTAACTCTATTCCCATTTGCTCTAATTTTCTGTTGATTGACATGAATTATCGTCGGCTTCTTTCGCTTGTGATGACACCAAACACCTTTGGGACCTCTTGTGCCCGGTATAACTATAGGCATTTTCCCATATAGAGGAATTTGCCAAAATCCGTTATGCTTATAAGCACCTTTAATTCTCTTTTGAGAAAGTAAGGCTCTTACCCGTTGACAACAGATACCCAATAAAAAAGCTGCTTCTCTAGTTCCGATAATAGTCATTTTTACTATAGCACTATAGTTTTTAGTTAAAAATAAATTATATAGATATTTAGTTTATCGATCTTATTAGTAAAATCTGTTACATTGGCTACATTAATACTTATTGGCTAATTTCCTACCAAAATGTTTACCCAATCTGACAATAATAGTGGACTTTTATTTCCACTCAATCCATGCCGTGAGATAATATTTTCACCAAGATATAATAAGGAAATTTAATATTATGCAAGGTGATTTATGGATTCCAATAGCAGTTGTTGTGGTGGGCTTTGTTGCTGCTGTGACTATCGGTTCAATTGCTTGGTACAACTCTAAGCGACCTCCTGGTTGGGAAGATGCTGAACGTCCTGATTATATTCCTAAAGTTGGTAAAGATGAAGATAAGGAATGAGAACAAATTAAAACTGGAGAAAATTAATTACGTTCAGGAGATTTCCACGGCCTAAACCAGAAATTTCCGGTCTTATTTAATTTACCTTTAGCAACTATTTGTTAGTAGCTTATATCTGAATATATTGCTTTAGAATCGACAAAGGTAAAAAATCAGAATAGTAGAGACGTAAACGGATGATGTCTCTACTAGAAAAGTAGACTAGACTACTAATTGAAACTGCACGGGATAAATCCGTGTGGATTTTTAAGCGGATGGGAATTTGTCGGACTAAAGTCATCTCAAATATTCCCTTTAATGGCATAGCCAAAGATGACTCTAGTCTGTCCGGGTCAAACCCATTCAGGTTACTTTTGACTTAAGTATAGCAAATAGCAAACATACATATTTTTGGCAATACCTTAAAGACGGTTTAAAACCCGTCGGGTTGTTTTCATCCAGCCGTTAAAAGCGAATGCGTAATTCTGGAGTCTCCCACGGAGCTGATAAAGTGCGGAAGTAATTCCGCACATAGCTAGCTCCTCCGGAATGTAAGACGCACTTCATTAAACGTGCTGGTTTTCGACTTACCGAATTTTTACGATGAATATAATCTAGTCATTGCGAATTTTTATTTCTTGCTCCCACTGGGAAATTGTTCAATTTGAGCTACGCCATAGAAGGTGATGCTATCATTCCCAACTCTTACCCTATCAACTCGCAGTTGAGTTTTTTCTAGGGCAAATTTGTCTAAATCTAGTAAGTTATTGACATGATCGATTAGAGATTTACCTAGGTCTACTGATTCTCGATCGCCGTTATATTTGACATTGACAAATTGGATTTTGCGTCGATCTTGTACCTCAATATTAGCTGTGAAATCAACGTCTATAGGTTGATTTGGACTTCCTACACCGATTTGAGTTTTTAGTCTTAGGGCTCTATCTTCAGTAATAGTCATTTGACTGTTTTGGAAATGTAGGGGTTGTCCCTGATATTTGAGCCTTTGGAGTTTTTCTACCACAAATGGGGTATTAAAAGATGTGGTTAAGTCTGACTCGCTTAATACTGTTCTCAGAGTGGCCTGAATAGGCTGCCTTAGTTTGACTTTACCTGTAAAAATTGCACTGAAGTCGATCGATACAGCTTGCAGGTAAAGTTCCATGACTTCGATGCGAAGGCCATTGTACATCCGCATTCCTTTGCCTATGAAGTCAAACCCATCCAGGCTACCCTGCAAGAGTTTGGACACTGGCTCGGCACGGACATTAGCTTCGACTCGATCGGAGCTTTTAAACAGAGCCGCGATGGCAGCTCCTGCTACTTTGCTCACTAGGCGATCGCCACTTTGATTTTGCATTGGTACATTGGTAAACAATGCGGTCACCATAATTTTTAATTATTTGCCTTCGTTGTTATTATAACCATTTTGTGAAGAATTGTAAAATTCACTTGTACTTATGTACCTAATAAGCAATACTTTGTATTTGCTATTACATTCTCAGATAATACAATTCGCCACAGGGATCGCCAAATAGCTTCACTGGGAACTAGGAATAGTAAACAGAGGCGTCAAAAAAGGGAATAGATAAAAATTAGACATCTCCAAAAATCAAAAATAAAATCAATTCTTATCCATAAATTATCAATTATTTCTCCCTGTTCCCTGTTCCCCATTCCCTATTCCCTATTCCCTCTTTTCTGGAGATGCCTATTTAATTTTTACTTTTGCTAAAGGTCAAATTGTCAACGATTAAAAGGCCAAAATATTAAACTTTTGACCTTTTAATTTTTACTTTTGAGTTAATCAAGAGGTGTACCTTGGACACAAGCATCTGTGAGTAAAGTCCCTGTCAAATCAGTCTGGTCTATTAAAGCACAAAGTAAATTGGCCCGTTGTAAGTTTGTGCCTCGGAGTATAGACCCACTAAGATTAGCTTCTTCTAAATCTGCTTGAGATAAGTCTGCCCCAGAAAGATTAGCACTACTCAACTCTGCTTGAAACAAAATTGCTCTGGTTAAATTCACACCTCGTAAGTCAGCTCCACGAAAATCAATGCCACTGAGGTCCAAATTATTCAATATGGCCCCATTTAAGAAAGCCCCTGCAAAGCTAGCTCCTCTAAGTTGAGCATCAATAAAAATAGCACCACGTAGGTCAGCATTGCGAAAGTCAGCCCTTCTCAAATCAGCACCAGAAAAGTCTGCACCCCGAAGATTAGCTCTGAGTTGGGCTTTCTGTAGATTTGCACCAGCAAAACTAACTCCAACTAAATTGGCTTGGTAGAAATCTGCTTCTGGGAGAAGAGCTCCTGCTAAATCGATACCAGGGAGATCGGCATTTGCCAACATTTTGATTTTGCCGACTCGAATGGCCGAAATGTCAAGAGATATTGATTGATTCATCGTCATTTTAATTAAATATTGATATAAGTCAAACTCCTACATCCAAAGAAAGGAATTTAATGTACCGATGTCTTTGGAGTAACTGCTTCTTCTAGCCAAACGTTGGGCAGTTGACTTGGCCTTTGAGGTAATTGCATCAGACCCATTTCTGTTAAGCGAATCACATTGCTAAGAGTTTCGATTAAGGTGGGGTCAAAATAAGTACCACTACGGTTGCCACACTTTTCTAACGCTTCTTCTAAACTGAAAACTACTCGTTGACCTCGTGGGTGAATAAGTTCTTGAAAATAAGAAATCAAGCCCAGAATACGAGATTCTATTGGTATTTCTTCTGCTCTAAGACCATCTGGTTTACCACTACCATCCCAGTATTCTAAATGATGAGCAACAATTTTAGTTACAGCTGCTAACTCTGGCATTGCTGCTAATAACTGAGCGCCAAAAACGCTGCGATCGCGCCAAAAAGTTAAAGTTGTATCGTCTAATTCATCAACTGTTTTGGTAAATATTTCTTCTGGTGCTGAAATTAACCCTACTCGGAATAATAAACCTGCTAACCGCAAACGTCGCAACTTCAGGGTAGGTAAATCTAACATTTGCCCTAAGGTTTCTGATAAAGCTGCCACTTGCAAGGATGCGATGGGGTTTGCCTTGTCTCGTTCGTCTACTTTCTGCGCCATGCGTAAAAATGCTTGCAGCTTATTAGCATTGAGGTTGCGACTTACTCTTAATGCTTGACCTTCTAATTCCCATAATTCCCTGGTTTGACGATTCATGGCAATCATTTGCTGCTGAGTGCTTTGCAGGTAAGAAACTACTCTGGAAACTACATCACTCATATCTGTAGGTGGTATTCCTTCAGCAGTTAAAATTTCCTGATGTTGTTTTTGTGTAGTGTCTGCAAGAGCTCGATCGTAGGGGCGACATCTTTCTATGAGAATTTCTGCTGCTTTAGCGACTAAGCTTCGATCAAAAGTCCATAAACCGTAAAATTTCCTTTCTGTATCTACGGTGGGTTTACCTTGGGTTAAATATTCATCTTCGGATAGTTCATGGCAAAGTACCATGGCTGTGTAACTAGGAGATAGTATGATTAGATTCCATTCGTTAACTAGGCTATCCTTTGTTTCAAGATTAACTAAGGAGACATTTTTCAACTTACTTGTCGGATGCTTTGTTAACCCACTATCTGGTACTGCACTGATGACAACATGACGGCTAGATTGTGCTATTTCTTGATAACGATCTGCTTCTTGCAGATACCATTTTCCCTGCTGAAATGTTACTAAGACTAGGGGTTTAGCTTCCGGATGTTTGGTGCTACTTTGTAAGATGTGGTCTTCTAAAGCATGGCATAGAGCTACTAATGTATTTTTGAAATAAACTCCATAACTAGAGGGTAGTTGTCCTTCTGGGCTGGCTGCTTTTAGTTGGTTTAAAGTTGATTCTGGATTCATTTTTTTAAATTATGATTCTTTGATTATAGGTTTGTATTTGACTTTATCCCTACTCGCATTTTATCGCGATCGCGCCTCTTTAATCTATGCACATTATTACACTTTTGTCAATAGCTATGGCAGTTATATATAGCACTACGCATTAAGGGCGCGGACATTCCTCTGTTGCCTTCCGGAGCAGATGAGCTGTTGCCTTTGAACCTATACCTAATTGTCCTAACTAAAAAACGTACTCCTATATTAGGTATATTAGGTAGGTTGTGTAAAAAATATCTTGGAATTAGGGAACAGGGGTAAGAGTTTAAGAGTTTTCATCTATAATCTTGAGCTTTTTACAAATCATTTAGGATTGCTATAGTTATTTCGATCTGACTTAAACAGTAAACTCACGAATCTCCTGAAATTATAGATTTTTATGATTCCAAGTGGTAAAATTTTTTTCAAAATAATTATTGGACGGTGTATTATGACAGTTTATGAAAACCGGGAAGCATTTATTCCTTATTCTCGTAAAGATATTATACAAATGTGTCTGGAAGATGGTAATTTCAAACCTACAGATATACAAAAGTTTCAGGATTTTTGTTTGCTATTGTCTGCTTATTATCATTTTAAGTTACATCACACAATGGAGAAGTTAAAGGAAAATTATGCTCCTTTTAACCCTGATGCTGATACTAAATCTAGAACTATTTATACTAAAGCGCAACTAACTAATATGGAAGCAAATGTTGTAAAAAGCTTTAAGACAATTCTAGAACAAGCGAACTATGCTCCTGTGTCTAAGAAAATTTTACAAAAAGCGTTTGATGCAGCATCATTAATTGAACTTAAGACAGATGTCAATTTTGATGATTTCGATCAAATGGTTTGTTATTACCGTGGCGACACTGATAAAACCATATTAGTGAAGAAATTATGGAAAAAAGTATCACGGAAAGTAGATATATTTGAACGAGTCGCTTTGTTAATAAAATGCAAAAACTATGATTATTTTGAAGCCCAAAAAGTTAATGTAAAAAAGCTACATTTTACTCCCGGTCAAATGTATATCTATCTGTACAAAAATATCCCTGAATACGACCTAGAATTTTTATTTCCTAATGTTAAAGTTAGTATGACTTTGAAAGACCGTTTATTTTTAGGAGTTCCTGCGGTTGGGGCTGCGATACCATTGCTTGTGAAAATTTTACCACAATTGTTACTAATTATTGGAGTAATTATACTTATTGTTTTTGGACCTGATTATACAGAACAGTTAAACTTGAAACCAAATCAAGAAGATGTTAAAGATGTGATGCGGATTTTAGTAGCTACATTTTCTTTGTTGGTAGCTCTAGGTGGTTTTGCTTTTAAGCAATACACTAAATATAAAAACAAATTAATCAAATTTCAGAAAGATGTTACAGAAACTTTGTTTTTTAAAAGTTTGGCTTTAAATGGAGGAGTTTTTCAATCCTTAATTGATGCTGCTGAAGAAGAGGAATGCAAGGAAATTATTTTGGCTTATTATCATTTACTAACTAGCGATATGCCACTAACTCCTGAACAGTTAGACGATAAAATTGAAGAATGGATGGATAGAAAGTTTGATACAAAAATTGATTTTGATATTAAAGGGCCGTTAAATAATTTGACACAAATTCAGGGAAAAGTGATCGGAGATGGTGAAAGTGAAGAAAATACTTCTGACATACCTTTACTAACTTATGATGAACGGGGATGTTGTCAAATTTTACCCATAGATGATGCTAAACAATTAATAGATTATGTCTGGGATAATGCGTTTCGTTATGCTTAATGGAACAAGAAATTGAGGACTCGGGAATTGGTAATTGGAGAGAAATAGTGAATAAAAATTATAGATAGCATTACTCAGCGGCTTTGTTATATGTCTCCTACAGAGTCCCGCATTTCTCACAAATTGATTTGATATACTGCTGAGTACCACTGAAATTTAATATATTAAATAATTACCAAATCAATCTGGAGGAACTATGTCAGAAAAATTGACACTTCTGCCTCATGAATATCCAGACACTACTAATATGATTCTGGAGGATGACACTCCTTTGGATAGTTTTATTGACGAAAAACAACAGCGTATCCTCACAACTGTATTTTATAGCAGTGCGGAAATACCTATAAATGCTCCTTTTATCGTTGGTGCTAATTTGGGTTTATTTTCTCATGTCGGAGATTCAGGAATTGTACCTGATGTGTTTTTAAGTTTGAATATTCCTGGTGGCGAACAATGGTGGGAACGTAATGTTCGTTCTTATTTATTCTGGGAATTTGGCAAATCTCCGGATATAGTAATTGAAATTGTTTCTCCCACTCCAGGCAATGAATTAGGAAGTAAATTGACAAGCTATGCACAATTATCGAAAATTTGTGGTTTAAACCCTCCCCCTTTTAAGAGGATAATAAATAAAAATTTTAATAATTACAGGACTTACGCAAAACCTACGGAATTAATGTCATTGCGACGATAGGAAGCAATCTCAAACCCTGACGTTTCGTTAAAATGCGTAAGTCCTGAATTAGTCAATCCTATCCGTTTTCACTCTTGAGGTAATTGTTAATTATTAATTATTCATTATTCATTATTAATTATTAATTGTTGAATAATTCCTTATTATGTTGTCTATGATCCTCTGCAAAAACTAAGTGAAACTTTTCTCCAAGTATTTCAACTTCAAGGCACTTCTTATATTCCGAAAAATGATGCTTGGTTTGCTGATGTAAATTTAGGATTAATCCTTTGGAATGGTGTGTTTGAAAATCTGAATGGTACTTGGTTGCGTTGGTGTGATGAGTCGGGGAATGTGATTAAAACAGGAGATGAATTAGCAGCAGAAAAAAATCTACAAATATCCCAAAAAGATGCTGAAATATCTCAAAAGGATACTGAAATATTTCAAAAGGATACTGAGATATCTCAAAAAGACGTTCAAATTAAACAGGCGTTATTATTGGCAATTGAAATGGGATTGAAACTCAAGTTTGGTGATGAATATGTGGGGATATTATCTGATATTTCCAAAATAGACGATCTGAAATTGTTGGAGGCTATCGCTTCTCAAATTTCCCAGATTTCCTCAACGGATGAATTGCGAAAACTCTATTCTGAATAGCTCAAAATTCGGGTGCATATTCAGCACCTTAACTCTTCAATTATATCATATAACTATTTGTCCATCCATCTATCACCTCCTATTTTTCCGAATCAAAATGTTTTTCTGTTGTACTAATAATATCTTTTGCTAACCGCTCGCTAAACCCCATCACAAAAGACAAAGAAAATAGAGACATCCATTTTTGTTCTTGCCTCTTTTCGTTATTAATTTCACCAAAGGTAATAGGAATAATTCCCCCCTGTAAAATAGCAAAAATTAAAATGCCAAATGTACCTCCGATTAGAGGCTTATAGAAACCAACTAAGATAGGAATTATCGAGTCTTGATATTGGAGTTTCTCTTCAGATTGCTGATAATTACTAAGTCGAGATAAGATACTAATTATGCTACCTAGAGCGCCAGCAGTAAAACACAAATTCCCTAGCCAAACTGTCATTTGAAAATCTTTGATATACATATCGGGCGAGTCATTGGTTCTACTTGAAATATCTGATGAAATAATTTCTTTTGACTTGAGAAAATTTTCTAAATTATCGCCTCCTAACAATAAACCCAGAGGAACAAAAATATAGAATGGAAGTCCTATTATTAATCCTAGTAAAATTTTTAGAATAATCTTCGAGGTAACTTTTCGATAAAGATTAATAGGTAAAGCTAGCCAAAAATTTTTAATTCTTCTGATTCTAAATTCAGCATCAATTCGCAGTTTTTCAAGCAGCCGTTTTTGGGGGGTGTGGTGAAAAGATTGAATGGCAATACTAAGATTAAATACTAAATTAGCAACTTCTGATTTTTGGTGACTATTTTTAGTTAATTTTCCAGATAGATATAGAGTTTTAATGTCTGAGAGTAATATCAAAACTTTGGCAACTTCTTCTTGATTTTCTGCGCTTAATTCCTGGAGAAAATTAGAATCAGTAATTACCTCGTTTATTTGGACTAATAGTTCGTAAACTTTGCTATCTATTTCATCAATAACCGGAAGAGAATTTTCTTCCTCAGAAATTTGCTGGTTTTCCAAGGAATTGAAATTAGAATTATCAAAATCTTTTTGAGGCTGCATACTTAATAGATAAATAAGAATTAATGCAATTGAGGTAGGTTAGGTAGAAGAATGTAGCTTGCTTCCCACCCAACGTTCATATAGCAGAATCTACAAATTATTAGGTAGTCCAGTTGATTTCCCTTTAACAGCAAGAGTAACTCGCCCCCATCCTTCTTTTTCTCCCATATCAACCCAGATTTGTTTTAAAAGAGAAAAACTGTAAGGGTCAAAAGCTGCTTTTTCGCCTACCTCGTAGCTATCGCCCGAACCACACCTAATCCCATAAGGATCGTGTACGAAAATTTGCTCTTTGTCTAGATCGAATCCGGTAGCTACAACCATGTGTCCGCTACCTTTATATGCCATACCCATAACCACTGGATATCCTGCTTGCAAACACAGAATTATATCTTGAATTGAAAGTTTATAGGAAAAATAGGTATCTACTTGAAAATCTCTTAAAGCCAAAGTATTTGCTTCATGGTCAATGGTATCGCCATATTTCGTCAAGGTTTCCCCGTACATACTTTCAAATTCATTATAACCCTCTGATTCAGCTTTTTTAACAAGTTCGGGTCTGAGGAAGGCTAAAAACATCGAACAAGAAGTCAAGTTACATTGTCTGTAACCAGGACCAAAATAGTCCGTATAATTATCTAATTGAGAGAAATAGGGAACATTCAGTTTTTTGAATCTTTCTTTTGTATTTGTTCTTTCTTTGTCAAGACCAAGAACTTTTTTAGCTCTTTCCCAAAATTGTAGGCGATCGCTATAACCATTGAGACCACCATTTATCAGACGGGTTACTTTTTCAAAATCTCCTCGGTCAGCACATTCATTAATATTCCGACTTTGCCAATACCAAGCTGCCATCGCTGCATTAGTATAAGGGTCTTGAACAGCCATTTCTGGTTTTTCTTCTAAAGGCAAACCCAATTCTTGACCGCATTGACGATAATTAGCTCTACCAGTAAGTTGAATCAGACCCCTTCCTTTATATCGTTTGCCATCTCCTGGTTGGGTGTTACCTAAATCTTCTCGTCCCTCATAGTCTGCACCGCTAGCTATTTCTTCTTTATAATAGAGAGAACCGCTTTCATGGGCAATTTGAGCAATAAATGCACAAGCTCTTGCTGGTGTTGCTAAATCAAAATTATGTATAACTTGATTGAGGGGAGCGACATATCGACGAATATCCTCATCAGAAGCATCGGGAATAATTGCTTTGAGATTTTCTACGGTAAAGATATCTGACTTATTAGAGTCTGTAGTTTTTGCTTGATTTTCCCAGGATAGCTCCCAATGTTCGGAGAAAATATACCAGGTTCCTGCATTGTAGTTGAGTTCAACTTGGTAATGTCTCTGTTCTGCGGGAGAATATTTGAGAACTTGATAAGTTTTCCCTTTGGCGACTGATTTTTTCTGACTGTCAGGGAGTTGAGATATTTGAGCTACTGCTTTTTTGAGAACAGTTGAAGTAATTGCTTTGATAGTTTCCATTTTTTATAGTCTGAAGATAATTATTGAATTAGAAAGGTAGAATAATTTTTGATTTGATTGATAGTTGAGTTTTGTGTTGTTTTAACTCAACTATCTCAACTATTTAGAGAGGCGATCAGGCTAATTTCTCCAGTTAACAAGCAATTTTTTTAGTTGTTCAGCACGATCGGGATCAATCTTTCGCATGCCTTTTTTAACATCTGATTCATGATCATTAAGGATATAAAACCATTCTGGTCTTTTGTAAGATATATCACTAAAATTATTCAACAATTTTGTTGTATTTGTACAAAAATCAAGATCATTAAATAAATTATCATTGGCAGAATCATTCTCAAATTTGCGAGGTTGCTCTGATAATAATGACAGAAATATACGATGTGTGATGAGCTTGTCTAAATCTAGATTCAGCATTTTATTGATATTGATTATTGAACGATATGAACTTTCATCTAAATTAGCTACAGGCTCCTCTAGAATTGAAAAATCTAATTTTTTCTTGTCCAAATCTGTGAATTTCAAACTCTCAATAATTTTATGCTTATAGGTATGCCAAAGAGACAATGCTGCATGAGTAATTCCAATACGAGTAAAGTAGAGATTTTCAAGCTTTATATTGCCCTTTTTATTTGGGTGTTTTAAAGCATTTAAAAATGTATCATCCTGGCAAAAACTTTTAGCTCTCCCATCAAAGCCTGGACACAAAACTATTCCATAAACTTCACATTTATCTGCTAGAGGTTTGATCAATTTTTCAAACTTATTAGTGTAAGTGAACAAGTGGATGCTTTTTAATGTATTAACAGTATTGCCAGTAAAACTAACAGAAGTTTTATTGTTGCCAGTGCCTGTAACTGGGTCCATCAAAACTATCATCAGTTTTTTGAAATTTATCTTCTCTGTATCAATTATTTGTTTGAGAAAATATGGAACAAAAAAAGCAGCACCACGACTGAAACCACCAATAATTACTTTGTTTTTGTTGTTTAAATTTTTCAAAAGGTTAAGGTTATTGATGTCTTTTTCGATAGATGGCAAATCTTCCTGTAGAATACCAGCCGACTGTGCTCCTCTTTCAGTCCAACTTTTCCCAATAAATCCCTCAGTTCCCCATCCTGGAACGACAGTATATTGATCTGAGTTTAAACCTTCAAATAAGTGTTTAGTGTCTGCGGTTTTCTCTCCGGTACCATTAAACCAAATCAAGTGCGTATCACTCATAATATTTTCCTCATTGCTTTAACTACAAATAGAAAGCTTGTAATTGCTTTCATTAATTAGACGCTTGGGGAAGCAAATTTCTGAATTATTTTTTTGCCTAAAATTCAGAGAAAGTTTACCTAGATGTTGTATGCTCAGAAAAAGTAACTTCTGACATCACTGTCTCAGCAAGGATATTTCTTATCAACCACTCTGTTACAACGAGTGGAAATAATTTTTCATCCTCTTAGCCACCCCCCCCGATAAAATATTCCCTCAAATCCTTTTGTAAAATCTTCCGTGCCTGAGAAATGCGCTTACAGACATTATCGTAAGAAATATTTTGTTGTTGAGCAATCTCTTGATTAGACAGTTGCTGATAAAAATGCAGGATAAACGTTTCACGCATTCTCCTCGGTAAATTATCAATAGCACGACGAATCACAATTCTTTTCTCTTCTGCTTCCATAGCAAAATCTGGCCTCTCTTCAACTGAAACCAATTCTTGCTCCTCAGCAGATGCGTAATCTTCGATATTTTCAACTTTATTCGCACTCCGAATGTGTTCTCGATGAATATCCACACAGAGGTTATAAGTGAGTTTTGTCAGCCATGCCTTAAAAAAAGACTTTGACAAATAAGTTGAAGAAAAGTTTAAGTAAAAACAGTGGATTGAAAATTCAGAAATTACTGCTGGGAAGCGTCATAAAAGTGGGGGATAACTTCAGAAATTTTCTAATTAGCGGTAGTTTTTTCTATGGATTCGACTGAATGAAAAAATAAAAAAAAAGGAGCGATCGCCCCCTTTTGTTCTGGATATGTTAGGAGCGATCGACTCTGAGTTTATGTCCTAATGATTCTCTTTCTTGTCCTTACATAATTAATTCGGTAGCAGTTTGACTACCATTTATCAAGTTTTAGGTCAAAAAGTAGAAATCTGATTAGAAGTCTCTCAAATAATCACCAATGAAACTTTTTCCGATATCTACAATAGTATCCCCACCGAATATTGAAGTAAATGCTCCAATCTTGTTTCCTATATTAGAAAAGGCAGTTGTTTCAATAAATCGGTGTTGATATGGCTTGTTAGACTTATCGTGATAGACTAAAAACCGCAATGTTTTCTCATTATTCTGTCCATACTGAAAATCATTGTCAACCTGAATTTTGTATCCACCACTTACTAGGGGATTTGTGGACTCATCTTCTTTGCAATTATCAAAAAATGAATCAGCAAGACCTAGCTGAATAAATAGACTACCGCTTGCTGTTTTATCCTTAACAGAGTATGGCACAACAATATACTCTTCTTGCCTGCTACCTAAATCTTGTTGCCATTTAATCGTTTGATCTTCTTTAGCTTTGGGATTGAATTTGATCCAATCACCTTTATCAACAATAGCCATTTTTTCCGTCCTTAACTTTCAGTGTTTCAAAACAGAGATTGGTTAAGTTCCTTTCTCGTTTCTATTAATAAGACGATCATGCTTATCAATTTCTGAATTTTTTTGAGTGAAATTTTCAGGAAAAAAATTTTATCAACAGGACTTACGCACTGACAACAGGTATAGGGCTTCGGTGCGTTACGCTACCGCTAACACACCCTACTACTAATAGCTTTAAGATAAAAATTTTATCAAATAAAATTTATATGCTTACATGGAAGCTCAAAAATAGATAGATAAAGACTTTGAGGAATAAATTGAATAAAAACTTTAGTCACAATAGTCGATTGAAAATTCAGAAATTACTGCTGGGAAACGTCTATTAGATAGAAGCCAAAAACCAAGAAACAAGGAAGGAAATTAATGAATTCTGTCAATCAAGCTGTTTATGTTCCCAATACAACCCGCTATAAGTTTTTAAGTGATGTAAGTGCTAACTTGCCGATCGTCGATGTGCCCTCAGATGCAAATTGGCGACGTTGGTCAATGCTCCACGATGGATCTGACTATCGTATGTATTGTTTCAAGGGTAGTACCTGTGATACACTCTATCAATTTGCATGGGATGGTAATTCTTATAAATACGGTCATAATTCATATCCCGAGTTAAGCATAACTGGGATTCCTGATGATGCAGACACCAGTAGTTTCTCTATACTCTATGGGGAGGAACGTCACCAACTCTACTTCCGGCAACTTGGTAATCCAAATAAACTGTACCAATTCTTTTGGGATCGAGAGGCCGAAAGTTATGTCCCTGGTCCTACACTTGCAGTCTCTGGATTTCCTGATGACACAGACTGGTCTCGGTGGTCGATGCTGAATGATGGTAATGATTACCGCATTTACGCATTTAAGCTCGGTAGCAACAACGAGTTCTATCAAGGAGCTTGGACTGGTAGCGAGTACAAGTATGGTCACCACTCTCCTATTTGTGAAGTATTGACTTTAGAGAACATTCCGCCAAGTAGCAATTTAGCTAGTATGGCAATGTTGCATGATGGTAGTGAATATCGCTTTTATATGCAGAATTTGTGGGAATCAAATATGCCTCCGAATCCAGGAAATTAAGCTGTTGAGCAAGTTGGACGTTGGTAACACCCAACCTTTCTGATTTGAGATGTAACACAGTTGTAATTTAATGGCAACTGAAACCTATGATTACACTGTTCGGTATCAGATTAGTCGTTCCTAAAAAATAGCTTATAGATTACTTTAGTGATAACTAACCACAGTTTCTAAAGTGTCTGGTTATAGGTTGGGTCTAACTTTAGTAACCCAACCTTTCCGATATGATAATTGAGCGATCGCTATCAGCTAGATCGATAATATCATGTTTGCTTAATTACCCCTCTAAAATATATTCTACCCCCTCTTCACTTTACCTTCTTTTTTAGTTATGTACGATATTCTAACTGGACAAGCTTTAAGTCCTAATGCAACTTATGGCTATGACAATAGTATTACACCACAAGTTCAAAACTTATTTAATAATACTTTCGACTACATAGAAAACAGAACCTATTTAGACTTTCAACAAGTAGATTATAATACAGCAGAAATAAAGATTAGTGTAGACCCACATACTCTTTATTCTGGCTATGCTTACTTTCCTGGAGAGCATCCAATCAACAGCGATATTTTCCTATCTGACGAATTAGTATCTATTGAAAACCAAGATTTACTACAGTATGCCATATCTCACGAAGTCGTACACGCTATTGGCTTAAACCATACTGTCAGGCAAGATTCTGTTGTGTCGGAAGTAGTTGACATCAATTCTTTAGACTTATTCCCTACAGCCTTTGATTTATGGGCAATAGAAACAAATTATTTAATATCACAATTTTAGGACTATTTTTAACAATAGATAGTCTTTATGTCAATCAATTTTCCAGAGTAGAAGGGAGATCGCTTCCTAATATAATAGCGGTCGCTCTATTCCCTTAAAAATATGTTTACTCTCAGTTGAGCGAAATATTTTTTTGAAGGCAAAATCTGTCTTTAATCTCCCCACCCCCAACTATATTCCCTGCAATAACATCCAGCGGTCGCTACTCGCCACTATATCTGTTGACTTTTCTTCCGTACTAAAACGGCAGCATCAACCGCCGACAAACCAGAAACATCAACTTTATAAATACTAACTCCCCTTTTTTCCAAATCATAAGTATAGGTTTTGTCATAGTAGTGGAGAATTAAATCTGAAGCGGCTGCCAAATTTCCCTCCTTCAGAAAATCAACTGCCTTTTGCGCTCGCAAACCTCCCAACCGTTTGCGAATGCGTTCGGTAGCAGCAATCAAATCATTAATATCTGCTTCCCCATAAATTTTTACCAACAACTCAACTCGCTCCTGACGACTACGACTTATTTCGATAACTGTCGCCATTTCCATTTGCTCAAAAATCTCCTGGGGAATATTACACATCCCAATACGTTTACTCTCTGCTTCGATCCATAGGGTTTGACTGCGGTTAAACTTCGCCCACTCCATAGCGATCGCATTCCCAAATTGCTCGTTGGTGGGTTGAGGCAACTGCCCCAAAGCGCCGAAACTACTACCGCGATGGTTGGCAAGAGCTTCCAAGTCTAAAACTTGTTCTCCTATGTTTTTCAAAGCGGTCAATATCTCGGTTTTGCCACTGCCAGTCATTCCGCCTAGAATCATAATTTTTTGGGGAAGTGAAAATTGAAAACGCCCCCACCGCCGAAACTCTTTGTAACCGCCCATAAGTAGGGAAACATTAAATCCTGCTGTTTCCAGTAACCAAGCAACGGAAGCGCTACGCATTCCACCCCGCCAACAGTGAATTCTGACTTTACGATCTGGGGCTAAAACTTTGGCATCGGCAACAAAATCAGCTAATTTCGGACCGGCGATCGCTAATCCTAATTCTACTGCTTCATCTCTTCCTTTTTGTTTGTAGCAAGTTCCCACGAGGGCGCGTTCGTCATTATTAAATAGAGGGAAGTTAACTGCTCCAGGAATATGACCTTGAGCATATTCGGCGGGGCTACGAACATCGAGGATAACTCCTGGTGTTTGGAAAAATTCGTCAGGTTTGAGAGATTTTGGCATAAGTACCGAGAAGGAAGAAGAAAAAGGGAATTTTTGGGTGGTAAAATTTTACCATGTTTATGATTTTTCGGTGCTATTACAGCAGGAAAAAAGTTATTTTAATAAGACTGATGTTTATATTTTTTTACGGCTTTTTTTTTGGTTGAGTTCAGATTTTTAAAGATTGGTATCAGATTTTATCTAAGAAATGAAGGATTATTGAAGACCAGGAACTTTTTGATATATTGATTCAATCTGGCAACTAAAATCTACACTAGCAAAATTGACTTTTTTTTCCTTGGTATAAATCTCAGAATTCCAAATTCCCTGCTCGTTTTTCCGAAAACATTCTATACTCATCTGAGACTGACTGACTAATACATATTCTTGTAAAGTTGTAGCAGTTTGATAATCAGTAAATTTGCCTCCTCTATCAAATTTAGCTGTTGTTGGAGATAAAATTTCTATTATTAAAGATGGGTAAAGAATAAAGTCCTCATTTGAACTTAAATCCCGTTCATCACAAGTTACTGCTACATCGGGATAGTAATAACAGTTAGCTTCTTCTAGTCTAACTTTAATATCGGAAGTAAGGACAATACAGTCATTGTCACGCAGATGAATATTCAATTCTGTTACTAAATTGCTAGCAATAATAATGTGGGGTTTTTTTGCTCCTACCATTGCATAAATTTGGCCTCGTCTATACTCATGTTTAATGGGGCTTTGTCGCTCTCCTGCTAAGTATTCTTCTGGAGAAACATAGAATTGATTTTGGTTAACTATCATTATTTTTTTGACGGTATTTGTACTACTATATTAATTATATCTATAATTTGATTAACTAGAGTATATATAGCAATCCTAAATCATTTGTCATAAATCAAAACACAAATAAAAAATCTGAGACTCTGTTGCGTTCCGGAGCTGTTTCCTTTTTGTGAGATATTTTTACAAGGGCTGAAATAGGACTGCTATAACACTACGCATTGAGGTTAGGACAGTTTGAATCCGTTTAAAGCCGGGGCGAACTAGAGTACAGAATAAAAATATGTCTTAATATATTAGCGTAGCGCTATAAATTATGAAATTTCCTTTTTTATCTTCAAGTACAAAATTTCTTACTACGAATATTTTAGTTACCCCAAGTTGGCATCTTACTTTTGGCAAAATAGACCAGATTAAACAGGGTATTTATTGGCATGACTGTCAGTTTATGATTCATCAAGCTCAACCGACTTTTAGCACTAATCAAAGGTTTGTTGTTGTGGGTGATATTTGCTTAACTAATCTGTCACAACTGCAAAAACTTTTAGATATTTCTGCCACTCCTACTCCTATTCAAATAGTCGCCGAATTATGGCAAAGTTATGGGGTAGAAACTTTTTTGTTGTTAGAAGGAATTTTTGCTTTAGCAGTTTGGGATACTGAAGAAAAAGAATTATGGATTGGGCGCGATCGCGTGGGTGGAAGGACTTTATATTACACAACTACAGACTCAACTATTTGGATTGCTCCTCAATTAAAAGTTCTTTCTCCCTATCATTCCAATGAATTAGATTTAATCGCTTTACGGGATTATCTTTGTTGTGCTTTTGTGCCTGGGGAACGTACTCTTTGGCAGCAAGTAAAAGAGTTAAGACCGGGAAGTTTTATCCATTTTACTAATGATTTTAAAAATCCATCACCAATGTCTTATTGGCAACCACAAGCACAAGTTAAAAATGCCAATCAACCTTTAGAATATCATGGTCAAAAATTACGTTCTCTTCTAGATAAAATTATTCCTGAATATTTACCAAATAATCAACCAGTGGGAGCCTATTTATCGGGTGGTTTAGATTCGAGTTGTATTGTGGCATTAGCAGCCAAAAATCATCATTATCCAGTACATACTTATTCAATACATTTTGGTGCAGAATTACCTAATGAATTAGAATTTTCTAGTTTAGTTGCTCAACATTGTCAAACTCAACATCACATCCTAGAAATTACACCGGATGATATGTGGAATAAACTGCCAATTACTATGGCAAATTTAGATGACCCTATTGGAGACCCGTTAACTGTTCCGAATTATCTTTTAGGAAATTTAGCAGCAGAAAATGTGGGAGTTATTCTGAATGGTGAAGGTGGCGACCCTTGTTTTGGCGGACCGAAAAATAAACCGATGTTACTGAATAATATTTATGGTGGTTTGCAGTCAGGAAAGCCGGATATTGTTTCGTCTTATTTGAGTTCTTTTCATAAATGTTTTGGAGATTTATCTAAGCTATTAAAACCTGATATTTGGGAAGCTGTAAAAACAGAACCTTATGTATTTGAGTCAGACTTAAATTCTGATACTGATTATTTGAACCGTTTGATGTTACTCAATATTAAATTTAAGGGAGCAGACCACATTTTAACTAAGGTAAATAATATGACTAGGGCGGCTAGTTTAATCGGACTTTCTCCATTATTTGACCAAAGAATTGTGGAGCTAAGTTTAGAAATTCCACCAGAATATAAATTATCTGGTGCTGATGAAAAAGCAGTCTTAAAACGAGCAGTGGCAGACTTATTACCAGAAGCAATATTAACTCGTCCAAAAAGTGGAATGATGGTACCTATTAACTTTTCGTTTCGGGCAAAATGGCAACATCGAACTAGGAATTTATTGTTGAGTAAAAAAGCAGCGATCGCTCCTTATTTCAATCAAGATTTAATCAAAGATTGGTTAAATTATCGTGGAGATACTTGGAAGCGTTATGGTATTCAGCTTTGGTTATTAGTAAGTTTAGAAATTTGGCTGCAAGTAAATCAAAAATAGACTTATTTAGGTTGGGTTGAAGAACCTGAGCGTAGCTTATCCGCAGGATAAACCTAACAATATAGATATAGATATATATGTTTTTGTTGGGTTGCGCTTCACTTAACCCAACCTACAATATTTAACCAAAACTATCAGACGCGAAAAAACCTACATTTCGACTGTTACTATCATTATCAATACCAATAAAAATTATCCCATCATCACTACTATCACCAGAATCTAAACTATTATCTGAAGCTGAAGTATAACCATTAGCAACTGCTTGAGTTTTAGCAATACCTTGAGAAACTACTTGTAGTAATTTACGGGGAGAAAAAAATTCTAATTCTACATAAAATCCTGCCTCTAACCATGCTAGTTCATCTGTTGATAAAGTTGACTTAACTGCTGTAGGTATTTGTTGCGCTTGTCTTGCTGATTCATCTGACTTTAAAATCCACATATTCTTACTAGCAAATACATGACGTGGCAATAAACCTAAATCATAAATAATTAGATTATTTCCGACAAACCAGTTAGGACTATTTCGCAGTTTATTTATCATAGTAACTCCACGGGGGTTAGCACTATGAAAAGCATAAACTTTTAAATCTGGATTTCGACGTAACATTTGCATTACTGTACTAAAAATATTTTGGGGATATCCGTCAATACTTAGTACAGCGCAATTATGTTCAAAGTGGAAATTATTAGCTATTAAAAATTGAGCAATTTTAGCTGTGTCACAAACAATAACTCGGTCAAAACTATAAGCACTAATTTCAGAATTAATTTCTGATGTTCCACTGGTTTCCCTGGAAGGTGGTAAAACTTTTGTCACCTCACCATTAATTCTTTCCCAACGACTTAAGCTTTCGCTAATTTCGCTTTGCTTTAACAAAAATGATTGGGGTATTTGATTTTGAATACTTAATTGTCGCATACCCAAATAAATTAAGAATATTCCTAACCCAGTACCCAAAATAAATAATATGAATGCTGTAGTTGTGACATCTGAAAAATTAAAAAACCAGACTAAAACACCAAGTAGAATTAATCCTCCAATAATTTGTATAGCTTTGGCAAAATTTCTTCTGGTTTTAGGGCTATATAGTTTCCATTGACTTGCCAAAATAAAGTATAAAATCAAGGATACAAATATTATAGTAGGTGATAAAAGATAGAACCCTATTCCTCCACTTATAGCAATTGTAAATGCTGATAAAAAAAATGAACCAAATAAGCATCCAACTGGATTAATATTTCCTTTACTATTCAAACGCTTCTCTATCAAATACCATAACTGCTTAGGAGTAAAAAACAAGGTATTTTCAGAGGAAATATTCTGAATAGAATTGTTGAAAAATATATCTGTAAACTTACTTCCTGCTTGTGGGTCAAAAGCAAAAGGATGATTACAATTTTTACATCTACCTCCAGCTCCTGTTCTTTCTTGTAAATTATTATTTGTTTCACATCTCACGCATTTCATCTACTTACTCCTAACTAAAAATCTGACCATTCAATAAAACATTATAATCTTCTCTCTGACGAATTAATCTATGCTGATTTTTCTCCAATAAAACTTCAGCAGGGCGAGGTCTATGTAAAAAATGAGAAGACATTGCATAACCATAAGCACCCGTATCTAAAATAGCTAAAATATCTCCTTTTTCTAAAGCAGGTAACTGACAATTTTTACCCAAATAATCACGGGAGTAGGTTGTATTGCCACAAACATCTGTTAAATATAAATCTGACTTATTTATTTCCCGAAAACTAACAATTTCTCGATAACCTCCATGTACAGATGGCACAGATAAATTAGCCACAGTTGTGTCAACTCCAACTATTTGTTGATCTCCTTGCCATTTCACAGAAATAACTTTAGTTAAAATTTGACCTGAACGAGCAATAGCAGCTCGACCAGGTTCAATAATTAATTTAATTTTTCTGCCTACTTTTTCTATCGCTGCTGTTAACTCCATGCCAAAAGTTTGCCAGTCAAAAGCTATCCCATTGTGATTATAGGGATAACCAAAACCACCGCCAAAATCTAAATATTCCCAGTCGGTTAAAAGTTGACAAGTTGCTAATATTGATTGAATTGCTTGAGTAAATGCTTTTGTAGAATTTGTGCCAGTACCTCGATAAAAATGTAAACCACTCAGTTTTAAACCAACGGCATTTGTAATTTCAATTCCCTGGGAAAATTCCTCTGGTCTAACACCAATTCGACTTTCTCCCGTTAATTCTGGTAAATTCAGTCTCAAGCCCAATTTTGGCGTAATTTCTCTGGCAAATTTATCTATATATACATCACAAAATAACTGTAGTTGACTCACACTATCTAAGTTAAAAGTAGTTACTCCCCAATTTAATAGTTGTGAAAATTCTTGAGGGTTTAAGTTACTGCCACTATAGACAATTTTGTCAGGGGAAAAACCTGCTTTTAATCCCAGAAAAACATCCCCCGGTGTATTAGCATGAAGACCCCATTTATACTTTTGAAAAATTTTTAGTAAAGATACATTACCATTAGTTACGCTGGCAAAATGAAATTTTGTGTGGGGATAGGGAATAGATTCAGTAATATGATTTATCGTTTGTATGAGAATATCACTATCATAAACATACAGAGGAGAACCATAATTTTCTAGTAATTGTTGAGCAAATTCCAGAGAAAAAGGAATAACAAAATTTGGCATATTTTCTACCATAGTTAACTAAACAAGTAGAGCAGTCTAAGTCATAATCTATGTTATCAGTAGAGAGTATGCCATTGGCTAATATATGAGTATCAACTAATCATACTAAATCTGGTTTGGAAAAGTAACTTATAATTTATCCGTAGGTTAAGCAGTGATAGTTCGTTATACCAAGTCTAGTTTATATAAAGAGATTTGTAACTCCTCTCAATTTCAGTGTTCCTCATTTCCTGTTTTCTGCCTTCATAAGTAACCTATGTAAACCGAATTTAGTATCAGCTATTAGACATAGGTGTGGAAAATAAATAAACCTTTTAATTAGAGCGGAATCGGAAAGAAAAAGTCACCCTAAAAAATCCTTTTTTGTGCCTTTTTCGTAAAAATATCTTACCTGTTGCCTACTCCTGCAAAAAATCTATATCTTTTTCCCAGAGGTCTATTAGTTATAAGCTCTCGATCATTATTTATAGAAAGGATTTATCAATATTTTTCTATCCTGGTAATTTCCCAAGTGAAACTATATTACTCCCTTAAGAAAACGAGTTTATGGGGATTCAAAGACTGAAGTTTCCAAGTCATAACCTTCATCAACATTTGTCATTTTGTCTAGATCAATTTTTATTTTGTAGCCATCAGATAGAGAAGACAGAATTGTAAAATCACGAGCTATACGTCTGTCCTTTAATTCTATAACTGCAAAATTCTCTCTTTCTGTTGAAAATTGTCCTTGTTTATTAGCCTTATTCAAGAGTTTTTGTCTGACCGATGAAAAAGCTTTTTGTGTATGAGGCTGAATGTTTATTACTCCATCCTCATCATTCTTGAAAATTTGGCATTCTACAAAAAACTTCGAGGTAATATTTAGAGGTATCACAACGCCTAATTATCAAATCACATTCATCAGTTTCCAATGATAAAGATTTGACCCAGGGTCATTTCATTCTAGATTTTAGCAATGAATTTACTTACTTTAAGATAGCGAAAGATAAATTATCTAAAGCTATAAATCACGTATTTTCGTAAATACATAACATGGCACAGTTTAGAATGAAATAGCCCTGAATTTGACCAATTTTTCTCTAATTAGTGGAATATAGTTCTGGTAAATAATCATTTCAGATATGACAGCTTCACAATTTCTCGAATCTTTTTGTTGAGCTTTTATTTTCTTTCCAAAAGTAGCTGCATAGCTGGGATTATATTGTTTAATTTATTGGAAGTATTTAAGAATTTTTAAATAGTTTTGATATGGGTTTGAGAAATTATTATTTCTGTGGTCTAAATATTCTTCTTTCTGTTGTTTAATGTACTCAGTTTCAAGTAAATCAGTGTTGTAGAAAGATTCTTCTATAATATCAATTTCCTTTTTTATTATAATTCATTCCTTGCCTTACTTATTAATATCAAATCCGGATAATCAGTTATCGAAAATCTTCTGCCTTCTAATCTTATATCATGTCCGGATAATAGCGCTCTGGAAAAAAATTTCTCCCTTATTGCCTTTTCTTTCCTTCTGCCTCCCACCCTTTCAAAGGGGGGTAGGGGGGATGCCTTCTGCCTTACTTCCTCAAAAGTGTAAGTATTCAACCGGACATGATATTACTCCTTCCCTTCTATCCTCTGCCCTCTGCCTTCGGAGCATAGATATGATAAGTATTTAACCGGATTCTATATAATAAGTAGTCATGCCAAATTAATTACACATACTCTAAAACTAAAAAGATGATGCTGTAAAAATTACAGGGAATCAAATTAGGTAATTAATTTTGCCTAAACAGTTAAAATTTTTATTAGATCAAATTTAACTTTTAACCTGCTCAACCCACTTCCACCACCAAGCTGGTAAAAACAAAGGATTATATCCAGAATTACTAATAGTAGATTCTCCTAAAATTGTGACTCGCCAAATTTCCCAAATCATCAATAACCAGAGAATTTCACCAACCCGCCGACTTCTAATTTGCCCTCCTAATTTTCCTTGAATTATTGTAATAGCTAAATCCGAAATAAATCTACCTTCTGCTTGTAAAACTTCTGGGTTTAACCATTCCCTAATTTCTGACCATAATTCATTTAAACACCAGTCAGTCAAAGGTACTCCCATCCCTCGTTTTTCTCGCCAAACAACCTCTGGTGGTAACCAAGATTCAACTGCTTTTTTCAGAATATATTTTTCATTTGAACCTTTTAAATTGAATTCTCCAGGCATTTGAAAAGTCCACTCAGCTAAAGCCAAATCGCAAAAAGGCGATCGTACAGCTAACCCATGAGCAAATGCTAAATTTGTCGCCCTCGGATGAATATTTTGTGCCCCTTTTAAAATCAAAGTAGCGCGACGTAATTTATGGATTAATCCTGTACAAAAAGCTTCATCTAAACCATATTCCATCCATTTTTCGGCTGAGATATTCTGTACTTTTTGATAAAATTCTGGCTGAAAAATCTGCTTTTCATAACCCCATAATTTGTGAAAAGTCTGCAAATATTGTTGTAGAAAATTTTCTTGCTGATTGTAAACTGTGGCAGCAATAATTGGTTTATTTGTCCACCCACCAAATAATTGATCTCCTCCTTCACCGTTGAAAATTACAGATACTTCTTGAGCTGCAGTTTGACATAATAAATATAAAGGTACTGTCACTCCATCACCAAAAGGTAAATCTAAAGCTTTTATTGTGGGTAATAAAGCTTTTTTTATTTGCCTCGGAGTTACAGATACTTTTACTAAAGGAATTTCTAAATGTTGAGCAACTTTTTCTGCATATTCCCATTCGGGAAAACTATTTTTCCCCAAATCTAGGGTATATGCACGCACTTTTACTCCAGCTTGTACTAATAGAGCGGCAATGATTGAAGAATCTAAACCTCCTGAAATAAAAACTCCTACAGGTTCAGAAGATAAGTCAACAATTTGCCGATAAATTGCATTTTTAAGTAGGGTTTGTAACTGTGTAATTGCGTCATTTTTATCTTGAATTTGTAAGGGATTTTCCCGCCAGTCATAACGGCGTTGAATATGTATTTCTGGCTCTAAAAAAATGTGTTCTGTTCCTGCTGGTACTGCAAAAATATTCTCTACTGGAGTGAGTGGAGTTGGTACATAAGAGAAACAAGTATAACCATAAAACCCAGGAATATTAATAGATGGCTCAGAAATAATCGGTAATAATAACTTGAATTGAGAAGCAAACCAAATAATCTTTTCTGTCTTTACCCAATATAAAGGTACTCTCCCAAATGGTTCTCTACCTAAAATTAACTGGTTATTTTCTTGTTTTACCCAAGCGTCAATACTATCAGATAAACCAGAGGCAGAGATAGAAGCAATTAAAGTCTGACCTTTGGTTAATTTTATTTTTTCCGCACCAATATAACTAATTCCGCCAACAATTTCTCCCTGATTAAAATTAAACACTTTTGCATTTTCTTCCTCAGTAAGTTGGGAGAGAATAGTATTTAATTCTAGTGGGAAACCATATCCCCAATAACCAATAAATTTATATTGCACCTAACCACAAAATATTACTTAACTGTAAACTCAGTTTGACTGAGAAGGCGATCGCCTAAATACATTTCTACCTGCCAATTTCCCACAGGTGAAACAGGATTAAATTGATACCTACAATAAGTAGGCCAAACTTCTTGATTGATTTGCTTAGTTTGGTAACTATTTTGATGACTAATTTCACCATTAGAATTAATCCATTTGCATCCTAAAGAAAGTTTTTTTCCTACTGGTGCATCTTGCAAAGTTACCCGATAAAATACCTCTGGTTTTTGTTGACTATCTACCACAATTAGCATTTTTCTACCACTATTTGTTTGTAATGTTAACTGACTTTGCCCTGAATTAGCATAGACATTATTTAATGCTTGTTTTTGAGTTTGAAACCATAATAAACTAGCAGCTATAACGACTAACAACCCAGAGAGCAACCCCACAGTAATAAATTTATTCCGCTTCTCCTCTACTGCCAGTGCTTCTCGCCTTCGCAACTGCATCATTGCCTCATCTACCAAGTCAGTAGGTAGATTTAGCTCTTGTAAAATCTGCTGTATCTGCTCTCGGTCAATTTCTTCGTCGCGCAGTCTAGATAATTGCTCAACTTCTCCCACCAGTTGAATAAACTGTGCTTGTGTCAATCGCTCTTGTGCCATATAATATTATATCAAGTTCAAATAATTAATCTTCCCTCTGGAAGAAAAAGAAAGCAGATATATTTCAATTTCTCTTCTACTCCTACTAACTAATAAATAAGTGTTCAAGGGAACAATAAATTAGACCTTTTGCAAAACAAAGATTATCAATATTTCTGACTTTTAACTTTCCTTTCTCATGGAGGAGAAAGAAATCGGATGTATTTCAATTTCTCCCCTACTCCTACTAACTAATAAATAAGTGTTCAAGG
>JBARXI010000922.1:0-1550 GCA_049647275.1 Microcoleaceae cyanobacterium
TAAAACTAATTTCATCCCAACTAATATCTAAGATAACTTTTGTGAAGTCAACTTGAGTTAAATTAGCTTCATTGAACCAAACTGGACCATTAATCTTGGCATTGCTAAAATTTACACCGCTGAGGTCCGCACAATCAAAGTGAGTTTCATAAAGCCTAGTTTTGCTCAAATTAGCTCCCTTCAAATTAGCTGTTACAAAGGTAGTCCCACTTAGACTAGCTCCACTTAGGTTAACCCCACTTAGGTCGGCTCTATTTAGGTCAGCACACCATAAAGAAGCTTTGTTGAGTAAAGCTCCACTTAAATTGCAGCAGTCCAGATTAGCTTTGCGAAAATTAATACCTCTAAGATCGGCTCCACTCAAGTTACTGTTTTCTAGGGAGAAAAATATGGCTTCCAAGCTATCTCCCCTGAATTTGACTCCTCTTAAATCAATTCCATTCTCGAAATATTGGTCTGTGTGTTCGATGATAAATCTAGTAAAATCTCGTTGTCCGGCAGCGTAAAGTTCTAGTAATTCTTCTATAGTAATTTCTGAAATTTTACTCATTAGACATCTCCAGAAAATAAATCAACCTTTTAATTAGAGCAAGTTTTGGAAATAAAAATTCACCCTAAAAAATTATTTTTCGTGCCTTTTTTGTAAAAATATCTTACCGAAAAATTGTTGGTATGCGCCTCCCCTCGATCGGGGATAATAAATAAAAAGTTTCATGATTAGTCAATCAATTCCGTTTTCACTCTCGAGGTAATTGTTAATTATTCATTATTCATTATTCATTATTCATTATTCATTATTAATTGTTGCCTACTCCTGCAAAAAATCTATATCTTTGTTCGGAGATTATTATACAGGACTTACGCAGACACACCACTGATGGGGGTAAAGGTGCGTTACGCTACGCTAACACACCCTACAAATAGAGCCTTTGCGTAAGTCCTATTATAGTTGAAACAAAGGTTAGGGCATTTATAAAAGCTCAAACTCAGTCAGAGATTACTTTTGAATTTTGACTTTTGAATTTTGAATTGCGCGGAGCGCTATATTTTCCTTTGCCAAAATTAGCCAGAAGTAAATAAGAGCAGGGAACAAGATAAAGAGCAACGAGTGTCGAACCACCTACACCACCGCCGATCGCTACTGCTAAAGGAGGCCAAAAGCCACCTCCTTCTAATAATAAAGGAACAAACCCAATCATTGTGGTTAAGGTTGTGGCAACTACATGACGAGTTGAACGTAAGACTACTTTGCGGGTGGCTCGACGGTTGCCTGTAGATGCTTCGGGGTCTTCGAGGATAGCGGCCAAAACTACTACTGAATCGTTAATAGCAATTCCGACTAAACCAAATGTGCCAATCAAACTCATAAAGCCAAAAGGATAACCAGATAACCATAAACTGAAAAATCCTAATCCAACGGCACAAATAGCAACTAAACCAATGATGGAAGCTGCTCGGAAAGAATTTAGGGATAAAATTAAAATTGAGGCAGATAACAATAATATAATTGGCAGAGTTGCGAAAAGACTTCCTTGAGCATCGCCTTGCTT
>JBARXI010000923.1:0-12020 GCA_049647275.1 Microcoleaceae cyanobacterium
TATCTGCGTTTCACCACCCCTGCTGGAGTAATACAAGCCAAATCTAAAGTTAAGCAGGTATAATCTGAAGATATTTAGCTAAAATTGGCCAATTTTAGATAAACAGTTTATCTGTGAGGAGAAAGAAGATAAATATGAAAATCCTGGGAATATCAGCCTATTATCACGACAGTGCCGCCGCCCTCGTATGTGATGGAAAAATTATTGCCGCTGCTCAAGAAGAAAGATTTTCTCGTAAAAAACACGATGCTAGATTTCCGAAAAATGCTATTTCCTATTGTCTGAAAGAAGCGAACATAGAATTACTCGACCTAGACCAAGTGGTTTTCTACGACAAACCTTTAGTTAAATTCGAGCGACTGCTGGAAACTTACCTCAGTTACGCTCCTAAAGGTTTTCGGTCTTTTCTGATGGCAATGCCAATTTGGTTAAAAGAAAAACTATATTTAAAAACTGTTTTAAGAAGAGAATTAGCCACATTAGGTCAGTGTAAAGCATCCCATCTTCCCAAGTTGATGTTTACCGAACATCATCAATCTCATGCAGCTTCAGCTTTTTTCCCCAGTCCCTTTGACCGTGCTGCGGTAATGTGTCTGGATGGAGTGGGTGAGTGGGCGACTACTTCAGTTTGGTTGGGAGAATGAAATAAACTTACTCCCCAATGGGAAATAGATTTACCTCACTCATTGGGTTTGCTCTACTCAGCTTTTACTTATTACACAGGTTTCAAAGTTAACTCTGGGGAATATAAACTTATGGGTTTAGCTCCCTATGGAGAACCAAATTATGTAGACTTGATTTTAAATAATCTGATAGATTTAAAATCTGATGGTACTTTCCGGTTGAATATGGAATATTTCAACTACACAACCGGGTTGACTATGACTAATCAGAAGTTTGACAAATTGTTTGGCGGACCTCCTCGAAAAGCCGAAACTAAAATTAGTCAACGAGAAATGGATATTGCTGCTTCTATTCAGAGAGTGACTGAGGAAGTAGTTTTACGTCTGAGTCGAACGGTGCAAAAAGAACTTAATGCTGACTATCTTTGTTTGGCAGGGGGAGTTGCTCTTAATTGTGTGGCGAATGGCAAGATTTTGCGGGAAGGTATTTTTAAAGATATTTGGATTCAACCTGCTGCGGGAGATGCTGGTGGTGCGTTGGGTGCTGCTTTAGCTATTTGGTACGAATATCACGACCAACCAAGGGTAATAGAAAAAGTAGTTGAGAATATTCCAGAAAAGGAATTAATTTCTGTGGAGTCTGGAAATTCTGCTGTTTCTGTGGCAAAACTTCCTGTTTGTCGCGCTCCGAATGACATGATGCAAGGTGCTTATCTCGGACCGAAATTTGCAGATGGGGAAATTCGGGAATATCTTGATGCTATTCAGGCAAAATATGAATATCTGCCAGATACAGATTTAATGCCACGGTTAGCAGAAATTTTAAATAATGGCAACGTTGTCGGATGGTTTCAAGGTCGGATGGAGTTCGGACCCCGTGCTTTGGGAGGGCGGTCTATTATTGGAGACCCTCGGAATCAAAAAATGCAGTCGGTGATGAATTTGAAGATTAAGTATCGGGAGTCTTTTCGACCTTTTGCACCTTCAGTTTTGGCAGAACGAGTTTCCGATTATTTTGATATTGAACATTCTAGTCCTTATATGTTGTTGGTAGCTCCCGTGCAGGAGAGTTTATTAATTCCGATGACTGAGGAGCAAAAGCAATTATTTGGCATTGACAAGTTGAATGTGCCTCGCTCGGAAATTCCGGCAATTACTCATGTTGATTATTCGGCAAGAATTCAAACTATTCATCAGGAAACTAATCCTCGGTATTATGATTTGATTCGTCATTTTGAGAAGCTCACAGGATGTGGGGTAATTGTGAATACATCTTTTAATGTGCGGGGTGAGCCAATAGTTTGTACGCCCGAAGATGCTTATCGGTGTTTTATGCGGACTGAGATGGATTATTTGGTGGTTGAGAATTTTTTGATGGCGAAGACTGACCAGATTCCTTGGGAAAAGGATGAGTCTTGGAAAGAAGAATTTGAGTTGGATTAGAATTAAATCAAAATTCAAAAGTTAAAATTAGTCTGTTATGAGTGGATTTGTTATATTGCCACTCAAACAGAGTGAAAATTTTAACCTTAGCCAAAACTCTAGATAAGCAGTATAAAACTATAGCCTTGCGCTAAATATAGTGTCGATACCTATCAGAATTGGGTTTGCCGATTAAAAAAGATCGATCAAGATTTTGATCTATGATTGATAATATAGTTAGTAGTTAGTTAAAGACTGTATAATTTTAAGTTTAGGTGTAAGCTTTATGGCCATACAAAAAACATTAATAAATCCTACCAGTATAGGGATGGAGATGGAGCCTTACAGATCGAAAGTTTTACATCTTTCCCTAACTCAGTCAAGGAAAAGTGAGTTACGAAAGGTTGTTATCGATCTTTCTAATCTCTATAAAACTGGAGAAATTAGTGAGAGAGCTTTTGAGAAACTTATTGAATATGCCTGTCAGTCATTTGTTGAGGCCGAAGTTGAAAGGAGGTTAGGTGGCTATTTAGATCAAAAGCTTATCCAATTGTTGGATCGCTTGGCCTCAGATGATTCTATTTTGCAGCTTTTGGGGGTTAACAAAAGATGACTAAGTACGACCCTAAAGACTCTAAAGATGAAAAGCAAATTGAGGATGAAATTTTACCGGAAGAAAGTTCATCTGGCGCTTTGGCCGAGACATCAAACAGTAGTTCAGAGGCAAAGTTGCCAGGAGTGCTTGAGGATATTCTTCCAGACGCAGTTAAGGAAAATATACCAACTAATATTAAGAAAGAGATGTCATTAGCCTTTTCTCTTGAACGTCGTAGAGAGGTGTCTCCCTTGATAGACCTTGCTGACAAGGTTGAAACAAGTCACATCACTCAATTTCTCAATAACGATGCTGCTCAGGATGAAAGAGTATTTAAGGATTCTCAGATATCAAAGAGATATACGCTTACATATGTTATTCTCTTTTGTGGTCTATTTGTATTCATTACTGTTTTTCTGGTAGATCGAAATGTGAGCGTATACACAGATTTATTGAAGATTTTTATTGCCTTTGCTGGCGGGTTCGGTAGTGGTTTCGGCTATAAAAGTTTCAAGGATAGAAATAATAAGGGTTAATGACAACCATATCCTCAAATAAGCCAGCAGGGTGCGTTAAATTTAATTAACGCACCATTTATATTTTAATTGGGAGTAACATCATTATTTTTGATGAAAGTGTATAACCCACCCCACCCAGGCGAAGCGCTGAAAGAAGTCTGCATTGAACCTTTGAATCTGACCGTTATTGAGGTCGCAGAAGCTTTAGGTATAAGCCAAGAAACATTGCTATAGCAAATATTATTGATATCATGTCCAGTAGCATCGTTTGTGTATAAAATTAAGGTGACAATAGGAGAAAACCTTCTGCCCTACCTTCTGCCTTCCTTCCACCAAAGTCTAATTATTCAACCGGACATGATATGATACCCTTAGACAAGCTTTGTTAATCTTGAGTAAAGTGATTCAATGTAAGTAATGGCCAAATCTCACGGCTCCTTGACAGGGATAGAAGCAAAAATTGAATATCATTCTGTTTTTGAGGAACTGGGAGAATTGTATGAATCCTGGAAACGGTCTGCTGTCAACTGGATGCAAACTGAGAAGTTGTCAGAATCAGAAGTAGAAAAGCGTCTAATGAAGCGGTTTAACATCCAATGGGCATGGGCTGATTCAATTGCCACTGAAGCCACTCAATGCTTAAACCAATTAAAAACAGCTAAGAATAACAATATCACTAAATTAGAGTTACAAATCAAAGCTAAAACAACTGCTGCAAAAAAACTCATCACTAAACTAGAAAACACATTAAAATTAGCAACAAAAAAAGGTTTTCCACATCTACAAGCCCGAAATAAATTTTTTCATCAATTGCTAGGTTTAAAGAGTAAAATTCAGAAAATAGCTAGTCTGAAACGAAAATTAAAGCAGTTAAAAAACACAGAACGTTTACATATTTGTTTTGGCTCACATAAATTATTTAATGCTCAACATAATTTAGCAGAAAATGGATATAAAACCCAAGAAGAATGGGGTGTTGATTGGAGAAAAAAACGCTCAGGCAGATTTTTCTGTGTAGGAAAATCTCAGCCAGGCGGTGGAACTATGCTCAAAGTTTTCCCATTAAAAGAGGATGGTAAATATCAACTACAAGTTCAACTACCGAGACCATTACAGGATAAATATGGTCAGAAAATACAGTTAGAATTTTCTGTTTCAGATAGGGATAGCAGATATAGAAGCCGAGATTTAGATTATGCCATAAACAATTTAAAACCAATCACAATTCAAGTTTTTCGCAGGGAGCATAAACAGGATAATTGGTATGTGCATTTAGCTACTTACATACAAGAAATTCCAGTAGTTCATACTAGAAAAAATGGTTGTATAGGTATTGATTTTAATGCTAACTCAATTTCAGTTGCTTATGTTAAATGGGATGGAAATATTGAATATTTAGAAGAAATACCTTACCAATGGAAAAATAAAACTACTGGGTCTCGACAAGCAACTATGAGGAATATTGTCGCGACTATTGTCAAATTAGCAGATTTTTTTGAGTGCGCTATTGCCATTGAGTCTTTAGATTTTACCAAGAAAAAATCCAAGATGAGCGAGGAAAGTAAAGTTTATAATGAGATGCTTTCTAACCTCGCTACGGGAATGTTTAGAGAAGCTTTAGAGTCACGTTGTAGAAGATTTGGAGTTGAATTAATAAAAGTCAACCCTGCTTTTACTAGCGTCATAGGAATGATTAATTACATGGCTAAATACGGTCTAAACAGTGGTAGTGCTGCTGCTTTAACGATCGGTCGTAGAGCTTTAAAATTATCAGAAAAAATCCCCAAATGTTTGTTGAGACCAGAGGATGTCAACAAACATGATTGGAGTCATTGGAGGCGAGTTGCTAGTTTTATTAAACTACATCGTATTCGGAGGACTCAACTTTTTCAATGGAGGAAAGCCCTTGAGGGAATCCTAACCCATAGTTTGTGGGCGGAACATCAACTTTCTGTGCAAGTACACATTGAAACGGGTGAGTAATGAAATCATTTGCAGTCACCGATGGCAAATGTATAGCTTTGTCTAGTTTTCAAGAAGGTGCAAGGCAACCTAGTAAACAAATCTACGTATAGTTTATTTCTATTATCTTTCATTCCCATAAAGCGATATAGCTGCCGCTAGGCTCCGCCAACGCTACAAAAACTTCTATGGCAAAAAGCTCATAGTAGGACTTGAGCAATATCTATAGTTCGGGCTAAAGCCCTACTACAAACTTAGACTAATATCTTTCATTCCCATAAAGCGATCGCTCTACCCTTACCCAAACATCTTTTTAGGTATACTTGGTTTATCAAATTTAGGTTAGGGCTATAAAGCAGTAATGAAAATTAAAGCAATTATTTGGCAAGAAGATGGGGTTTGGTGTGGTTCAGTTCCCGCCTTACCTGGATGTCATACCTGGGGTGAAAGCTACGAACACCTACTGGAAATGCTGGAAGAAGCTATTCAAGGATGGATTGAAGTCGCCACCGAAAGAGAAGATTTTGAACCAGGGAAGCAGCTAGTTGAGCTATCCCTATGAAATCTATTTCTGGCAAAGCATTGTGCAAAATAGTTGAGAAACAAGCTTGGGTTCTCAAGCGAATTAGCGGTAGCCATCATATCTATGCCAAGGAAAGTGTTCAAGCTATTCTCTCAATTCCTGTTCATGGCAACCGGGACTTACCGATTGGAACTTTAAGCAAGCTAATGAAGGATGCTAATCTTAGGGAAGACGACTTGAAAAAATGAGGTTGTTTATGGCTTTCCTCAAAGGTCTCTTTTGCTATCCGGTCTAACCATTCAGTGCACCGGAGGGAGAAGCGACCGCTTACACTAATATTTTTAATTCCACTCAGGCGATCGCTACAAACGCTACAAAATCTTCTATATCTCAAAATCACTTTAGCCTTTAAGTTTTACTTATGTGTTTTAGTATTTTAGTTTGAATATTTTTAATATTGTCAGGATTTGCTGACGAAAAATCAGAAAATTTTTCTCAATTAGTTAACCAGGTTTCAATACTTTTAGCACTTTATTTCAATTTTGTGATATTCTAAAGGGTATTAAAATCCTACGGTCGGTTATTGCCTCAAAGAATTTTAACGCTGCAAATACTTATTATGTCGTTGTCTTTAGAGGTAAATAGTCTTAAGCTCTTCTACCATGAATGACAAATTTTTCTCTCCTCACTTTTCGGCAGTTTGATAGATTGGCAACTTTATGGTATTTACAAAGAAGAAAAATATGACTGATTAGTATTGATAGATGGGGTTGAGGAATGCCCAGTTTGCGGAGCATCTCCAAGGGAGAACACTCAACATCGACAAATATTTGTTGGGTATCATTACCGTTCTACCCAACCTACATTGACTTTTAACAACTCTTCTGATACTACTTAAAGGTTAATCAAATCTTATTTACTAATAAATAATGAGCGATCGCGAGATACCGAAAATTGATAAGAAGGGTCTCAGGGAGTTTGGTCTAATCGTAGGTGGTGTTTTTGGCGGTTTATTCGGTCTATTACTACCGTTACTCCATAGACATTGGCCGCCACCTGCATGGCCTTGGGTAATTGCTATTCCTCTTTTAGTCTTGGGAGTTGTTTCACCCACCACTTTGGCACCTGTTTATAAGTTTTGGATGCGGGTGGGAATTTTCCTGAGTAAAATAATGACACCCCTGTGGATGGGTTTGGTATTTTATCTTGTAGTAATGCCAATGGGTTTAATTATGCGAATGTTTAAAAAAGACCCAATGGAGCGACAATTGAATACTGAAACTTCAACTTATCGGGTGATGAGTCAATTAAAAACTAGAGAAAGTATGGAGCGACCGTTTTAAATGTTTGAAGGAATATTAGATTTTCTCAAAGACCTTTGGGGTTTTATGGGAGAGAGGAAAAAGTATTGGTTATTACCTTTGATTATTACTTTGGTTTTGTTAGGAGCTTTAATTGTTCTTAGTCAATCTTCTGTAATTGCTCCATTTATTTATACCTTGTTTTAGGTAAGCATTCAACATTTAACAGCCAGCTCTTTTTTTCGAGAAGCACTACTCAGGAATTTTATTTGGGCTGAGGAATGTATAGGTAATAGTTTGATATGAAGCTGATAGTTGAGTGGTAATATCTATAAATGGCTAATGGCTGATTTTGATGCTATTAGCCATAACTTATTTGATTGGGAAAATGGTGAAGTTAAAAAGTTGGGCAATTAATTTAGGAATGGTAGTTGCTAGCTTGGTGGTGGGGATGGCGATCGCTGAGTTGGGAGTGCGTATTGCGGGGTTACAGGGTTTGAAGAAAGTTATCGGCACTCATGCTGATTTTTCTCCTACTTTTTATACGGTTTCTGACCCGGTTTTTGGTTGGTCTTATAAACCTGGTGCTTCTGGATGGTGGAAGGATGAAGGAGAAGCTTTTTTAGAGTTTAATAGTGCTGGTTTGAGAGGTGAAGAAATTACTGAGGCTAAACCAGAAAATACTATCAGAGTAGCAGTTTTGGGAGATTCGTTTACGGCTGCGGTACAGGTTTCTTTAGCAGAAACTTTTGTGCAAAGAATACAGGCGGAATTGGCAAATTGTCAAAATTTTCAAGGTAAGAAAATAGAGGCAATTAATTTTGGTGTGGATGGTTATGGTACTGCTCAACAATTGTTGACTTTACGGCAAAAAGTTTGGAAATATCAACCGGATATTGTTGTTCTGGCTTTTTTTGTTGGTAATGATGTAATTAATAATTCTCGGAAATTAGAAATTAATCATTTCCAACCTTTTTTTGTGTATGAAAATAATCAGTTAGTTTTGGATAATTCGTTTAATCAGTTAAGTATTACAGAAGGCAATCCTTATATGGTAACAACGGTGGAACGCTTGCCTGTTTTGCTGGTGAATAATCTCAGAATTTTACAACTAATTAATAAAATTGAGGTAGATAATAAAAAGCGGAATTTAACAACTCATTTAGATAAAATCAAGGTTAATACTTTTATCGAACCGCCGGATGCGACTTGGGCAGAAGCTTGGCAAATTACGGAAGAATTGTTGGTGACAATTAGTCAAGAAGTAAAGCAGCAAGAAGCAGAATTTTTACTATTTACTATTGGCACTTCTCTACAAGTAAATCCCCACCAGCCTAGTCGAGAAAATTATATGAAAAGTTTTAATATTGAAGACTTACTTTATCCCAGTAAAAGACTGAAAAAGTTGGGAGAAGATTATAATTTTCCGGTGGTGGATTTAGTAGAGCCTTTCCAGAATTATGCAGATGAAAATCAGGTCTGTTTACATGGGTTTGAAAATACAGCTATGTGTGTCGGGCATTGGAATGCTGACGGACATAAGTTGGCTGGAGAAATTATTGCTGAAAAGTTATGCAAAGGTTTATAGAAGTTAAAAAATATGCTCCGATATCCCGACAATTAAGGAGTAAGTAGTCAGTAGGCTAGATTATGCAATTGGAAAAAAGAATGTTATGAATAATCAGGGTCATTAAAATATTTTTGGTAAAATGTCTCTTTAAACCCCGCCCTTAAGGGCGGGGTCTTAAAAATGGATATTAACTATAATAAATGATATTTAAGCTACTCCCACCTGACTCCCGACTCCTGACTCCTATAAAAAGTCTAACTATTTGTAGCAAACATTGATAAAACTGGTATTATGCAATTGGAAAAAAGTAGACTACAAATTGTTAGGATATTGGTATGAGTAGGGGAAATTTCCTTTCGGTGCGGAATGCGGAGCAAACATCAATTGCTCCTACTCCTATTATTTTTATTTGTAATATTATTCTATAGCAATCTTAAATCGGTTGTGAAAAACTTGATAACAGTCAATATTAACTGAAACACTTTTAAATTCTGACTCCTGACTCTTAACAATTACTAAAAGATGACAACTAAAATAGGATTGGTATATCAAATTGGTATTATCGCACTACGCAAATAGGGCGCGGACATTTATAAATGCTCTTTGCGGAGCATTTGCTCACCGAAAAACTAAGTCAGGGATTACTTCTAATATCATGTCCGGATAAACAGTTATAAATAATTAGGGAGGAGTCACCGAGTCAGTAGGGGTAAGAGGGAAAAACAGAAGAAAGTTTTTTTCAGGACTTACGTACTGACGCTATTTGTAGGGGCAATTTATCTTTGCGGAGCATTCGGTCCGAAATTGCCCCTATAAAAAACACTATCTATATCTATAGATGCTTTGTGTAAGTCCTGTTTTTATTACTAATCATCCGGACATGATATAATTTATTACTTGCGCGTAGCGCTATATCTCCCTATTTAAGCGATTACTATAGCAGTCCTATTTTAGCCCTTGTAAAAATATCTCACAAAAAGGCAACAGGCAACAGAGTCTCAGATTTTTTATCTGTGTTTTGATTTATGACAAATGATTTAGGATTGCTATATACTAAATCCGGTTTGTTAGTAGCCTTAATAAAATTAGCTTAAAATCTCAATTAGAGTAAAATTTAGCTTTTTCTAAAAAGCTCCCCACCGATGCGGATTTAGTATAATCTTTTGTTATCAAGAGCATCGCGGGGAATTTATAAACTCTCCTCAACTTTGCTTCAACTGCTATAGGAGCAATTCCGCAAAACCATCATTGTTCAGACTGAAATCCTAGTCAACTTAGTTAGTAAAACCCATTCTGAAAACTTTTACATTTCTTAGCAAAGAGTCATTTTTCTGCCAAATCATTTAATAGCAAACGTTTGCAGGATTGCCTGTAGAGTTAATATAAAACAACCCATAAATCAATTGTTATAATAGTCTCAAGGGTAAAAGAGTTTAGCAATAAACAAAGCCAAATTTTTTGAGTTTTGCCAATAGTGTTTAAAATTGGAAAAGAGTTTTTTGTAGAGATAATGCAGATGGAATCTCTAATAACTTTTCTTGCTGACTTTTTTGCTCAAAATCTATTCAAAATGGCATAGCAGTAACAAGCTTTGCCTTGATTTTCACTTGAAAAATAAGAGGTAAAAACAATGAGTGGTCTGAGAAACAATGGTAATCTCTTCAACGTTGGTCAGACAACATCTGTATCAATACCATCCTCAAAGATTGACCAAAGTCAACCTTTGGAAGTAACAGTATATCCAATTGCCCCAGCTCCAGGTTTTGGTATTACCCTTGACCCCGATTTAACCTTGCGGGGTAATTCGCCTGGTTTGCCAATTTTTGCATCTGCCGTAGGTACAGACAATATTTTTTACACACAAGTACAACCTAATACCCAGTATGAGGCTGAAGTTGAAGCTGTCCTAAGTTCTGGACCCTATTTATTAGAAGTTAGCTCAGAAAATAACGGTAACGATTTTATCTTTTCTGCTCCACAGATAGGTAATTTATCTAGCAGCCAAACATTTAATGGGTTTGTTGGTCGCAGCGATCCTGATGACTGGTTAAACTTCCGGCTACCAAGCGATACCCCAGTTACAATTACACTATCTGGCTTGCAGGATAATGCAAACTTAGAGCTATATGAAGCGGGAACATTAAACCTGATATCTCGATCGGATAACCCAGGCACAATTGATGAGTCAATAACTGAAAATCTTCTTGGCCCAGAAAATTATTTGCTCAGGGTGACTCCTGCTAATACCAGTGCGAATCTTCCCGATTTAGGACAAGCATCTACAGAGTATACATTGACTGTAACGCCTGGTAATTCTCCTGGTAATCCCAATCCTCCAGGAAATGGAGTGGCTGAAGATGTATTGCGTTTCTGGAACTTTACATCACTATCACATATCTTCACGGCTAACCAGACAGAAATAGACGATTTAACAGGACAGCCTAACTTTTTCCGGCGCGAAGGTAACGAATTTGATGTTCCTATCAATGAAGGTGAGCCTGTCTATCGCTATCGTAACTCGGCTACAGGTACCGATCTATTGACATTTGATAGTCTAGTAGCAGATTTTTTACCACAATACAGAAGTTTAGGTGTGGCATTTAATGCTTATACAGAAGCTAACAGGCCAGAGAATTCAATACCTATTTACAGGCTGAAAAATCTCAACGCTGAAGCAGTAAACCCACTAAATATTACTCATTTCTTTACTTCCGATCCATTCAACAGGCAATTAGTGCTTGACACATTGCCTTTTGGAGATGAAGGAGTTGGTTTCTGGGCTCTTCCTTCTTTTACAGATGGTTTGCCGGCTTAGGCTAATTCTTAAAATGTTATGGGGAGGGGGATAAATAAATATTTGTCTGAGATGTTTTTATCTAATCCCCCGCCGGAATATTCTAGTGGTTCATTTTGAGAAATTTCCCAGTGAGAAAAATTGCCTCTGTCTGAGATTAATTGCGAGAAATTTCCTAGTGAAATTAATAACTAAACTTTTCTGGGTAGGAGGATAAACAAATATTTGTCTGAGATGTTTCTATCTAAATCCACCGCCGGAATATTATGATAGTTAGTTCCGAGAAATTTTCCAGTGAGAAAAACTACCTCTGTCTGAGATTAATAGCTAAACTTTTCTGGGGAGGGTAATGAACAAATATTTGTCTGAGATGTTTGTATCTAATCCAGCGCCGGAATATTATGGTGGGTGACATACTCCCGACATCGAGCAAGCTACGATGCGGGCTTCTCAGCGACTCTACTATGTAGACATAAACTGAGCTAGCAAGGAATGCCCTACCTCTCCAATTGATTTAGAATAGGCTTAATTGTACGCCTCGATCTCCTTCAAACTTTGGTGTTGGCAATAAATCTTTTATCAATACTTTTGCTCTATTTCTGATATTAATTGCAGCATTGTAGTCACGTCCAATTGATAAATTACATTTAGGACAATTATCTTTTCCCTTACGGGTTTAATACCCCACCGTCTACACGGTGCTCAAAATTGT
>JBARXI010000924.1:0-7687 GCA_049647275.1 Microcoleaceae cyanobacterium
CCCCATCCCCCCATCTAATTACACCGATGCTACCGGATTTGATATGACACCGGTAGAGACTACTGCCAATTCAAATCTAAATCTACACACTATAAGTTTGATTAAAGGCCATGGGTTCCAATCATAGATCCCCACTATCAACAAAACAAAAATTATAAAACAATAAAACAAAAGATTAAATATCACCAAATTTTAATTTTGGTACTAAAATGCAGCAAAAGTTTAACTTTTTGCTAGTAACATTACTGAGGAGTCAATAACGATGAAAGAATCAGCACCTGTGCCAATAGGAATTGTCGGTGCTTCCGGCTATGGTGGGGTGGTGCGACTCGTTGGCCTAAAAGTCTGCTAAAAAGCTAGATATAATAGGCCATTCTAAGTCATAAAGGGAGCTAATTCCAGACTTACGAATAACTCATATAAACTTATCGGTGAAATTCCGGTCGCCCTGTTGTTGGGTTGAAAGCATAGACCCTGGTGTAGAGACTGAACATCAATCGCCAAAGCGGGTTTAAAAGTGGCCAAAGCTTTAACTATCAAATAAGTGAGGTTACCAGCAAAGACCGATATGTGGACGAACAGGAAGGTAATTAAACTCTCGTCACGTAGAAGCACCCAAAAGATAGCTAAAGGGTGTATGGCTATTAACAGCCAGGAGACCAGAGAATTTATACATCACCCCGTATAGGTCAACAACCTCATAGAGTCTTCCGGGAGAGTTTACCCCACTAAGTCGGTCGTAATAATGGTATATGGGAACGAGAAAACCTCTCTAAAACACCTAAGAAGTATAGGTCGATAACTTAGGAAGCCATTCAAGGTCAATCTGCTCTGGTGTAGCAGGTTTTAGAGGGAGTAGGATTGCGCAAAAAGCTTTCTGAGCTGACGTGCGCACTGCTAGACGTAATGTACGAGTAATAATTAGCGATGAATAAGGCTAAAACACTAAGAAGAAAGTTGGGAAATCCAAAAGGGTTCTTAAGGGTGGCATGGGATACAGATAATAATCCAAACCTAGTGTCGGTTAATCCGAACATAGTTTGGAGCGGTATCAACTGGAAAAAGGTTGAAAAATCTGTGTACAAGTTGCAAAAGTTAATCTACAGAGCATCCAGTCGTGGCGAAATCAGCAAGATGCGCAAATATCAAAGGCTTCTGACTAAAAGCTACTATGCAAGGTTGCTAGCTGTTAGATGTGTGACACAGGATAATCAAGGTGAGAAAATACTAGGGGTTGATGGTATTAAACGCCTACAACCAATGGCAAAATTCAAGCTTGTAGAAATACTGAAATCACATTCACTTAAAGGGAACTCTATCCGACGAGTCTGGATACCGAATCTAGGGCAAGATGAAAAATGTCTTGATATATCAACATACAATAGAGCATTACAAGCTCTGGTAAAACTAGGTATGGAGCCAGAATGGGAAGCAAGATTTGAGCCTAACAGTTATGGTTTTAGACCGGGAAGGTCAACACATGATGCGGTAGAAGCTATCTATATTAGTATTAACCATCAACCTAAATATGTGCTAGATGTTTATATATCAAATAAATGTTTTGACCAAATTAACCATGATGCTTTACTGGAAAAGGTAGGTCAATCTCCATATAGGAAATTAGTCAAACAATGGCTTAGATCGGGGGTATTTAAGACAAACCAATTTCAGAATACTGCTAAAGGTACGCCCCAAGCGGGGATAATAAATGCCTTGATAGCGAATATTGCTCTACATGGTATGGAGGAATATCTAAATCAATTTGCCGATACCTGGAATGGTAAAAAGAGAAATAATAGATGTTCTCTTGCGTTAGTGCGCTACGCCGATCGCTTTGTCATTCTGCATGAAGATATCGAAATAGTGTTACAAGCAAAAGCCGCGATCGAGGAATGGTTAACCCAGATAGGATTAGCACTGAAACCAGAGAAAACTAGAATAGTCCACACCTTAGAAGAATATGAAGGGAATAAATCTGGATTTGACTTTTTGGGATTCACAATTAGACAGTGGGAAGTTAAGTCTACTGGTCTTGGTATCAAGACGCTAATTAAACCTTCTGAAAAAGAAATCAAATCTCACTATCGGAAACTAGCGGAAATTTGTGACAAAATGAAGACCGCACCAGTTAGAGCTTTAATCGCAAAACTGAATCCGATTATCAGAGGATGGGCTAACTATTACTCATCTGTAGTAAGTAAGGAAATTTTCTCAAAATTAGACTATTTACTACGGAAAAGACTGTGGAGATGGGCAAGTAGAAGACACCCAAATAAAAATGTTCGCTGGGTCAAGGATAAATATTTTAAATCCGTTAAATCCATTAATAACCGTAATTGGATTTTTTCGGATGGAGAGTATCAACTAAACCTACATTCAGATGTTTCTATTGTCAGACATATCAAGGTCAAAGGTAAAAAATTACCCTATGACGCAGACTGGTTATACTGGGAATCAAGAATCGGCAAACACCCTGTACCTAAAGTAGACGTAGCAAAATCACTCAAAAGTCAGAAGCAAAAATGCGCATTTTGTGGATTAACTTTTAGACCAACGGATTTAATGGAAATTGAACACCCACTACCCGAAGTTTAAAAGCGGTAATAATACCCCATCGAATAAACAGGTATTGCACCGATATTGCCACGAGCCAAAAACAGCAATTGAGATGAAAGCAAATTCAATCCCTGAGAACAGTCAAAACTCAACTAAGAGTTTACGAACTACAGGAAAATCTGTCAGTAATCACAAAGCCGGGTGTACCAAAAAAAAATAGGGACGTTTAGGAGAGGAGCCGTGTGCGGTGAAAGTCGCAAGCACGGTTTTGAAGACGAGTCTGCCTGGTAACAGGCTGGCTTAGTTTAACCAACTTGTCAAACTGATCCAGGATCATCCAAAAGTTGAAGTTGTTTATTTGGGAGGAGGCAGTAGTGCAGGAAAACCCTTTTCTTCCATCTACCCCCACCTAGAACATTCTGTAGACTTAATGGTAGAGCCAATAGATTTGGACAAAATTGCCAGTAAATGTCAGGTAGTCTTTCTCTCTCTACCCAATGGTTTAGCTTGGAAGATGGCACCAACTCTATTGGAAAAAGGATGTAAAGTATTAGACCTGTCGGCTGACTATAGGTTTAGTAATTTAGAAACCTATAAATCTTGGTATGGGGGAGAACGCACAGACCAAAAAATCGCTGCTACGGCTGTCTACGGTTTACCAGAGTTGTATCGCGATCGCATTGCCTCGGCCCAACTTATAGGTTGCGCCGGTTGCTATGTTACTGCTAGTCTTTTAGCACTTTCCCCACTATTTAAACAAGGTTTAATAGTACCGGAAACTGCGATTATTGATGCCAAGTCAGGCACTTCTGGGGGAGGACGTAAAGCATCTATTAATATGTTATTGGCTGAGGCTGATAATTCTATTGGTGCTTATGGAGTAGCCAGTCATCGGCACACTCCAGAAATTGAACAAATTTGTAGTAATTTGGCAGGTTATGATGTGAAAGTGCAATTTACTCCCCATCTGATGCCGATGGTGCGGGGAATATTAGCTACAGTCTACGGTACTCTCCGAGACCCTGGGTTAGTACGAGAAGACCTGCTAACTATTTACAATGCTTTTTATCGTAATTGCCCTTGGGTGAGGGTGTTGCCTAGTGGTACTTATCCTCAAACTAAGTGGGCTTGTGGCACTAATATCTGTTATCTGGGTATTGAAGTCGATCACCGTACCAATCGAGTGATTATTATGTCAGCAATTGATAATCTGATTAAGGGTCAAGCTGGACAGGGAGTTCAGTGTATGAATCTGATGATGGGTTGGGAAGAAACTCTGGGATTACCCCAGTTGAGTTTCTATCCCTAATAATATAGTTTTCTGGTTTTCAGTGTATCTGTGCCAGAATCTGTGTTAAGCGGTCGGTTAGTTTTTGGTGGTGTGATGCCACCACTAACCTCACTGCTGAATACTTATAAATAATGACCGAGGAGTCAGGAGTCTGTCAGGGTAATTCATGTTTGCGGAGCATTCGGTCCGAAATTACCCGTACAGGATGGAAGAACAAGGAATAGGAGAAGAAAGTTTTTATCATTAGACATAGGCGTGGAAAATAAATAAACCTTTTAATTAGAGCGGCTAAAAAAAGACAAAGTCACCCTAAAAAATCTTTTTTCGTGCCTTCGCGCGTAAAAATATCTTACCTGTTGCCTGTTGCCTTCCGGAGCTGTTGCCTACTCCTGCAAAAAATCTATATCTTTTTCCCAGATGTCTATTAATTAAACGGACATGATATTAGGCAAAGATTCTACTAGTAGTGGACCGACACATATTCAATGGTGCCCTGCGACGGATTGTTAAATACCTTTGACAGCTTATATTTTAGCCGTAATGGCGCACCCTACAATAATGAACTATTTTAGTTACGGCACTAGGGTTCGTTGCAACGCACCTTATACCATAGCTAGTAGACCAGGCCATACATTTACTTATCTTCAATAGACCTCTCCAAAAAATTTTCAACAATTAATAATTAATTGTTAACTGTTTCTCACCCCAACTCCCCTAAATCCAACCTAACGCAGTACAAAATCAGAACGTAATCTCAAGTCCAAATCTTCCTCTGGATAAATCACAACTACCTCGGCCTTTTCTCGACCCAACAACACTCCAGCCAAAGCACCCAAACCAGCACCAGCTAATACTCTTTCTGTAGCAATCACGTTATCCCCAATAATTCCAGATAGTAAAGTAGCAGCAGCAGCACCTACTGCAGCCCCTTTCAAAATATCCCCTGCATCGGCTCCTCTGCGTATTTTTTCAGTATCGGTAACTACACCAGAAATGGCACTAATCGGAAACCGGCGGCGATCGCCTATAATTAATTGTTCTGCGAAAAATTGAGTACCTTCGGTAACTGGTCGTAGTTCACCTACGATAATACTACCAGCGGGAATAATAACTCTACCTTGAATGTCTCTAATTTCTCTTGTTACTGTTAGCTCCAAAGACATAGATTCATCTGGACTTAGAACAACTTTTTCTGCTTTTTCATATTCTACGGGAATTAGTGTTCCTGCTGGTACTCTTGCTATAAAATATGGTCTTTGTTGATTGAATTGAGCCAGAGCGGGACTGGAAATTAGGGGTGGTGTTGCTGTGGCTAATGTCATGCCTAAAGTTAATAAGAAAGAGGTTCCGAAACGCCATTTTTTTAAGTTAAACATTGGTGATATTCTCCAAAATTAGGTTTTAGGTTTTATATCAAGTCTGGTTTCTGAAATAAACCAATAAATAATCGCTTTTCCTCGCACCATTTCTTTGTAATGTGAGAGTTGATCACTATTTCAATGATTAATTAATTACCACACTGTAAACACATTTCATCCCAAATCAGCTTGATTCAACACTTTAAAAAAAAACATAAATACCTTGCTAGCTAAAGCTTTAGATGTTTTTAAATTAGCGACTACTAAATCAAATGTTGTATCATTCTAAACACATTTAATTCTAAACACATTTAATTCTAAATTAGCTTGATTCAACACTTTAAAAAAAAACATAAATACCTTGCCAGCTAAAGTTTTAGATGTTTTTGAATTAGCGACTACTAACTCGAATGTTGTATCATTTGAAAATTCATACTGGATATTAAAATCAGAGGATCACTATTTTTGCTGATGATTTGGGGAATGTTTTCTGAGTAATTATTTTAGAATGTAGCTGCGTTTCTCCTGGTAATTGTCATAGCTTATTTATGGGATAAATCTTAAAAATAAGACCTTTTCACAAAAGTCACATATCAAAATTAATGCCTGAAAATTATATGCTCTAATACCATGTCCGGTTGAACAGTTATAAATAAGCACAGAGGAGTCAGGTAGGGTCGCCGTCGGATTGGCGACGTACAGGAGTCAGGAGGAAAGAAAGAAGAAGAAGGAAGAAGAAAGAAGGAAGAAGGAAGTTTTTTATCACTAATTAACCGGACATGATATAAAAACTTTAATTGACAATAATTTTAGGTGATTATTTCAGATGAAAAATGTGACATTATTTAAGTGAATTGGTATAAGTAATGAGTTATTGTTTGCTGTTTTTTTCTAAACCTCATACCCCTTCCCTACCTTTAGATGAGAGCTTTTAAGGCTAAAATTCCTGCACCATAGACTGGTTGATGTCGAGGCCAAATAAGTTGGGCTGCAGGAGCGATCGCTTTTATAGCAATTTCAAACTTGCCTCGAAAGTTGGCTTGGCTATTCCAGACACTTCCAATAGTAACAACCTCAACAGTTTCGTGAGGCTGAAATAAGGTAGATATGGCTACTTTTGTAGCTATACTTAACTCCTCAACGGCATCACTGATAATTCCGTTAGCTACCTTATCTCCCTTATTTGCGGCTTGGGAGACAATGGGAGCCAGGGCAGCTATTTCTTTGACACCCCATCCACGGCGGTAGACTACTTCAATTAAACTTTCAATACTTTTCAGGCCCAGATATATTTGGAAGTCTACAATCAAACTAGTGGGAAATTCACGACCATCATAAGCTTTCAAAGCTGCTTGGAGACCCCGGATAGCTATATTATAACCGCTACCTTCATCTCCCAGGAGATGGCCCCACCCACCAACTCGTTTAGTTAAACCATGACTATTTTGCCCGAATATTTGGGAGCCTGTGCCAGCCATTACAACAATGCCGACAGAATGGCCAATACCTCCGACTAAAGCGATCGCGCTGTCGCTACAAATAACTATAGTATTGGGCTGCAATGCCCATTTTATGGATGGGGTATTGTTGATAATTTCCCCCAAGAAAGTTTGGACAACCTGAACATCTTCAGGTCGGCCCACTCCTGCTAAACCCAGACAAATTGCTGAAATAGGTTTATGGCTCTCACTTTTAGTCACGGCTTCAGTTATAGCTATTTGAATTGAATTTTTTGCTGCTTCTATTCCAATACTTTGATAATTTGATGCTCCACTTTTTCCACTACCAAGAATTTGATAATTTTCATCCATTAAAATCGCCTTGGTTTTAGTGCCACCACCATCAATACCTAGAATATTAACTTTTTTCATATTATATAATTATGATTTATCTATGTTAGAGGCAGGAAAGATTTTGACACCTGAAACAAACAATCCCAACCAGATAAAAAGTATCACAAATATTCAGGAGTTAGCTTTAACTTCTCCAGAGTTTCAAAATGCTATCTGTAGCTTAATTGTCAAACTTAAAAATAATGACTTAAGAGACTTTATGTTTGAGAAAATGATTTTAGAGCCTAGGCAAAATATCAAATCTGATTTAGCCTATCTATAAAAATTTGAAAAATCTCGCTCTCCCCGTTTAGGAGCATTTTACACTTCTGAGACTTTGGTCAAAAAAATCATTTCATAAATCGAGTTTCAACCAAATTTTAAATCAAATTTTAAATATTTAGACCCAGCCGTTGGTACTGGCAACTTTATTTTGATATTAATCAAACAACTTCTGACTAAATTTCCCTTTTATTCTCTGGATAAAGTCTTAAATTCAATCTATGGTTAGAGTCGATAGGATCGTCTCCACTCCTACCTCTCCTTCAGAACCGGACGTGAGACGTATCACCTCATCCGGCTCCTCAATAACTCCATCTTTGTTATGGACACGATTCAAGACTTCGATGGTTTTGAGCCATCATGTGTAG
>JBARXI010000925.1:0-7114 GCA_049647275.1 Microcoleaceae cyanobacterium
TAGCCCATAGATATAAATCAGCCCTAGAGAAAAAAATCGTGCAAATTCGGATGTATATAATTTCTGCCTTAATAATTTTTTACAGAAATCAAAAGTAATTATTAATTTTTTTTCAATTAGTGCAAAAGCAGGTTAAAATAAGAATAAAAAGCACTTGCTTAATACTTAATAATTGACGGGATACGGCTGACACTACGCTCCGCGATCGCCAATCACTGACAATATCTTAGTAAGTGGACAAAAATATTTATCTCATTGCAAAGGTTAGTAAAGCAATTCCAAGGTTTTGAGATTGCCACGTTACGCTACGCTTCACTCGCAATGACAAGTTATATAATGAATTAATTAATCAGACAATTTGGCAAAATGTTCTTGTAATATTTGATGAATAAAAATATAACCACCACCAACTTTTCTTAAAAATATCCGTTCTGTGGCGTAGTCAAGGAAGCGAGCATAATTCCAAGGAGCATAACCTTGCCACCATAGAATTAGTCGTAAAGTAAAATGTTGAATTAAAACTAATCCGGCAAAAACTGGTCCTCGTCCACCTGCCATCAAAGCTAATAACCCTATAGCTAATCCGGTGCTAATGATTTCGTGCCCTGCTTCCGCATAATTTAAGCTACAAAGTATTCCTACTGGGAAAAAGATGACAAAGAAAAGACAAGCATTTTGAGCTGACCTCCAAATACCTTGGTTAGGAATTATAGTTTGTTCTAGGTTTTCTCCTCTGTCTAAGAAACCAATGAGTCCAGGAATTGTTGTGAAGATTAGGAACTCAATCAAGATATCAAAAATTATCTTAAACAAGTGGTCTAAATCTTTGGGATTAGTATATCTATTTGTAAAAAACAGACGTATAAGTACATAAGTTAAGCCACCTATTAATCCAAGTCTTGCATATTTTCTGGCTTTTTCCCTCGATGGAACGATGGTATCAATAATTCCTATTTCTCTATCTATAAAGCTTAAAAAAATGCTGAGAGCAACTCCATCAATTATTAAAGGAGATAATATAGTTCTCAATGGTTCAAATTCTATACTCTCTGCCACAATAGGGGAAATCATTGCTCCGGCAATAATTACAAATATCAGCCCAGAAATAAATAAAGCGATAAACCGGGGTAGAATTTTAGGGAGAAAACTAGATAGTGGTAGGGAACTTAGACATGAGATTATACCAGCTATTACTGTAGGAATTACTAATGATACTTGTATTCCTAAATTATCTGTAACTAAGGTCCCAAAATGTAAAACAGTAACTAATCCAGTTATCAGTCCAAAAATTAATCTCAAGCAAATACGATACATTAATTGTTGAATACCTACTGGCAACCAATCAGGTTGTATCTGTTCAATTAATAATTCATTTCGAGATTCCTGTGTGATTTTCTGAGCTAACCAACTCAACCAATACACTGACTGTTTTTCTGAATATTTTAGTTGCTTTTCTTCTAAAACAATAGACCCATAATTAGACAATTTCTCTGATTCAAATCTACGTTGAATATAAGTATTAATCAAATGATATCGACGTTCTTCTAAGGAATTTATCTCTAACAATTCATCAATTAATTTATCTTGATAAGCCACAGCAATAAGATTTAAAGTCAGAGGAATTTTTACTAATTCTTGTATCGCTTTATCATCTTTTTTCAACTGCTTAACTGCTGATAATGCTTCTCCCCAATCATCAAAATAACGATTGATTTGCGCTTCTGTCAGTGACTTATAAAAAACGGCAGTTTGAAAATGAAGTTTTTCGGAAATTTTGTTGTAATCTTCAATTCGACAACAAACAACTATTTCAGTTTTTTCATATTCTCGCAAAAACTGATTAATTGCTCTGATACAAGCTCCTCTTTTACTTTCTCTAACTTCATCTAAACCATCTAAAAGCAGTAATAATTCCTGATTTTTTACCCAACCATGACATTGCTTTTGAGAAAATTGATAAATCCGATTTAATTCTTCAACTAACCAATTAGCTAAAGGTTTTGACTCCTTATCTGCTGCCCAACTAGAAAGATTAATAACCACAGGAATTGCTAAGTTTGTATCTTGTCTGGCATCATTAATTAATTCACGAGCAATTTCCAAAAGTGCGATAGTTTTACCTGACCCTGGTTGACCGAGAATTAGCATTGTTCTTTTATTTTCTAGTTCGCCAAATATGTCTATTGCTCTACTTCCTTCTGGCAGATTTTGATTTTGTTGATGGGAATTTTCTGGTTGTTTGTTTGAGGGATATGCGACTGTATTGGGATATTTACTTAGACCTAATTCAATAGTTTCTTCTATATGTAAGGATTTTTCTAGAACGCCTTTTATCCAGGAATTCTCTACTCTATTCAGTAAACTTTCACGCGGTGTTATTGAATGACTGTATGATTTTTCTTGATATTGAGTCAGGTTGATAAATTTCAGTAATCTATTTATAGATGGAATAGGAGATTCCCTTTTATGGGAACTCTCTTTTTGACTATTAATATCTACTGAAATTCCCCGTAATTGTTTCCAAGTGATACTTTTTTTTGCTAAATTTTGATGAATAACGGGCAACCAACTAACTTTTGGTAGTAATTGTTTATTTTCTGGATTTTCTATATATTTTTGTACTTGAATCCGAGCTTCTTTTACAGAACGATATAAAGATAAGTCTTCAGTATTAATATTTCTTTGTCCTGTAAAAAATTCTAGAAAAGATTTGAGAAATTCTTGTGCTATTTCATCGGGAACTGGTTCTCGCCAAATAATAATTTGAGCAATGTCTAAATCTGCTAATTGACGTGCTAATCCTAAACCATCACAGGAATTAAAAATAGCTAATTTCATTCCTTGATATTTATTGATGGCTATTTGAATAATTTCTCTGATTTCTTGAATATTTAGAGTTTCTTTTGGATTCAGATATAGCAGTCCGGTGTAACTATCTCGATCTGTTTTACTATGCCCAGAAAAAAATAGAATATCCCAACGTTCTTTCTCCATGAAATTGAAAAATTCTGACCGTGTAGGTTGTCTGAGAAAAACACAATATGCTCCTGGTATTTTTCTGAGTATTCTTCGATCGGCTTCAACATCAATATTCTTACTATCTCCAAGAATACATAATATTTTGACTCTTTTTGGTCTGGTTAATTTTGGTTCTACTTCAGAATAAATAGAGTTAATTTGCTCTGAATTACTGAAGGATATAGCAACATCAGTAAAATTGTCTTGAGCTAAAAAATTCCACCAATGCCAAGGTAGTTTTTGTAATAAATTTTGGGTAGATTCAGAATTAATATCCTCTGTCTGAAGTACAATATTTATTTCATCTTCAGGATTAATTTGAAGAGCTTGCTCCAATTGTCTATTGACAGGATTTAGCCAATGATTAAGACTTTCTCGTAAACTATCAATATTTTGATTACATTCAGAAATAGTCGGAATACTAACATTAGTAATTTGTTGTTTTTTGAAGCCAGCTCTAACCCTAGGGAATTTAATTATGGCATCATAGTTACTTTGCCATGTTTGATAAATATTAGGTATCAGTAAAGATTGAGGAAATTGACAATCTATTTGGGTTAAATCATCGGCGCGATTTTCTACTATTTCTTGCAGCTTAATTTTAGTAGAAAATCCTGATTCAAAATTACCTTCTCCTAAGTTGATAAGAATTTGTTTTTTGATTGTCATTATCTTGACTAAATAATTAATAATTAACAATTAATAATTGATAAGGCTTAAAGGTAAGCATTTTCATTTGTCATACTCTGCTTGACAGCCATTAACGCTTCAGCGATCGCTCTGATGAATCCTTACGGTTTAAGAGTTGATTCATAAAGTAAATATTAAATTAACTCGCTTGCCTATTAATGTCATTGCGAGGGGGGTTGGGAAAGCAATTATTTTGATTTAACAGATCCGCCACCCCCCGTGGCAATCTTTGGCCCAGTAGTCAAGCTGCAAGTAATCTTGCAAGATTGCTAGCCTACGGGAAGGCTTTCCTTAGGGAATGCTATCGCAAACGCCTACGGCTAATTCAATGTCTGCTTCAAGAGGTTAACTCGTTTGATCGCCGCCTCGCAATGACAAAATCAGACTTTCTTTAGAGAGTGAATGCACAAGCAAAGATTAAGAAAGCGCTTAGTGCTTAATATTCGGTATATTCGGTGGGTTACGGCGGACAGTTAAGAGTTTGGTGAGGGACGAATATTTATTGCCGCCTAACCCACCCTACGCCTCTACGCCTCGATTTAATATTCCTTTAACAAACAGTCTCTTAGATTGTCTTTATAAATCAGCTCTAAAATCTTTCCTTTTAAGGAGAAAAAATCATTGATATTTTTCTTTTTAGTCAATCCTCTGCTTTTGAGAAGATGTAATTTTAAATTATTAATTGCTCATTGTTGAAAAGATGATTAGAAATGCAGTTTAAATAAAAATCAAGTTTTGTGGTTACAAAAGAATGTTACGAATAATCAGGGAAATGATTTGACTTTATATAAGATGTCTCCTTGAGTAAAAAGAGAAAAAATAGCCTCATAAATGGTATTTAAGATATTCATTCTGACTCCTGACTCCTATAAACAGTCTAACTCTTGGTAGCAAGCATTTATCAAATTGGTATAAGCTATATGAAAGTTTTAGACATTATTAGCTAATAATTTATTCTAGCTACTCTAGGATAATCTTAATTTTTAATTGTTAATTTTTGAATTAAAAACTAAACGATGAATTTCTCTGTTATAGATTCATTATCTAGAGAAAGTTGAACGGTAAATTCTTTTCCAGGATGTTCAGAAAATTCTAGCTGAATCAAATTATCGGCTTTTCTGGCTATTGCTTCAGCTTCATCTGATGCCAAAATTATTGTTAGTTTTAAACCTGGAGGTAAACTGTTTTGTTCTCCCATTGGATAAACTTGAACCAAAACTCCTTTTTCTTGATTTTCTTCTGTCCAAATACTAATCAATAGAGCTACTTTTTGACTATCTATTAATAGTCCTAAATCAATCTTTTTAGCTCGTTCAATTTTGTCATCTCTATTGGATAGGTTAAATGCTTTAAATGCAAATCTTTTAGGGTTTAAAACTTCTTCAATAGGTAACCAAACCTCATCAAAAATCCCCTCAAACCAAGCTGCTAAATTAACTTTTTTTTGTGGTGGATGTGAAATTGCGTCAATTAAATTATCTAGGGAAAGTAAATGATTAACTTCAAGAACTTCTACCGCTGCTTTTGTAAACCCTAAAAGTTGAACTTTTTCTAAGCGATCGCTAAATTGAATGGCTAAATAACCAATTCTATTTTCTGTTACTTCTGGAGGTAAGGTTATAGTTTTTTCTCCTGGTAAAATAGGGCGACATTCTAATTTGCCAATGTCAGGAATAACTAAGTCGGCAACATTCCATTTATTTCTAAGAATTGGATTCCAGCAGTCACTTTGATTTAAGTTAGTTTCAATTCCTAGCCATTTGAGATATCTATGAGCTGCATAAACAGCTAATGTATTCAAATAAACCTGTTTACTTTTTTCATTTGTAGTTTGTTCGGCGGCAAATTTACTGGCAAAGCGATGAGCTTCAATACCGAGGGGAATTTCTAAGTTTTGCATTTTTTGAATTTTTATCTAAATACATTAGAGAGTTGAGAAAGTGCAGTAATGAAGAGTTAAGACTTAGATAGTTATATCATTTCACTTTAATTACATTACGCATAATAAAAATTTTGTACTTAATATTCTTCGTTACTTTTTGAATGAGGGATAAAAATTTATTGTGGTTATTTAACGTTACCAAGAAAAAGAGGTAATAAGCCTCCCCTTTCAAGCAGATGAAAATTAAAATCTTCCTGATTTTAAGTTACCGAATAATTAAGGTTTAAAGCCTCTCCTTGAAAGGAGAAAAAAAATCCTTTTCGTCAATTCTCTTCTTTTCAAGGAGAGGTAATTATTAATTATTAATTGTTAATTTTTGAACGACAGATAGGGGTAGTCACTGTTAACTGTTAACTGTTAACTGAATAGGTGCCTTGCAACGCACCCTACATAAATTTTGCATTTCCTGAATTTTCATTATTCTTCTTCTCTTGAGTATCCAAATTCCTCTAATTTTTTTTGCAGGAGCGGTAAGCATTTTCTTTTCCAGAAAGACCTGAGAGTATCGTATTTAATTTTTAACTCTTTACTAATATTAGCAAATTTTTCTGGTGGGTGTTGGAAAACTAATTTTTGGCAAAGAAACTGACAGTTACAGTCAGGATATTGACGAGGATGACAATTTTGGAGTATATTTTCTGGGTCTTCTTCTACATAACGTTCAAATCTTTCAAAGATTTCCTGAATGTTCTGATTTCGGCGTTTCTCAATATAACTGTTAATTCCACTAAGGGTAGGAGGGTTGAAACTATTATCCGACATTTGTTCTAGTAGTGTTAGAGATTTTTCTGAATTATTGTTCATAAAAGTATCTAAACTCAACTCATTATGGTGTTGCTTTGCTTGGTTAATATATAAATCTCTAATTCGCCATTTTAAATAACCATTAATCCAATTTTCTAAGCTTTCCTTAATTAGCAAATGTGGCTCCTGTTGAAAATCACAGATATGATTGCTTACCCATTCCCAAGTTTGATCTAAAGCTTCCAAATATAAAAGATGAGAAGATTTTATTTGACTTTAGCTAATAAATTTAAAAATGCAACTAAAGCAATACCTGATGAAATTCCAATAATCATCATCACGACCAACAATTCCATCAAAGTAAATCCATGATGATTATTTCGTTTGTAAAAATTTTGTAAAAACTTAAGATATAAAATATTCATCAAATAGAATACCCCTGTTTTAATTTTTGCTGCTTGTTACTTACATATTAAGTAAACAAACTTCAGACCGATAAGCTGAGTTAAGTAATTATACAGTTACAAGCTAACTTGCTTAAATCTTAGATTCCGCACGTCAATTTGTCACATAAAAAGTAGCACAAACATCAGTGGGTTGCTCAGTATTTATACTCTGTAAATCATCTAGGTTTAACTGAGACGGGAGCCAAATCATCAGGAATAAATTCAGCATAAATACTGGCTCTAGCCAGAGAATTAGCAACCATCATTCCCTACT
>JBARXI010000926.1:0-2545 GCA_049647275.1 Microcoleaceae cyanobacterium
GGGATGAGTTAGTAACAAGGCTGATACGCCACTGGTTTCTAAAGCAGAAATTACTTCCTCATAAGTAGGCATCAAAGATAGAGAAGGAATAAAATAAGGCTCTAATCCTGCTAAGATAATGCCGTTAATTACAGAAATATGACTGTTAAGTGCGATCGCAACTCGTTTGTACTGAGTCCCTAATAAAGCACAAGCAGTTAATACTCCCTGAGTCCCTCCTCCAGTTAGCCAAAAGGTATGTTTAGTGCCGTACAACTGAGAAAAATGTTTTTCGATGTTTTCCGTGCGAGGACGAGTGAGAAATGGTGCATCATATTGATAGATATCTTCACTCAAGCGATTTTTCTCTCCAGCAATTCCTTGATGGGCAGGAGTATAGAGGCTAACCTGCACATCCTGATTATGGGAGGCGATTAGCTTATAAGTAGAAGCAGGTTTAGTCATAGCTTACAGAAAAATCGGCTTAATTTGTGGCATTGGGCGAGTTGTACTCTCCACCGCAATACCATTACGCAAAGCTAACAATAATCCTGCGGCTTCCATGTAGCTATTTACACGATATATCGGGTTGCCTTGAGTTTCAATTTGCAGTCTTTCGGTGGTAATATCGTACTGAGTAGTATTATCTTTGACTAAGATTACTGGGACACCTTGGTCTAAAGACGCTAAGAAAGGAATATTTCCCACTGTTGTTTCTGGCATTACCACTGCCGAAACATTCTCTACAGATATCCTGGTTTCACCTGCTGCAACGGGAGTCTCAAATTTCACGGGGCGGGGAGAATTGATTAAACCATTGAGAGGCGAACAAACATAGGCACTAGAAATTAATTCTGCCCCATCTCTAGGGTCTACTAATTTACCAAATCCTGTATGTTCCCACTCCAATAATAAGGGAGCATGGGCAGCAGTCAAGGGATAGAAATTAGTGGTGGCATGGGTCATAATTGCTTCGGCGCCACCCCAGGGATTGGCAATAGATTCTCCTCGGTAGTAAGCTTGACGCACTTTGTCATCTACTTGCAAAGTGGTCATTAAAGCCACCGACCCAGCATCAGATTTTTCCACTACATCCAAAGCCTTCATCAACTCGTCCATCCCTTTAAATTCCCCGGAAGCATTACCATACTGGGAATAGGTACAGGCGGTTTCCACTGGGCCACCAGTTACCACTACAGGGTCGATATTAATTCCCCCTACAGCGCGCAAGCCATTGAGGGCATTAATCACATTGTTTAAAAATCGCTCATCTTTGGGCTTTTCTATAATTGCGGCGATGTTTTTGCGCTTCTCTGGAATAACTCCAATATTGCCTAATAGTAACTGACAAATCAGATTCCCTTCCAGATAAAGAACATTATCCTGAGCAAAATAGATATCTGATGCGGTAACTGCATTAGGATTTGTTACCAGATAGTCACAAGCGGTTGCTAACAGATTAGTACTAGGAGTTGCATCTCCGGCAAATCCACCAATTTCTGCTCTGACTCCTGTGGGAATAATACTAACAGCCACAAAAGGCTTGTTAGAAACTTGTTGACGAATATTAATATCGAGTAAAGACGACCAAACAGGCTCTCGGTCAGTATCAAAAAAACTACATTCAAAAGTGAGCGTATCTCCTGCAACCTTTGTTAAAATCAAGCGAATTGGAACACCAGGTAAAGGCAGTGCTGCTATTTCTTGGGAAATTTTTCTCCAAGTGCGCTGTTGCGGAGGACATTCAATTTCAAAATCCTTGGTATAAACTTGAGACATAGGTTAAATCTACTATAAAATCTAGTTCAGACAATTATTACTTATAACTAACTATTTAAGATAATCCAACCTAATAAATCAGCTATAGTCTTTGGTCTAATTATTGAAAATATCATTATTTATGATTAAATATATTTTCAAATTTGTCAATGAATTAATTAAAAAAAATTCTACAACATTCGGCTCTGATTATATGTCAGGTTATTGAGTTTTGCTTAGGGTAATTATGGTATAATAACTGACTTAAAAATACATAAGTAGCCGATCATAAATAAAGTTAATTTTGAATAGAGAAAGTCAGATAAGTAGGTGCTCATAAATAAAGTTTCAACCCGAAAACCTAAACTTTTTACAAAAACGAAGTCACAGCCTTTAGCATTGTTCGTTTAATTCCGCCCACCTACTTAGGAGAACCAACAGATTGACGATGTACAAAAGTCAGAATAGTTTGAGGAAATTTACGTGCTGTAGTTCTTTTGCGTTTAATTCTTTCTACCTACTTATAGGAATTTTTAGACATTTGGGTTAATTGACATCCTTCCCGCTCTTTTAAAGCAGGGATTCCCAGAAAGCAACAGTTTCATTCCAAACTACTCTCTACAACAAGTAAATAATTGAGCTAGTTTGATTTGTTGAAGAGTATTCCGATAAAGTAAACTAAATAGTTACAAAATGTAAATGTTCCATAAATAATGACCATTACTTACACATTTTTGGGTAAAGGTGGCACAGGTAGAACTACCATCGCATTTGCCACTGCCAAACGATACGCCAGTGAAGGTAAACG
>JBARXI010000927.1:0-4168 GCA_049647275.1 Microcoleaceae cyanobacterium
CTCCCGACGTTGCGCGATTGCGACACCGCGGTAGCGCTTCAACTCGCATGCGGAGTCGCTGTTTATACTCCAGGTGATGCCCTCCCCCTGTTTTTTCTATTATAACATGGGTCGCTATCCCATACGACGTTCCCCTTATAGCTGCCGCTAGGCTCCGCCTTTTCCTAGGTCATGCGCTCGCATTCATGTCGGCGACAGCCGTTAGCGGAGCTTTGCGTCAGCAAAACGGGAGAGCGCGGGACTTCCCGCTGTTTTTGTTAAAAATTAAGAACCCATGAGCAAAAAAGTTAAACTATTATCCCTAACCGTTGCGATTACAATTTTCTTATTAATAATAGGTACAACTTTAGTAGTGTTAGGCATTTTTGATGAAATTCTGAATTGGGATATATTTAGTTCTCAAGTTGAAGCTGTTTGATCGGGAATATTTTTGGCTAGTGTTTCCTTAAGTATTTTCGGCGTTGCCATGACATTAGTGCTAGGTATTCAAGAAATAGTTACTGCTATTAGCTCTCTTCAACGTAGCCGAGAAGGAGAAAATAAAACTGTCACTCCAGAAGCTATTAAAACTATCTATTTACTTTATATGGCAGGAATAGTTACTATATTTTCAGCTATTATCGGCACACTTTCGTTTGTTAATTACCGGATTACAGTTCACCGCACTAAAGTATTTAAAAGAATTGCTGCTGAACAAATGCAAAACCTGCAAAATAAATTTGCTCAACAAATTAGTCAATTAACTGCTCCACCAAAAAAAAATGTACCGAGGACTCTAGATGATTTAGTTAAAAATGTACAAAAACTATCATTTGTGAGTAGCATAACTTTATATATGTCAGATACCACAGATGATTCAGTTATTTGGAGTTATTCATCATGGGGAACTTATAATGAAAAAAACGGATTTGAACGTTTATTTGTTGCGAAAGAATACGAGAAAGCAGTTCAAGGAGCTTTTCAAGGGAATCCTGAATTATTAAAAGTTATAAATGGTCGTACAGGTTTTCAGTGGTATTATGTTGTCAAGAATCAAAATAATCAACCCATAACTATTTTGAAAATAAATGGCAATCCCAATGAGAATTTTAGAGAGTATAGATTAGGAATTTAATTAGTGATAAAATCCGATCTACTAATCCTATTTCAATATAATTCTTGCAAAGGTCAAATAAACCTGCTATAAGTAAAAGCTAATTACATTAAATTACATTAATTGATAAGGTAGTTAGTTAAATGTCTATTGGAAGTTCAAAACGACCAATTGCAATAGATTTATTTGCAGGTGCAGGAGGTATGAGTCTTGGTTTTGAACAAGCAGGATTTGATATACCTGTCTCCGTAGAATTAGACCCAATTCACTGTGCTACTCATCAGTTTAATTTTCCTTTTTGGTCAATATTATGTCGCAGTATTACTGATGTTACTGGAGATGAAATTAGACAGGTATTAGATATTCAGAATAGAGAAATTGATGTAGTTTTTGGCGGTCCTCCATGTCAAGGTTTTTCAATGATAGGAAAACGGGCATTAGATGACCCACGAAATATCCTCATATCTCATTTTTTTAGATTGATTTTAGAGTTACAACCAAAATATTTTGTCATGGAAAATGTTAAGGGTTTAACTATTGAAAAAAATCTGAATTATCTTCAGGAAGTCATTAGTAAATTGTCAAAAAATGGTTATCAATTTCAGCAACCTTACCAAGTGCTAAATGCGGCTAATTATGGTGTACCGCAACACAGGGAAAGATTATTTCTACTAGGATGTAAAAATGGTTTAATATTACCAAAATATCCTCCAGTAATTACTAATTTCTCCAAAAAATATTATCCTAAGAGTAAAATAGATAAAAAATTATATTTAGCAAGTTGTATCACTGTATGGGATGCAATAGGAGATTTACCAGAAGTAGAAAAATATCCAGAGTTATTACAGAGAGATTGGATAATAGCAGAAAACGATTATAGCAAACCAAGTAAATATGCTAGAAAATTGCGTGGCTTTGATGATTTTCCTCATAATTATTCTTATAAACGTGAATATGACCCTAAAATTTTAACTTCTAGTTTACGAACAAAACATACTCCAAAATCAGTAGAAAGATTTCTTGCTACACCACCAGGAAAAATTGAACAAGTAAGTCACTTTTATAAACTACACCCTGAGGGTATTTGTAACACACTCAGAGCAGGAACACCAAGTAGTAGAGGTGCATATACTTCTCCTAGACCAATTCATCCGTTTACACCTAGATGTATCACAGTTAGGGAAGCTGCAAGATTACATTCATATCCTGATTGGTTTAGATTTCATGTCACAAAATGGCATGGTTTTAGACAAGTTGGTAATTCTGTTCCCCCACTATTAGCAAAAGCAGTTGCTACAGAAATTATTCGGGCTTTAAATATTAAGCCATTTAAACCTAGGGGTAAAACACATAAGTTAGAAAAATCGGAAAATTTAGAGTTGAATATGTCTAGAGCTGCTGATTTATACGGTGTTGACCCCCATACTATTGCACCAAGAACTAGAAAATAATAAATTTAGTAATTAATTGATAATTGATAATTGATTATGAAATTTAAGAACAAAGACAAATACCGATGAAATGATTATGGAGAAAGTTAACCAGGAAGAAATGATTATAGTAACTTGCAGAGGATTGGTAAAAAATCTATGGATTAGATAAAAATAATGAAACTCTTACCCAGTAATATTATGTCCGGTAGCATTAGTATGATAAAGAGTAGTTAAGAGAAGGAGGTTTAAAATCAGGAAAAAACTTAAACTTGAGTAGATATTTCCCAAGGTTTTGACACATAAGGATAGGTTGCTTAGATTCGGCTGTGAACTTGTGTTTGCAATGTGTGAAGAATTTGAAACACAAGTTGTAATTATTAACAAATCGCACGAAGAATTAAGCTTTGAGCAAGAACTTGTCACAGACATGATTGAATTGATAACTGTGTTTTCGGCTCGGTTGTATGGATCTAGAAGTCGCAAAAATCAGAAACTTATCGACAATATGATCAAAGCTGTACAAGACTCAGAATAATATCTACCTACCTCTTGACATATGGGTAGATATGGGAATATATTTAGAGAGAAACGTTGAGGTCGAACAATGTTACTTTCGGCTAAAGTTCAATTGATTCCAAATAACAAACATGTTACGTTGTTTCGTAAAGCTTCAGGTGTTGCACGTCATGCCTATAACTTGGCTAACGCAACAATCAACGATATCTTAAAACAGCGAGAAGCTGACAAAGCAATCAAAGTACCATCAGCTATTGACTTGCATAAAAAGTTGGTATCTGAAGTTAAATCTGTTAATCCTTGGTACTACCAAACCAATAAGAATGTCCCACAATAAGCATTAAAAGAGTTACGCACAGCTTGGGATAGATGTTTTAAAAAGATTGCACTGGCAGCCAAGATTCAAAAAGAAAGAACAGCGTGATTCGTTCTATTTAGAGTCTGGCAGCAAAGCTAAACCAAAGATTAAAAATGATGGTAAAAGAATTAAATTACCGTCAATTGGTTGGGTAAGATTAGCTGAACCGTTACCAGTAACAGCAATACCTAATTGTGTCATTTCAAGAACTGCTGATAAGTGGTTTGTCGCTATTAAATATGAAGTTGAAAAACCGACAGTAACAGCTGACAGACCTAGTATTGGTGTCGATATAGGAATTAAAGAATTAGCTGTTTGTTCAAATGGTAAGGTATTCAAAAACCCGAAAGCTTACAGACGTATGAGTAAGCGGATGAAACGTTTACAGCGTTCTGTAAGCAAAAAGCAAAAAGGTTCTAATAACCGTAAAAAAGCAGTAACTAAACTATCAAAATTGCACGCAAGGATAGCTAATATTCGTAAAGACGCTATTCATAAATTAACTACCTATCTTGCTAAAAATCACAGCATTATAAAGATAGAAGATTTATCAATTAAGGCGTTTTTGAAAAATCACAAATTAGCTGGTGCAATTGCTGATTGTGGGATGTATGAGTTTAAGCGTCAATTAGAATATAAAACGTAACTGCCTAGCTAGTAATAATGGAGGTGAGAAAAAAAGATACATTACCAAGTAGCGCCTCAGTAATAACTTTCTAGAGATTCAAACCATGCTTAGAAGCAGTAGAAACAAAAGAGCGAAGATTG
>JBARXI010000928.1:0-4534 GCA_049647275.1 Microcoleaceae cyanobacterium
TTAAAATGGTATTAGTTTGAGGAAAAATCAAATTTCTTACTCTAACTCCCTCCTTTTTCTAACTCCCCCTTTCTTCTAACTCCCCCCTTCTTCTAACTAATACCAATTCACTTTAAAGATGTCACAAATAGTTGGCAACAGATGATGTTAAATAATAAGCTGAAATTACTGTAGCATCGAAGTTTGAATCCGATAAAATTTCACTTCTGACTTCTGACTTCTGACTTCCGTGAAACGGTATAACTCCCCCCTTTCAAAGGGGGGCAGGGGGGGATAAAAAGGCAAGATACCTGTGCCACAAAATTATCTTCCCGAATCTAAATTCAATTCTAATCCAGAAGGAGATAAATAAACCAAAGTTTCTGATGGAATAGCCCAACTTAAACCCGATAAAAAGTCTAAAGCTTCCTCTGAAGAAACAGCCAAAGATTCTGTCACCCGCGAACCATCTTTATATAGATAAATATCAGGATTAACAAAAATAATCGGCTCTCCCATACCAATAATTCCTACCAACTGACCCCCATTATTTAATAAAGGTCCGCCACTCATACCATTAAAAATAGTTAATTCATATCCAATCTGATATCCCGACTGCATTGGTTTGGCTAAATATTCAGAAACATCACCTAATTTAGTACAGGTTAAACCGTCATTATTAGAGTTAGTAATATTAACATCTGTGGGAAAACCAACAGCCATTACTCGTTCCTCCTTTTCCCACTTTGTCAAACCAGCAACTGGATAATTTTTCGGACTATTAAACTGCAAAATAGCTAAATCATTACCCGTTGTTTGACCATGATGAAAATTCACCAATAAACTTGCTTGATATTGTTGATCATCCTCAGTTTCCACAATAAATTTTTCTGTCTTATCTTTCAAAACATGACCGTTAGTTACCAGAGTATAAATATTCCCCTGTTTCTGCACTAAAATTCCCGTTCCCCAACTCTCACCAGAAATAATTTTCACAGTAAATTTGGCAGCAGTTTTACAAAGTTGTTTTTCCACTATTTTTTCAGGTAAAACAGGAGAACGAGCCGGAGCGATCGCTCGATCTAAACTAGACCAAAACAAACTTGTCAGAAATATGTTCAAAATGCTAATTGTTTTGAATGAAAAACTGACCTTCATTAGGTGGCACACTTCTTTAAGCAACAAAACTGATTCGGTCAAATACTTATAATCAGGGTTGTAGTTGGGGTTAAACAAGTCAAATATTTATCTCTGGGCTAAAGCCAAACTACAAACAAAAGCTGAATTATAACTAATTATCCGAAAATCCAAAAATAGTATTCTAGGTAAGAGATTGCCACGGGGGGTATAATTATAAAGGCACTTTTTTAACTTTTACCCTCCCCCCTCGCAATGACAATATAAGGGAGTCAGTAGCATCAAATTTTTCAACAGAATTTTTCGATTTATTCGCAGCCCCAAATACACTGATTATCTTCTTCAATAGTCTCTTGAGAATTATCCATCCATTTATCTACATTAATTGCCTGTAAATTTCCATTACTTACCAATACTTCATCTGATCGATGTCTCAGCGCTGTAGTTGAACGACCTTTATTTAGTTTTTCAAATTTTTTAATCATTGCTTGGGAGTCATCCCCTGGTAAAAGAGTCATTAAAACATTAGAATCAGGACAATCTACAATATAATTATAATTCTGTTTAGAAGCACATAATACTGGCCAAGTATTGGCTTTACCAGAAACAATATATTTCAAATCACCCGTATTTTGATTATCTTGAAATTTCTGAGAAACGAGAGGACAACGTTTTTCGGGAGGATACCCTTTAAAAGCACCAATTTCCCAGATAATTAAAGTTCTTAAAGTAGTCTTGCCATTCTTTTGTGGCAGTCGTGCAATAGTAGCAGGTTTACCCCCATCAGTACCACAGAAAAAACTAGCCCTACCTCTACTTTGTTGAGCCTGACCATGTTGAGTTAGACCAGTAACTACAGCTAAACTAAAGCAAGCAATAGTCGCCCACTTATGAAAAGATTGAAACTTCATATATAGCCATCCTATTACCAAGAAATATATAACGATTATATTCAATCTTTTTCTTTAGGTGCTACATAGAATGACCATAAATATACTTTGACAAACGATGAATCTACCTACCAACTTTTATTTTACAAAGCTTACTGTAATAACTCCGGAAAATTTCGGAAAAACTATCAAAATTTATTTTCAATAAATGTCTCTGATAGGACTTACGCACAGACGCTACCTGTAGGGGTAATTCATGTTAGCTCCGCATTCCGCAGCAAATTACCCCTACAAAAAACACAATTTATAGATACTTGGCGTAAGTCCTGTCTGAAAAAAAATTAGGGACGCTCTCTTGAGTATCCCTACAAACATTTCAGAAAAAGTTAGTGTAATTTCTGGAAATATCTATTGTTCAAAATAAAGATTTCTATTCAACAGTTACAGTTTAGGCAAGGCATAATTATTATCCTAGAAGTATCCAATACCTACAAATTAATCCAACTCTTCTTCTCCAATATCCCTAATTGCAACTGGTGCTGCTAAAGGCGATCGCAAATCCTCGACCATTTCTTGTATTTCCAAAGGTGGAGGTGCAGTCATCCGAGATACCACCAAAGTCACGATAAAATTCAATACCATTCCCACAGTACCAATACCTTCAGAAGAGACGCCGAAAAACCATGTTGGCATTCCGGCGAATTTGACACCAATAATATAGATAGTAGTAAACAATAAACCTACTACCATACCTGCTATTGCTCCTTCTCGGTTGGAGCGCTTGTCAAAAATTCCCAAAATAATTACCGGGAAAAAACTAGCAGCAGCTAAACTAATTGCCAAGGTTACTATCTCACTCACGAAACCGGGCGGGTTAATTCCGAAGTAACCAGCAATAATAATGGCAAATACCACCATTATTCTTCCTACTATTAATCGTTGTGACTCTGATGCTTCTGGGTTAACCAGGCGGTAGTAAACATCATGAGCAATTGAACTGGAAATCACCAACAGCAAACCGGATGCGGTAGACAAAGATGCAGCCAACCCTCCGGCTGCCACTAATGCAATTACCCAAGGTGCAAGTTTTGCTACCTCTGGGGTAGAGAGAGTAATAATATCTGGGTCAATAATGATTTCATTAGTCTTTTCGTCTGGGGTTAATTGAAAACGACCGTCATTATTTCGATCGGTGAATTCTAACAAGTCTGTATTTTCCCACTTTGTCACCCAGTCTAACTGTTGCACTTCCTCCACAGTTTTGTTGTGCAAACTATCAATTAAGTTGTATCGGGCAAAAGCAGCCAAGGCTGGAGCAGTTGTGTAAAAGATGGCAATAAACAATAATGCCCAAGCCGCAGAATATCGGGCTGCTCTCACGTCAGGCACAGTATAGCAGCGAACGATAATATGGGGTAAGCCAGCAATGCCCACCATTATAGCAATGGTGATGAAGGAAACATCCAGCATAGTTTTGTGGCTGAAGGCGGCGGTATATTCCTGGAAGCCTAAGTCAACCTGAACCTGATTCAGTTTTTCTACGATGTCACTGAAGGTAAAGGCCAACTCTGGAATAGGAATATTTGTGAGAGTGCTACCAATAGCAATAGTTGGTATCAAGTAAGCGACAATAAGTATGAAGTATTGGACGACCTGAGTCCAAGTGATGCCTTTCATTCCACCTAATATGGCGAAGAAGGCAACCATAACCATGCCGATGATGACACCTGTTTCAATGGGAACTTGCAAAAACCGACTGAAGACAATACCTACACCGCGCATTTGCCCTGCAACGTAAGTTATGGATATCAGGATGGCAGCAACAACGGCAATGATGCGAGCAATATTGGAGTAGTAGCGATCGCCTACAAAGTCTGGTACAGTATATTTACCAAATTTTCGGAGATATGGGGCGATAAGTAGTGCCAATAATACATAACCTCCGATTCCTATAATATAATAGCTGCTATCATACCCTAAAATAGATATTGCCCCTGCCAGAGAAATAAATGAGGCTGCAGACATCAAGTCGGCTGCAGTAGCTGCACCGTTTGCAATAGCAGGCACTCCTCGGTCGGCAATAAAAAATCCTTTGCTATCTTTGACTCGCGATCGCCATCCAATATACAGATAAAGCATGAAGGAAATAGTGACGAAGATAAAAGTCCAATTTTCTGTATTCATAAGGGAGTAGGGAGTAGCAAAATTTGTAGTAGACCGTTTCAGCTAAATAAAATAGTGCATTAGATTTGCCATTGTAGCTAGAGGAAGTTATCTCTTAAAAATTTGCTATTACAACATTTATTTAAGATTAAGCACTCCGTAGGGTGTGTTAGCGAAGCGTAACGCACCATTTTTTGGGAAAGCATAACCCACCATTTTTGAGGAAAGCATAACCCACCATTTTTTGGGAAAGCATAACCCACCATTTTTGAGGAAAGCATAACCCACCATTTTTGAGGAAAGCATAACCCACCATTTTTGAGGAAAGCATAACCCACCATTTTTGAGGAAAGCATAACCCACCA
>JBARXI010000929.1:0-2927 GCA_049647275.1 Microcoleaceae cyanobacterium
GTAACTAAAAAACTCAGTATCGGGTGCTAAAATCATCGAACCATGTTGTAATATTGCCGAACCTTTTCTCAGTTGGGCGCTACCAATTAACTTTCCACCATTAGGTAATATTAAATCCGCACCTGTAGCAGTGCCGAAACAGTTGGGGTTGTGAATATAACCTCTTCCCGCGCTACCATAACTTAACTCAACGCCAAGCGATCGCCACCCCACAATTAAAAATTCACAAATAGCCCGATAAGACTCAATGCGACTGCCAGAAAAACCGGAAGTTATCAGACTATAAGTTAAATCTCCCTGATGTAAAACAGCCCTCCCACCAGTAGGGCGACGCACAATATCCACAGGTGTGCCTTGCCAGGTGAGGTTTTGCCAATATTCCGGATAGCGACGTTGATGATAACCGAGAGAAATAGCCACAGGCTGCCAGGTATAAAAGCGGAGAGTGGGTGGTATATTTCCTTGGAGATGTTGGTGTAGCAACCATTCATCTATTGCCATTTGTAATTTTCCGGTTGTTGTTAGAAATGGAATTAGTCGCCAAAACATTTTAAGTCTTCTGTTTATGATTAAACATCCTGCAAAAGCTAGATTAGATACCCCCTAACCCCTCTCCTCGTATGAGAGGGGTGAATCACTCTCCCCTTTCCCTGGGAGGGAAGGGGGCTGGGGGGTTAGGTCTTTTTTAGTCATCATATTAGAAGTCAGGAAAAACAGTTTGATACCATGCCTGCTAACTCCTGACTACTAATATCATGTCCGGATAATAGCGCGATAGAACTCCGTTCCGCTTACGCGACCAAAAAACTTTCTCCTTTTCCTCCTCTTTATTCTTTCTTTCTTCTTCTTTGTTGCTTCTTTCTTACCTCCTGACTCGGTCCTCCTGACCAAAGAAATTCGGTCTCAAGCCTCCCCTTTCAAGGGGATAAAAAAGAAAATTCCGCATTTTCTTGCCTCCCTATTGCTGGAGGTACTGATAACTGTTAACTGATAACTGATAACTGAAATGACTCGGTCCTCCTGACTCCTGACTCCTCTGTCATTTATTTATAACTGTTCAACCGGACATGATATAACTCCTAACCTCTGAGTAAGAAATCTTCTCCTTCTAAGAGTGGAATATTTGTCAAAGTTGCAAATTGCCCTCCACTACCGAAACCCGCTTCAGCACCATTAGGATTATAGAACAAATTACCATTCTCACTATTAGACATAGGCGTGAAAAAGATATATATTTTTTGTAGGAGCAGCTCTCTTATGGCAACAGGCAACATCTCCAGAAGGGAAGATATTTTGAGGAAAAAGGTACGAAAAATGATTTTTCGGGTGACTTTTACTTTTTTCAGCTATCCTAGGCAATGGTTAAATAAAAGGCTTATTTATTTTCTGGAGATGTCTATTATAGACAATCACTCCATCAGAAGTTTCTGCAAGTTCGTCATCAGTAAAAGTAGCAAACTCACCCCCAATACTGAAACCTCCTACTCCTGAGTCAATATTGATAGCAGTGAAAGTTATCTGGTCTAGGAGAATAATATCTCCCTGTGTTTGGGAAAAATCAGTAATTGCGTCTACACCTACATCTTCTACCTGAAATTCCTGAACTGCATAATAATGTGGTAATCTACAATGTATCTCAATTTCTCCCCTACTCCTCTACTCCCCTACTATTTTAATAATAAGTGTTCCACCGGATCTGATATTAAGGGGGGTTAGGGGGGTTCGGGAAAGAATTCATTAGATGCAACTTCACCCAGGAATTGGTCTAATATTAAATCCGATCGAAGACCGAGATTTTGACCGTTAATTAGCACAGAATTGGCATCTAAATATTAATTATTAGATAAGCGCTGAAGAGATATACTTGCTGCTTGAGATACTTGCAGATGACTGTCTTTTTCTAAGTATTTCAAAGCCGATATACTCTTGGGAGTCGGTAAGTTTCCTAATGCTTCAGCTAACCTTTGACGAATTAACCAATCTTCTGATTGTACAAACCTAAGAATATGATCTATTGCTTCTAAGTCTCTAATTTCTCCTAAAGCTGCGATCGCGGCCTGTTGTATGACCAATTCTGGACTATCTAAGGCTTCTATTAATAAATCATGGGCCCGTGGGTCTTTCAGGTTGCCCAATGAAACGGCTGCACTAAAACGGACTAACCAACTGGTATCTTCATAGAATGCTCGTACCAGGGGTTCAAAGGCTCTAATATCTTCCAAATAGCCCAGGGCACCTGCTGCATCAGCACGGATGCCATAATCTGGGTCTTTTTCCAATAATTCTATTAAAATTGGGTAGCATTCGTCGGTCTGTTTGACACCAAGGGCAAATACTGCCATGGAGCGTACTGGTAAGTTGGGGTCATTTAATACTTTTTTGATTAAAGGTACTGCTTCAGTGGCAGATACTTCTCGTAGATGGGCAAGAGCAAGGAGGCGATCGCGAGAATTTTCGCTCTCTAGGTTGGCGGATATTTGTTCTAAACTGATATTTGGCATTTTTGGCCCTTCTTAGTAAAACTTTACATTTAGCTCATATTATAGCGAAAGTCAAAAATCAAAACTCAAAAGTTAATTTCGCTTGATTTACTGACCACTTCATATCATGTCCGGATAATTAGTGATGAAAAAACTTTCTCCTCTTTTTCCTTCTTTTTCCTTCTTTTTCCTTCTTCTTCCCTACTGACTCCTTTCTCATTATTTATAACTATTCAACCGGACATGATATAGCAATCCTAAATGATTTGTGAAAAATTTAGATGTATCTATTTTGTCTTCTACCTAACACCTAACACCTAACACCTAACACCTAACACCTAACACCTACCACCTACCACCTACCACCTACCACCTACCACCTACCACCTACCACCACCAAAAATTTATAACTGAAATAGGATTGCTATATATGATTATGTTTCATCT
>JBARXI010000930.1:0-3331 GCA_049647275.1 Microcoleaceae cyanobacterium
ACAATTGAGCGACAGCGAATCGATATAATTCTACCCGTATTAGTGTTGGGTAAAATATGATATAATTATCCCATGATAGTAATCGAAGCAAAGCTCAAAGGAACTCTTGGGCAATATAGTAAGTTGGATGAAGCAATCCGCACTGGACAATTCATCCAAAATACTTGCTTGCGCCACTGGGAAGATAATAAAGGGGTCACGAGAAATGACCTCCAAAAGCTTTGCTCGGTACTAGCTAAGAACAAAGAAACTCCTTGGACTAAAAAGCTCAACTCTCAAGCTAGGCAGGCGCACGCTGATAGGGCGTGGTCTGCTATTCAGCGCTTTTATGAGAATTGTAGATTGGGTAGACCAGGAAAGAAAGGTTATCCAAAATACAAAAAGTTCAGTCGTTCTGTTGAATATAAAAACAGCGGGTGGAAGTTATCTGCCGACAGAAGACAGATAAATTTCACTGACGGCTTTGAAGTCGGAACAATGGACTTGTGGAGTTCTAGGGATTTGGTCTGGTACTCACAACAGCAAATCTCTAGAGTTCGAGTTATAAGACGTGCTGACGGCTACTACGCTCAGTTTTTAGTTGACTGGGATAGACGGCAAGAGCATGAATTTCAAGGAAAAATTACTGGAATCGATTTAGGGCTAAAAGAGTTCTATACCGATTCTGATGGAAATACTGTTGATAACCCTCGCTATTTGAGGAAGTCCGAGGGAAGATTAAAGAGGCTTCAACGTCGGGTTTCTCAAAAGCAGATCAAGGGCAAGAAACAGTCCAACAGATACCACAAAGCACGAAAAGCATTAGCTAATCAACACCTCAAGATAAGTAGACAGCGTGAAGACAAAGCTCGCAAAGATGCTTTGGCGCTAGTTAGAGCTAACGACCTAATTGTCTACGAAGACTTGAAAATCCGAAACATGGTGAAAAATCACCACTTAGCTAAATCTATCAGCGATGCAAGTTGGTATCAATTCACGCAATGGCTTCAATACTTTGCTAAAGTTCATGGTGTTATAGTTATCGCCGTACCACCTCACAACACGACTGTTGATTGTTCGTGCTGTGGGGTAAAGGTGAAGAAAAGTCTTAGTACCAGAACTCACAGATGCAACAAGTGCGGCACAGTCTTAGACCGTGACTATAACGCCGCAAAAAACATTCTGGCAAAGGGATTCAAGCTGCTAGCTGAATACTTAAACAGTACCGTAGGGCATACGGAATCTGCAGCCAAAAGCTCAAAAGCGCAGGGAGAAACTGACCTCTGGCTCAAGAACGGAGACGCTCTTTCTCTAAGTCGGCTCAATGAACTGCGAACCAAGAATTCTTGGGAATCCCCCACTATATTCGGTACTCCGAATTAGTGGTGGGAGGATGTCAAATCTGTCTGCTAAAACCAGAGGATTTTAGCAACAATTATGGAGTGTTTGGCACTCGACTTTTCGTAAGAACGAAAACCCCAGAGGGAATCCTAAACTCAATGTGTTTGAGCGGAACATTAACCTTCTTTGCCAGTAGACTTATGGACGGGTGAGTCGGAAAATCGCTTTTAGTCACCGATGAAGAGCGTGTCTAGGATTGTCTAGATTTTTAGAAGGTGTAAAATAAAAGATAAATCTTTAAAAATCTTCAGGAGAGGAGTAAATGGAATTTGACTTCCGTTTGTTAATCGTTTTATTACCTATACTCGCTGCTGCTGGTTGGGCCGTATTCAATATTGGTGCTATAGCCATCCAACAAATTCAAAACTTCTTAAATAAAGAAGCTTAGAATCAACCTCAGCTCTTTGCTAAAATGCCGACTGTTTCTTAAACCTAGACAACAGTCGGTATTTTGTTGATGAAAAAATAAGCAATAAGGAAGATGAAAAAAGGTAATAAATACAGTATTTAATCAATAGGGATTCAATACTTTTCCATGGGGAGATTAAAAGCTAACTAGGGATTTAGTGACTAAACACCTACAACCCAAAACACATCTTTCCTGTTAATTACTCCTTCTATAGCAGTCATATTTGAGTTGTGTAGAAAATATATTGGAATTAGGAAACAGGAAACAGAGGTAAGAGTTTCAGAGTTCCTATGTATTTTATGATTTTTTATAACTCATTTATGATTGCTCTAGTGTAGGGAGATTAATTTTATTCAGATTTAGGAGTATCATAATGTCTGTAGAAGCTGCTGTAACTGAAACAGTTATTGAGCAAAACATAGAACAATTTTTATTAGTTCTTTCTGTTTCTCTGAGTGTCGCTACTCTGTCACGAGTTTTTAGTTGGTTTCGGCGAATTCCCTTTACTTTATTATTAGTAATTTTCGGATTAATTTTGGCATTTATTGATATAAGATTAGTCAGTTTATCTCCAGAATTAATTCTCGAAATTTTCCTACCTCCCCTATTATTTGAAGCTGCTTGGAATTTGAATTGGCGAGACTTAAAACGAGATTTAGTTCCGGTAGGATTATTTGCTATTATCGGTGTAATAATTTCTGTAGTTGGTATTGCTTATGGTCTGAATATTTTCACCGGAATTCCCTTACCGATCGCCTTTCTAGTCGGAGCAAGTTTATCTGCAACGGACCCTATTTCTGTGGTGGCTTTATTAAAAGAATTAGGAGCAAGTAAACGTCTACGCACTTTAATGGAAGGAGAAAGTTTATTTAATGATGGGGTTGCTGTTGTTGCTTTTACTTTGCTAGTGGGAATTCCATTAGGAACAGTTGATAAATTTTCTATTTCAGATTCTCTATTTACTTTCCTCAGTTTTGTTGGTATAGGTGTCGGTATTGGTTGTTTAATTGGCTTTGGAATTTCTTTCCTCACCCAACGTTTTGATATACCTTTGGTCGAACAGTCACTAACTTTAGTTTCTGCTTATGGCACTTATGTAATAGTAGAAAAGTTAGGCGGATCGGGAGTTATTGGAGTTGTAACTGTTGGGTTAATTTTAGGTAACTTTGGTTCCCGCATTGGGATGAACCCACGGACTCGTTTAATAGTTAGTGAATTTTGGGAATTTGTGGCGTTTTTTGTCAACTCGATTGTGTTTCTGTTAATAGGAGACCAAATTGAATATAGGATTTTAGCAGATAATATTTTCCTAATTGCAGTTGCTATTGGGGCGGTAATTTTCACGCGAGCAATTTCGGTTTATGGTTTGAGTACAGTCAGTAATTTGGTGGCAGACTCCCGAATTGATATTAAACAACAAACTTTTCTTTGGTGGGGTGGTTTACGGGGGTCGGTATCTATTGCTCTGGTTTTGAGTGTACCTGTGGTTTTGCCTGGTCGAGATGAAATTACTGCTGTTGTGTTTGGGGTGGTTTTGTTTAC
>JBARXI010000931.1:0-6306 GCA_049647275.1 Microcoleaceae cyanobacterium
CCAGACTGGCTCAGTCTCATCGACAACAACGACGGCACAGCAACATTAACAGGCACACCAGAAAACAACGACACAGGCAACTTCGACATCTCCCTCACAGTCACCGACTCCGGCGACCTCACAGAAACTCAAAACTTCAGTATTAATGTTCCCCAACCCCAAACCCCAACAACACCCCAAACCCCAACAACCACACCAGAATTTCCCACAGATATCCGTCTCCAACCAAATCAAATCCCCGAAAACGAACCAGAAAATACAGCAGTCGGTCGTCTACAAACCACAGACCAAGATAGCAACAGCCATACCTACCGTTTAGTTTCCGGCTCAGGAGACGACAACAACAACCTATTCACCATCGATAACAACCAACTGATAGCTCAACCAAGCTTCAACTTTGAAGGCAATAACCGATATACAGTCAGAGTCGAAAGTACAGACAATGACGGCAACAGCATCGAAAAACGCCTAGCAGTAAACGTCACCGATGTCAACGAAGAGCCAAGTTTCTCCTCACAAGCAATTACCACAGCCACCGTCGGCACAACTTACGCCTACAATATTGATACTATTGACCCCGACACAGGTGATACCCTAACCATAGAAAGTACAACTCTACCCAACTGGTTAACTCTCACAGATAATGGTGATGGTAGTGCTACCCTCACAGGTATACCAACCACAAATAACACAGGAGCCAACCCAGTTGAGTTAGTAGTTACAGATGCAGATGGGTTATCAGATACTCAAGACTTTACTATTAATACCAGTGGCACAGGTATTACAACTCCACCAACTGTAACTCCTCCAATAGTAGACGAAGACTGCCTCTGCCCACCAATACCAGAGCCACCCATAGTAATTTTAGACAACCTTTCCTCCCCACCACTAGCACCAGAAAACTTCATTGCAGGTACTGTCAATGACGATGAAATTATTGCTACAGAGCTAGAAGAAGCCATCATCGGATTTGAAGGTAACGACGAGTTATTCGGAGTAGAAGGCAACGATACCATCATCGGCGGTCGCAGTTTCACGGGTGATGCTACCCTCTCCCCAGAAGACAATGATAGTCTATTTGGAGACCGTGGAAATGATATTCTTGATGCTAACCAAGGGGATGACTTGTTGTATGGCGGTAAAGAAGACGATATCGCTTTTGGTGGCAAGGATAACGACATAATTTTTGGAGACCTTGATAGTGACACCCTCTTTGGCGATAAGGGTAATGACACAATCTCTGGTGGTACAAACAATGCCAACAAAATTGATATTTCGCCAGACCTAATTTATGGTGGTGAAGGTGATGATTTAATTGATGGTAGTGCAGGTAATGATTCAATTGATGGCGGTGAGGGTAGTGATATTGCCTTAGGTGGTGAGGGCGATGATTTAGTTCATGGTGAAATGGGCGATGACCAGTTAATAGGGGATAGTGGTAATGACACACTTTGTGGTAATGAAGGTAATGACATTCTAGTTGGTGGTGAGGGGAATGACCTTTTGGATGGAGGTGCAGGTGATGATTTAGTTGCTGGTGGCAGTGGCTCTGATATTTTTGCTCTGAGTTCAATTCAAGGCACGGATGTGTTTACAGATTTTGAGAATGGTATAGACCGGGTAGGTTTGGCTTGTGGTATTAGTCTAGATGATGTCCAGGTGCTACAGGGTGATGATGGTGCTTTGGTTAATGTGATAAGTACGGGTCAAATTTTAGCTGTGTTGCAGGGGGTTAATGTGACTGAGATTGATAATTCTGATTTTGTTGTTTTTGATGGTTTAGTTTGATTTTATAAGTGCCGATGAAAAATTAATGGTGATGTAATGGTGTGCTGCAACTCACCCTACTGTTTTATCAAGGCGTTGCATATTTGCGGGATGAATTGTAGGTTGAGAGAGAGAGGAAGTAGAGGAAGTAACAGATGGGATTTACCTATTCGATAAAGATTCATCTTTTGATTCGGCAACGCCTTTATCAAAGTATGCTTAATTATTTTGCTAATCTAAAGTTTGCTTGTAAAATTTTATGCTTTTCTATAATATTTGGTATTTTTGTAAATTCTGGTAATTAAACTCACATAGTGACAATAAGGGGAAATAGATTGGGAATTTAGGTGTTGAGTGTTGGGGAAAATCTAATAAATTTCCCTAACACTTATCTTCTATTCTTTATCTTTGTATAGTGCTTGCTCTAATATTTGTGACCGGATAAAAGTACGCTGCCGATAGAGCGAATCAAGTAAGAATTCCTGTTGTTTTATCTGTTCCTGTATCTGTTGATAAAGTAGTTGCCAATCATGTTCTGCTGACATAGTAAATACTCCTTATAATTGATAACTATCAAACTTGAGATTAAGTTTCGATTAAAACTCGCAAATATCCTTCCTTGTTGGTTCACAATTTTACAAGTAGTTATATCGTCACTTATTTCTAGATTCAAATCGACTAAATTATCGTCTACTTTGAGATTTTCTATAAATCAACTGTTGATGAATAATTTTTACCCTATAATTCATCAGTAGGTCGTAGCATTAATTTTCTACCACCTTTGTCCATGGGAGGAACTCTTTCCCATAAAAGGTAAACTTGACAACTCCGCATATAAAAACCTCCTAAGTTATAAGATGAAAATGATTAGAAGTAATATTTTGGGTACGCAGTTTGACTAAGCTACCAGGTGTAATTTACCTATTAGCTGTAAATTGCTTTGATAAAATACTAATAAATGTTTCTAATTATTGCTAAGGTAGGTATGACCGTTCAAAAGGTAGGGGAATCTACACTATGTTTGTGTAGCTACTAACAGGTAATACTAGATACAATAAATGTCTGCTACAAATCGTTTAATATTATGTCCACTTGAAACGATAGAGGAGTCAGGAGTCAGGAGTCAGGAGGGAATAAGAATAAGAAAGAAGGAAAAAAATGGAAGAAGAGGAGAGAGAAAGTTTTTTCATCACTAATTATTCAGACATGATATAAGTTGTTATTAGGAGTAAGTAGTCAGTCGTCAGTAGGAATAGTTTCTAAGGATTTCTGAGAGTGTCGTAATAATGCTACATTTTCTGTTTAAACATTTTTACGCAAGACTACTATCAAATTGGTGTTGCTGAATCAAGGGATGAATCTTCTTGGAACAGGTAAATCTCATCTTTAATACTTCTAACTTCTTTTTTCTCCAAGCCCACAATTCATCCCACAAATATGCAACGCCATCAAATTAGTATTTACAATTATTTAAACTTATCTAAAATTATTATGTAGGGACGTTTAATGGAATATCCCTACTTATACTTAATACTTGATATAGCACTCCTAAATCATTTGTAAACAATTCACGAATGATATCATGTTCGGTTGAATACTTATAAATAACTTAGAGAGGAGTCAGGTAGGGGAGCCGTCGGTAGGGCGACCTCGAGGAGTCAGGAGCCAGGAGGGAAGAAAGGAGAAAAGTAAAGATCATTTCAGTATTTCTTCAGTACTATCAGTTCTTAAATTGTATTTATAACTGATTATCCGTTAGTGCAGCTCCCCTGGAGGGGGAACATGATATTAGATAAAAAGTCTGAAACTATTACACCTATTCCCAGTTAAGGTGTTTTCTGTTCTCTATTCCTTGTTTCGATATTCTGTTCACAACCTATTTAGAACTGCTATAACTTATTCAAGCTTCTAATTCACACTTATAATCATTTTTTTTCCGATAATTTTCCACAACTCTGATTGTACTTTTTCAACTACTTCTTGCCACTCTCTTGAGTGAGACTGACGGAATAACTTCATCGTTGGATACCAAGGAGTATTTTCTATTTCTTGTAACCAACGCCAATCAGCATTAAAACATAACAAAGTCCATACAGGTTTACCTAATGCTCCGGCTAAATGTGCTACTGAAGTATCAACAGTAATTACCAAATCTAGTTGATTTATTACTGCTGCTGTATCCGCATAATTATTTAATAGATAACTCATATCTTCTATCTGAATATTGTTGGAAATTTGAGTTAATTGTTTGTTACGTTCTCCTTTTTGCAGACTATAAAAATGTACTCCTGGAACTTGCAAAATTGGTAAAAAGTCTGTTAATTTACACGAACGATTATGGTCATTTTTATGAGTAGAACTACCTGCCCAAACAATGCCTACTTTGTATTCAGTATTGGAAATATTTATCGGGCTAGAATCTGTGGTTTTGAGATAAGGAATATCCGCAGGAATTGTTTCTAAAGTTGTGTCGAAAATATAAGGTAAACTCATTAAGGGGACATAGATATCAAATTCTGATAATTGTAGTTCTCCTGGTGGCATTAATTTATCAATTCCTGGCACATTTTTAAATATAGGAATTAACTCTGGCGTACATACCAAAATAATCTGTTGACAGAGTTTTGCTACTAGGGGAATATAACGGATAAATTGAATAGCATCTCCTGCTCCTTGCTCAGTATGAATTAACAAAGTTTTATCGCTAATATCTTCACCTTTCCATCGGGGATGAGGGCATTTAAAGGGAGTAAATTCTGAAGTTTTCCAACGCCATTCACATTCAGCCAATCCTCGCTTAAATTCTCCATTTTTCAACAATGTCATGCCTAAATTAAAATGAGCTTTGGCAAAACTACCGTTGAGATTAATCGCTTTTTCATAATGTTTAATTGCCCCTTCTAACTCACCTTTTTGACTATAAGCATAAGCAATACTATTATGAGCATCCGCATTATCTGGCTCTGTCCTAATTACCTGTTGTAAAATATTAATTGCTGCTTCATATTGTTGATTATCCCCTAAAGCTACCCCCAAATTATATTGAGCTCTAGTCAAATCTGGTTGTAACTTCAGACATTCTTGATATTCAGCGATCGCTTCTATTAATTTACCTTCTTGATAGAACTGATTTCCTTTGACTAAATGAGTTTCTGATATTGCTATTTCTGAAGCTGGTTGTACTGTTTCTGCCAAAGCTTCATCAGGTAAAACATAAGAACTAGCAAGTAAATTTTCATCCCATTCAATAATTTCAGGAAAGCGAATATTCGGCAAAACTGCCACAGAAAATATTTCCTGAACTCCTTCTTCAAACCTCAAAAATGCTACAGTTTCTCCAGTCAAAATATTCACCACCCAAACACCACAAATTCGTTCTTGAAGTTGAGTAATTGGCATCCCAGTAAAAACAGCAGTTTCTCTAACTTGAGACAAACCAATAAAAGCTAAATTTCCCCAGAAATCTATACCGCGAGTAAACCCAGGTAATTTAGCAACATTCTCCAATTTTCTCTCGTTTAAATCAACTTTTGCCAGACTACCATTTCCCGATTCTAATAACCATAATTGTTCCTGATACCATCTAGGAGAATGAGGCATAGATAAGCCCCGCATTAATATTTCATTTGTTTCTATATCCATTAATATCCCACCATTAGCTTTATTTTTTCTCCACCCGGCAGCAGTATCAGTTTCTCCTAAAGCTGTGACATATTTTGGTCGTTCATTTTTTAAACATAATCCATTCAAATGACAACGGTCTGTTAAATCATATCCACTGATAAAAGGAGGTCGCCATCTCGGCACAAAACTATTAGGATGACCGAGAGTACAAAGACAAGAAAAACGAGTATTAATAAACCATAATTCATCCTTTGCCCAAGCCATTTCGTGAATATCAATATCCCCAGTTATATGAATATTTCTGGGTAAAAAACAAGCGTCATGTTTACCAGAGGGTTCTATTTTTCCTGCCGCTGCTGGTACGTTGCGAAAATCCCAAATTTGATAAGCAGTTCCCAGGGCAATTTTTTCGTGAGTTGCTGCTAACCCCATCGGTTTCTTAAAGGTGCGAAAGTGGGTATTAATTACACCATTATCGGCACGTAATACAATTAATTTTCCCGCTTGATAAGTAGAAACAACTAAAGATATTCCTAACTGCTCTAAAATATTTGGGAAATTGTTTGTATGTACACTTCTTAATAAATAGTTTTCAGCATCGAGAGTAGCATTAGGTGCATTATTCATGGTTAATTATCAAAATTCAGCATCAAAAAAATAGGTATAACTATATTAAACAATAAAAGGTTGTAATAATCCGGAATAATAGTTGAAAATTAGAGACTGTGGGGCAACTCATTGTGAGGTCATTTCAGTTATCAGGCACGCCTCCTGCGGAGGAGCTACGCTATCAGGCACGCCTCTTGCAGAGGAACTGCGCCCTTCAGTTATCAGTACCTTTAGCTAAAGCAAGAGGCTTGACATAAGGAATATGCTCTTGTCTTGGTCGATTAGATATGGCGAGGAGACCTCGCC
>JBARXI010000932.1:0-1621 GCA_049647275.1 Microcoleaceae cyanobacterium
ATCTAACTCTATGTATGATTCTATAACCTCTACAACACTATTTAAACTTAAGAAATCTGCACTTAAAATAGTGTCCTCATAAACAGCTTTTCTAGCAAGTGTTGGTTTTACAAAAAATCTATCACTATAATAAGATTTTGCTTGTACATCATTTTTTGGTGTATATGCTCTCATTTATATTAACCTTTTTGCTTTTTGTGCCATAAATGCTGGTTCTCTTCTTATCTTTTGTTGCAACTGCATCAATGCAAACTGCAATGTTTCTGGTCTAGGGGCACAACCAGGAAGATAAATATCAACAGGTATAACTCTATCAACACCTTGAACTGTTGCATAGGTATTAAACATACCACCTGTATTTGCACAGCTTCCCATTGAGATAACCCATTTAGGATCTGGCATTTGATCATACAATCTTCTCATAAATTCAGCATGTTTTTTTGTTAATGTACCAGCAACAACTATAACATCTGATTGTCGTGGACTTGCTCTAAAGATTGTTCCAAATCTATCAAAGTCAAATCGTGAACCACCTGCTGCCATCATCTCAATAGCACAACAAGCGAGTCCATAAGTCATAGGCCAAAGAGAATTACTTCGACCGAAATTAACTATTTTATCTACAGTTGTGAGTTTTATTGGAGTTCCTCCATCTGCTAGATAGTTTACTTTATGCTGTGCCATTCAAGGGCTCCTTTTTTCCACGCGTAAATAAATCCAATTGTTAGTAATAATATGAAAAGAATCATCTCAACAAAACCAAACCAACCTAAAACTTCAAAGTTTACAGCCCATGGAAACATAAATATTATCTCTACATCAAAAAGAATAAACAACAATGCCATGAGATAAAATTGCGAAGAAACAGTATTTGGCTGTTTTGTTACCTCTGGTCCACATTCATAGAGTGTAGACTTTAATTTTTCTGTATCTTTTCTTGCTAATTTACCACCTACGAATCGTGATAAAACAGTTGTTGCAAGAAATGCCACGAATGTTAATACAAACATTATAAATGCACCAAAATAAGGATGTGCAAAGTCCGTATGTTCCATTTTTTCCCCTTTATGTTAACATCTTCTAAATTTTACAAAATTGTTAACAGTAATTACACAAATAATACCTTATTATATTTAAATAAGAACTTACGAAGATTGTATTATTGTGCTATAAATATGCTATTAACAAGGTTTATATGCAATAATTATTCCATTTTTTAATTTAATTAAAGATTAGAAAGAATCAAGTCTTTCATTTTGTTTAAATTTTCTTTTTTAACATTTTTAAATTGTGATTTATTAAATGTTCTTTGCCTTTTTGCTAACTGTGCAGTATGAATAGAGATGAGTTCCTCTAACTCTTTTATATTAATTTTACTATCTAAATAATCTAATGTCTCAGATATTCCTATACTATTCATAGAGTGTGGCACTCTTGTATATTTTTTTTCTAGTGTAATCACCTCATCAATTAGTCCATCTTTTATCATTATTTGTGTTCTTTTAGATATTCTTTCTCGTAAAATATCAACATCTGTCACAATCTCAAATATTTGAATATCATCTATCAAAGGTCTTGGTTTATTTTCTTTAAAATATTGGCTTGGTGTTTGTTTTGTTTC
>JBARXI010000933.1:0-22752 GCA_049647275.1 Microcoleaceae cyanobacterium
TTAGGTAGTAGGTGTTCAACAATTAATAATTAATAATTAATAATTAATAATTACCTCTCCTTGAAACGGATTGGATTGACTAATCATGAAAATTTTTTCTCTCTTGGTCGATTGGATATGGCGAGGAGACCTCGCCATCCCATCCTACGGAATGCTGCGCAAACGACCGCTTGTTTCTCCTTTAAAGGAGAGGCTTTAAACCTTAATTATTCGGTAAGTAGTAGATTTTTTATATCATTTGGAAAAAAAATCGTACAAATTGTGAGGATGTTGCTAGAAGTAGGGGCAATTTCTTTTCCTTGGTCATGCTGCGCAGAATTCTCGGCTTTCCATGTTTGCTCTGCATTCCGTAGGAAAGGAAAGGAAATTATACCAAATCCAATTATTTGTAATATTATTCGAGCAAAATTGTATTATGAGTAAAGCATAGCCTAAAAGGCAGAGTTGTTTCAAAGTTCGATAAGCTGGCAATTTTGAATATTCGGATGAGAAGAAAGTGTTTGTATTGGGAAATAAAACTAAATTTACTCTGGAAAAGCGGAATAATTATGATGATTAAAGCAACTGAAATGATTTAAAATTATTTAACTAACAAAAATTCTTGTTCGATAGATTTGACGAAAGTCTAGACTAGGGTGTCTAAAATTTTTTCCCTAACTCTATCTATACTTTTACGAGAATGAAACAGCTCTATTTTGTAAGGAGGGCAAGGATAGATGAAGTAGAGTAGAAAGGTTAGATAAGGCTGGTTGATTTTTAATCTTGGCAAATCAAACTATAGAAAAAATTATGTCTTACCAATCGATTTTTTAAACTACAACAACTCAAAAACACCAACAGGCAGAAACTTACTTATCTTAGGGAAAATCAGCAGCAGTTGATGGAATTTGCCAACAAATTTTAGCCAAATCACCCAAATTTTTACCAGTCTACAATACCCAAGGAAAAATATTGCAGGCCATGGGGAAAATCGAATCAACAGTTGCTAAGTAGGTGGGTTTAATTATCCGTAAAATAGCGATGGAGATTTCAAGCGGTGAAAACTTTTTAAAAACTGGCTTCAGACTTCATTTTCAGATTTTTCCTTTTAACATATATAGCAATCCTAAATGATTTGTGAAAAATTTAGATGTATTTATTTTGTCTTCTACCTACCACCTAATACCTAACACCTACCACCTACCACCTACCACCACCAAAAATTTATAACTGAAATAGGATTGCTATATTTAGATCCACCTACTTAATTATTGCCAAGGAATTAAATTAAATCCTTATCAAATAGAAACCGATAAAATATGGGGAAATATCTTAGTCGAACAAAAACAGTTAGACCAAGGAATTAGAAAATAATTGACCATCAACCCACAAACTATGACAGTTGAAAAACACCAACAGGCAGAAACTTACTTATCTCAGAGAAAATTAGCAGCAGCTTATGAAATTTGCCAACAAATTTTAGCCAAATCACCCAACTTTGTACCAGCCTACAATACCCAAGGAAAAATATTACAAGCAATGGGAAAAATAGAATCAGCAATTGCCAGTTATCGCCAGGCAATTAAGTTAAATCCTCACCAAATAGAAACCTATAAAATATTAGGAGATATCTTAGTCGAACAAAAACAGTTAGACCAAGCAATTATCTGGTATAAAACTGCTATTAAATTTCACCCAAAATTCTCATTATTTTACCACAAATTAGGCTCAGTCTTAATGCAACAGCAAAACTGGGATGAAGCAGTAGACGCTTTCTGCCGTGCCATTCAACTTAACCCTAACTTTGCCTGGTCTTACCAGAAATTAGGAGAAGCTCTAGCTCAACAAAAAAAATGGCATCAAGCAGTAATAGCTTATCAACGTGCTATTGAGATTAAACCAGATTTAGATGGGTCTTATCGACATTTAGGAAATGCTCTAATTAAACAGGGAAAAATAAATGAAGCGATCGCCTATTATCAAGATTCTATTAAACGCCAACCAAATATTGATATAATTCACAAATTATTAGCCGATGCCTTGGAAAAACAAGGTAAGTTAGATGCAGCAATTACAAGTTATCTCCGTGCTATTGAGTTAAATCCAGATTCACCTTGGTCTCATATATGTTTGTGGAAAGTTTTGCTAAAAAAGGATAAATGGGATGAAGCAGTTATTATTTATCGTCAGGCAATAGAATTTAATCCCAATGGTTTTTGGTTATGGAGTTATTTAGGAAATGCTCTAGTTAAACAAGGAAAATTAGAAGCAGCAATTACTTGTTATCAAAAAGCCATTGAGCTACAACCTGAAAATTCAGAAATCTATCGCTTTTTAGCAGATGCCTTTGTAAAAAATAATCAGTGGGAAGCTGCAGCAAATGCTTACTTGCGAGCCATTCAAATCAATCCTGAAATTTCCTGGGCAGATCGAGGTTTATGGAGTTTATTTAAAACTTTAGAGAATGCTAATAAATTTGATGAGGCTGTCAGTTTATATAGACAAAAAATAGCACTTAATCCAGAATCAGTTTTATCTTATATTAATCTAGGAGAAATTTTAACGGAACAGGGGAAAATTAATCAAGCTATTATTTGTTATCAAACAGCCTGCTACCAACAAACTTTAAAATATCATCCGAATTTTGTACAAAATTACTGGAATGTAGAGCAACTTAGAAGACCTGATTTTATAATTATTGGAGTTGGTAAAGCCGGCACAACATCACTGTATAGTTATCTGACTCAACACCCACAAGTTTTGCCTCCTATTGTTAAAGAAGTCAAATTTTGGTCTGGGTATTTTGAGCGAGGCATAGATTGGTATTTGGCACATTTTCCTCCCACTCCAAAAGCAGAAAAATATTTAACAGGAGAAGCCAGCCCAGGATATTTTGGTAATCCAGAAGCAGCAACTCGGATTTTTAGTTTCTTTCCCAAAATTAAACTAATTCTACTTTTAAGAAATCCAGTAGATAGAGCAATTTCTAACTATTATCACTGGGTGAGATTAAATAAAGAAAATCGTTCTTTTGAAACAGCCATCAATTATGAACTAGAAAATTTACAAAATTTTAGCTCAAATGACAGTCACCAAAACTTGTATTATTTACCTGTGGGAGTATACATTAAGTTTTTGCAAAAATGGATGGCTATCTTTCCCAAAGAACAATTTTTAATCTTGAAAACTGAAGACTTTAATGCTAATCCAGCAAATACTATGAAACAAGTTTTCAAATTTTTGGATTTGCCAGATTATCAAATTTCAGATTATCAAAAATTAAACATAGGTTATTACCCTAATATCAAAGACTCTATCCGGCAAAAAATGACAGATTTATATCGACCTCATAATCAAAAATTAGAGCAATTCTTAAATATGAAATTTAATTGGTAAGAGGTTAGCCAGTCAAAACTTACTCAATAACTAGATTTATTGATGTTTTTTGTATAACTAATAGATATTCAGTATCTACTTGCGGTTGAAAACCCTGTCTTTTTAACCATCATATTAACCACAAAAAAATGACCAGCAAAACCCCACAAGCAGATTATGATAACTCTTGGAAATAAGCTTTACAGCAATATTTACAATTCTTTCCTAGTTGTGACATTTTAAAAACCGAGAAACTCTAGTAAGTACCTGGGCAAAATTAATTACCTAATATTATTAGCTGTGATTTTTACAATATAGGTCTTTTAGCTTGAGAGTATGTGTAATTAATTTTGCATGACTACTTAAGAGTAATTTCGGACCGAATGCGGAGCAAACATGGAAAGCGGAGCATGACCTTTGCTCCGCTTTCCGCACCGAAAGGAAATTACTCCCTTGTTTTGGTAAATAGTTATGAGGGGGTATCATTCATTATTAAGATTGGATTTGAAGATTCCCACTATATTGTTTCAAGCCTGTGGTGAGCGTTTCGACTTAAAAGCTAAAAGGTGGCGGGTTGTACATATCCCCACCATAGGCCTTGATAAGTGATAACTTTTAAGTGTTTTAAATTTGTAGTTATGGCAGGTTGAGAGAAAATTTTGACATTTCAGTATTTTATTCTCATTTAAAATCCACTCCTACAGATATGTATGTCTTTCAGTTTTTTCTTGACTTTATCTGTTATTTGGGTATAAGACTTCGCTAAAAGAATATTTATTTAACAGTGGTCAGAAGCTATTGCTGCCTATCGCCAGGCAATACAAATCAACCCAAATTTTTCTTGGTCTGACTATAAATTAAGGTAAGATTTGACTCAACTACAGAAATTGTAACCTTTGCCCTCTACCTTTTTAAAAAATCATATCTAAACAGCAAATGGATGACTACGAATTAGGAGAAAAATTATCAGAAAAAAAACAGTGGTCAGAAGCTATTACTGCCTACCGCCAGGCAATACAAATCAATCCAAATTTTCCTTGGTCTTACTATAAACTAGGGCAAGCTTTGACTCAACTACAGAAATGGGAGGAAGCTATTACCGCTTATCGCCAAACAATCAAACTAAATCCCGATTTTCCCTGGTCATACCATAACTTAGGAGATGCCTTAATTGAACTAGAAAAATGGGAGAAAGCAATCAACGCCTACCAGAGTTTTATCAACATTAATCCTGATAGCTACTGGGCTTACCATAAATTAGCAGAAGCTTTAGTTAAAGTCGGAGAATTTGACGCAGCCATTGCCAATTATCAAACAGCAATTCAACTTAACCCAGAAATCAAAGGCACTCACCAAAAATTAGCAGATATTCTTTTTCAAACTCGAAAACTAGAAGCAGCAGAAACAACATATCGTCAGACAATAAAACTCAACCCAGAAGTAGTTTGGTATCGCCAATGTTTGGGAGATACCTTACTAAAACAACAAAAATTAGACCGAGCGATCGCCACTTATTTAGAAGTTGCTCAAATTCGACCTAATTTAACTTGGATGCAGCTACAGTTAGGAGATGCCATTGCCCAACTTTCTCAGTCAAACTTAGATAAAACTATCAACTATTATTGTCACGCCATTCAATATCCAGACCAATATCCTATTTACCAAAAAGCACTCTATCTCATCAGAGAAAATCCAGAAATATATTTGCAATTAGGAAACGCCTTAGCACAAGAAAATCAGATTTATGGAGCAATCATTATCTACTATATTGTTCTAGTAATTCTCCCCAATCAAATAGAAATTTATCAGCAACTAGAGAAAATATTTCGGCAAAAAATTAAACTTGAACAACAACTAAACTCATATTATTCTGCCGTCGAAACAAACCCAGATAGCCAATCTTACTATCACCTAGGATTAGCATTAACTCAACAACAAAAATGGTTAGAGGCTACCATTGCCTACCATCATGCTATAAAACTTAATCCTGACTTTGCTTGGTGGTCTGATATTCGTCTCTGGGAAACTTTTGAACGCCGAGGCACACTCCAATCAATAGTTAACTTATTTCAGCAATTTATCCAACAAAAAAATGAATCTGTTTGCTCCTATCTAAACTTAGGGGAAGCCCTTACTCAAATAAATCAAACTGATACAGCCAGAGAAATTTATCAAACAGCTTGTCAACATCAAATTCAACAAATCTATCCCACCTTTTTCCAAAAATACCAAAAATTCCCCAAGCTTTCCGAGCCTAATTTCATTGTAATTGGAGTCAAAAAAGGAGGCACTACATCTATATATAATTATCTAACTCAACATCCACAGATTTTACCTGGAATAAAAAAAGAGGTAGATTTTTGGTCTTTTTATTTTCATCGAGGTTTAGATTGGTATCGGGCACATTTTCCCAAAATTCCAGAGTCAGAAAATTTCTTAACTGGAGAAGCCAGCCCTAGTTATTTTGATTCTCCAGATACTCCAGCTAGACTATTTCATTTCTTCCCAAAAATTAAGTTGATTGTGCTGTTAAGAAATCCAGTAGATAGAGCTATATCTAATTATTATCACGAGGTCCGTTTAAACTCAGAGAGTATGTCTGTTGAAGAGGTGATTAATTCCAGGCTGGAAAAACTGACAAAAGTTTCATCTAGTTTTGTGACAGAGAAAGATTATTGGAATTATCAGGGAGATTATATTGCCTCTAGCGTATATGTTGATTGGCTGAAGAAATGGTTGACTATTTTTCCTAGAGAAAACTTGTTAATTTTGAAAAGTGAAGACTTTTATAGTGACTCGGAAACGACAATGAAGCAAGTTTTCAATTTTCTAGGTTTGCCAGATTATCAAATCTCAGATTATCCCAAGTTAAATGCTGGCTATTATTCATCTATGAGTGAGTCAATTAGACAAAAATTAAGTGATTATTTTCAACTTCATAATCAGCGTTTAGAGCAATATCTAGGTATGAAATTTCATTGGTAGAAGAAAGGTTAGGTGTTAGGTCTGGGGTAAAAGAGGTTTTTTATCTAAAACCATTAACCATGAAGTTTTAATAGTGGTAAACAAGTAATCATTTTTGCACCTTAACTCCTGAAAATGAAAGGAAATTCACAACCAATATCCTGACATATTTAGGACTACTTAACTTTTTTATCAAACCTACAACCTCACACTTTTATAGTAGGGAATTCATTAAAGTGTGAGTTAAAATTAGATTTGCTAGTAGCGATCTAATTTTAAACCTCTCTACTTACTATAAGCTTTTATGCTTTTCAACTGGTTATTAAGACTACGCAACAGGTAATAGGTAACACTTGACAAGAAAGGGATTGAGGGAGATTTAGTTATTTAATAAAATCCAGTTAAAATGCGTCTTAGCTTAGTAGATAGACAAATATAAAAAAAATGTACTATTAGTACAGATAAATCTAGACCTGTCTACTCTATGAGTCTATCCCACTAATATGATTTTTGGATATTTCAATATTTGTGCATTGGCTCAATATAAGGGTTTCAATAATAGTGGAATAGGTTAATGTATTGATGTTCTAGGAAATATATTTGCTCTCAACTTAGCCATAAAATTTAATTGCTATAATCTGCCAGATACCAGACGGAATTTTGATACCCATTTACAGATAAATGAAATAGTCTAGTCTGGTGGGCAAACATCACAAAATTTACCATTCTCATAGATAAATCCAGACCTGCTTACTCTATCTATTGATGTTATAGGATTCAATCCATTGCCATTGTAATAATTTAATTGTACTCAACTAATTCTGCTAATTATTCAGATTCATAACGACCGGCAAAAGCTTCTGAGATTTTGCCTTGATGGAGTAATTGTTTTAGAGTTAATAATTCTTCTATAAGTCGTTCATTTCAGCATTCAACTTTCGCGAATCAATCTAGGCGCTCGTCAATCAGAGCTTTAATCAACCCGCCCAAACAAAATTAATGGAGGATATAATTTCAGAGACCGCCCTTTCTCTTCATTTTTGATATTGTTGACAAATCTGGAGAAACTTGGAAAAATTTTCCTTGTTCTAATTAATGATTAAATTTGATTTGGGTTTTTCTCGCCTTGGGAAAATCAACTTTCTAGTTTCGCCTTAACGTTATTGAGCCCTGAAGTACGACTACAAACATTTATATATTTAGTGCCTCGAATCCTAAACCTTATATATATGATTTTGTCAATCCCTAGAATTACTTTAGTATTTATACTCATTTCAATATTGTTTTTTTTGAGGTTCTCTAACCAGCCTCAAAATTGGCAGATTTGAGATGCTATTAACGTAAATACTAGGTTTTCGCCTTCTAAAGAACAGTCTTTTTTAGGTTTAGGTAAAACATTGGCAGAATATCAATGTTCATAACATGATACCAAATCGCTGAAATAACGCAAGCTCGTGAAATATTTTTTAATAATTTTGGGCAAATTAGGCTTTTTTGATTTGTATAGACAATATTAAAAGCTGATTTAATTAGTGGTACTTATATCAATTTGATAAAATATTGCTAAAGTCACGGCCCAGGAAACAGCGGTGCTCCTCTGTTCGCTCCGCTCTTCCGGAGGAGGCAAGAGTCTAGACGCACCTGGTAGGGCACTCCTGTGAGGTAAAGATAAGTGCATGAAAAAAGAGAAAAAAAGTTGAAATATTTACAATATCTGCGAGCTATAAAATTTCATAGTATAGGCAGAAAAAACAGATAAAGATGTAACTACCTTTTTTGAATTGGGTTTAATACTAACCCATTCAAAGCAAATATTTTCATCTGTAGTTTTAACTTTTAGTCGGCAGCAAAAACGCAGTTATCAAAGCAGCAGTACCTCCAAGCAAACCCCAACCTAACCAAATATTAAAATTCCTACCTCTACTTTTTGCTACAAAAGCAGCAGTAGTACCAATTACACAATGCAAAATCATTAAAATCCAGAATAATTGCCAGTTTATTTCAGTCATTATTTTCTTTCAAGTATGAGTTATTTGAGAGTAAGGTCCTAAAAACTTTTCACCATCAAAATGAATTATATGATCTGGTGCATCAGCTATCCAAACTTCTGTTTCCCAAGCAATATCAGCAGCAAATTTGCGAAAAGTATGATTGTCTAGAAAAGCTGTGATAAAAATTATGTCAGCCTTACATTTTTCTGTGAGTTTTTTCAGTTCTAATAAACGTACATTAGAAATTACGCCCGAACTATGAACAGCTTCTATAAGATAAAGCCAATTTTTATGTTGTGAGTAAGCGACTATATCAGGTAATTCACCATCAGATAATTCAAAAAATTTTAGTTTCTTAAGTCTTGCTTTTTCCAAATGTAAAAACTTCTTAGCTGTATCGCCAACATATAAAATTTCTGCACCATAACCATATCTAGGTAAAAAACTTTCAATAATTGCTTTCTGTAATTCATTATGTTTGCCAGGACTAAAATTTAAGGTTTTACCACAAGGAAATTTTACAGGAATTAAATTTATTTCTCGTTGACTAGAAAGTTGTTGTTCTAGAGTGACTCGATTCGCAAAAAAAATATTAACCTCTTCTTCCCAATTATCTGAGCCAAAATTTTTAATTAGATTGGTAATATCGGGATTTAAAGCAAAAGACCTTGTACCATCATTTCTAGCTGAATTTGGATTAGCAGCACTAGGAATTATAATTCCTGCAAGGACAATTAATTTTAAATCTTTTCGGCGAATATCGTCATAAGAACTTTCAGATATTTGTTCATCAAAATAATTATTCCAGTACCTAATAATTTCTCTAGTTCTTAAAGCATGAGAATTATCAATTTTTGCCCAATCATTAGTTTTCTTAACATTGGCTACAGCTAAAAAAGCCATTGCCATTCTTTCCAATCGTCTTTGAGTCATCCCCTCAAGAGGTACACCCAGTTTACAAATAATATGTAATCCTTGATTGATTAAATTTTGAAGTTGTTGAGGTTTTTCGGATTTAGTAAAATATTGGGGAACTTCAGACATTTTAAATTATTAAAAAGGTAACGATAATTGTACAGGAATACTTTGTTGTGAAATTTCATCAGGCGATAATCTTTTCCCAGATTCTAAATAACTCCTAATACTTCCCGCCAAATGAAAAGCAAATAAAGGAGGAACCGCATTTCCAATCTGATTAAAACAACTGGTTTCTTTCCCCACAAATTCAAACCAGTCAGGAAAACTTTGTAACCTTGCAGCCTCCCTTAATAATAAACGTCTCCTTCTCCCATCCGGCAATTTTATCCGGTGCATATCACCAGTAGGAGCTGCAATGTTTCGACAAGTTAAAGTTCTTGCAGGTTTATCTAAATATAAGTCACGAGGTTGTTTACAACTAGAAGCTTTTTCATATTTTGCCACATATTTATCCATACCTGCCGTCAGAAATTTTGACTCTGGAGGCGCGTGCAATGCAAATTCTCCTAATGCTTCTCCAACAGTAACTTTTCTATCTAAAACTTGGGGAAATTTAAACTCACCTTTATGCCCAACAACTATTACTCGTTGACGATTTTGAGGTACGCCAAAATCAACAGCATTTAACAATTTAACCTCAATAGCATAACCCAAAGATTGAAGTGCTTGAGTAATTTCATCCAAATACCATTTATTCCGATAAAGTAACCCTCGTACATTTTCAAATAACCAAATTTCTGGCTTTAATCTTGCCACTGCACTAATAAAAATTGGAAAGCCATCTCGCGCATCTTTCAAACCTTTTTGCTTTCCTCCAACACTAAAAGGTTGACAAGGAGGACCCCCAATTATTACCTTTCCAGGGGGTAATTCTGTTTCTGAGGTAAGAGTAACTTGAGTGCAATTACCTTTAAGATTTTTATCATAAGTTGCACAACAATCAGCATCCATTTCAAAACCATGAGTGTCAAAACCATGAGCTTCAAAACCGAGAGATAAACCACCACATCCAGCAAATAAATCAACAACTAAATTAGTCCGATTAATAGCTGGTTTCAGTAAATAATTGATTTTTTCTATGTAATTCATATTCATATAGGAGTCCGAAATAGGTTGTGAACAAAATATCCTCGAAAAAGGAAACACCATTACTGGGAAGAGAGAACAGGTGTAAGAGTTTCAGACTTTTTATTTCCCTGATTTTCCTTTATTAACTTAGTGCTTGCGAGGTAATAATTGTTAATTTTTTTCCTTAAAACAACAAAAAAAATATGCTTTTTTTCATAAATAACAATTCTAAAAAATCACAATAAATACTTCATAAATATCTCATATTTACTCACAACTTATCAGTTACCAGTTCCAAAAAAATCACAGAAAAATATAGAATTTATTGAGAATCTAAACCCCAGAGCTTATTCAAGATTAAACCTCGTATGTTTTCCTCTAAATATAGCTTTTACTTAATCTTTAATTAAAAAAAATCATAAATATGTAATGATAATCAGCATTTATCAGTTACCAGTTATCAAAAAATCACAGAAAAATATAGACGTTATTGACAAGCCAAAACCTAAAATATAACACCTTCTCTAGATAAGATTTGCCAAATTAAGGAAAAAGCGTTATATACTTACTTAGTCAATAAGACCTTAGACTATAATAACTATGTCAGAAAATCAACAAGAGATTTGCCCAGTCTGTCAAGTCAAAATAGTAGGTGGAGATCGGGTATTATTTTCTTCTGGACCACCTGGAACTAGAGCAAAGTTATGGGCTCGTGTCTGCCAATATGTTCAGAAACAGGATTGTATAAATCAAGATCCAGATGCAGTCGGAAAAGTGAAACCAGAAGATTACTATGCCCCCGATATTTCATAGGATTTGCTTCATCATTTAAAACTTCTAATTCCTTCCTTAACTAAATATTTATTATTGTCCAGAGAAAAATCCTTAAAGAATAGCTTAATTCAGGATGCTAAATTATCTGGGATTATTTGTGTATCAGTATCTCCAGATTTAACATCGCAAAATTGTGCCAATTGTGGTCAAACTGTTGAAAAATCACTATCATTTAGAACTCATCGTAAAAATTTAGGGATGTGGGAAACCAGGGCGTTTTAACCCCTGGATGAAAACTAACTGACAGGTTAAAACCTGTCATCTAAGTATTGCCTTTCATAACTATTTTCGCTATACTTATATTATATGGCGATAATAGTTGAAATGTATCTGACCCAAAAGAACAAAATTAGGAACTTGTCCACTCAATAGTTTAAAGCTCTCAGACAGTTGTGCAGATTATCCAAAAATATGTATAATGTAGGCCTTTACTCTGTGAGGCAGTTTTATTTTGCAGAAGGTGGGTATCTCAGATACGAATCCAACTATCATCACTGCAAAGATAATGAAAATTACCAGCTACTTCAAACTGATATTGCACAACAAACATTAAAAGTTGTTGATAGGTCTTTTCGAGCTTTTTTCAACTTAATAAAAGCTGCCAATGAGAGGCTGTATCGCTTTGAACAAATACGAATGCCTAGATACTTAAATAAAGAGGGGTATTTTCCTTTGATTATACCTCGAATTATCGTCAAAAACGGAGATTTTAATATCCCAATGTCTAGGAAATTTAAGGCTGAGTATGGGGAAGTTAAAATCCCTTTTCCGGATAGATTAATAGATAAAAACCTTAAGGAAGTTAGGGTAATTCCTAGATATGATGCTAGGTTTTTTGAAAGCGTAGCTCCTCCGCAGGAGGCAGTAGAATTTATTACTGAAGTTGAACCACAACCAGCCCAAAAAACTGACAAAGCTTTAGCTATAGACCTTGGTTTAAATAATTTAGCTACCTGTGTATCAAATACTGGGTCGTCGTTCATTTTGGACGGAAGAAAACTTAAATCAATCAACCAGTGGTACAACAAGGAAAATGCTAGATTACAGTCATTAAAGGATAAACAAGGTATCAAAGGCTTGACTAAGAAACAGGTTAACATTACAGTCAATCGAAACAATAAAGTAAGGGATTATCTGAATAAAGCAGTTAGATATCTCATTAACTGGTGTAGTAAAAGTCAAATATCTACTATTGTTGTAGGTGTTAATCCCGGAATAAAAAAAGATATCAACTTAGGTAAAAAAACTAATCAAAAATTTGTACAGATACCACACTATAGTTTGAGATTAAAGTTAAAAGCTATGTGTGAAAGATATGGATTAACTTATTTGGAACAAGAGGAGTCTTACACATCCAAGGCTAGTTTTTTGGATAGAGATAATATACCTGTTTATCATACTCATAATTCAACTGAGTATAGCTTTAGTGGCAAAAGAATCAAACGTGGTTTATACAAAACGAAGCAAAATAAATTGATTAATGCAGACTGCAATGGTGCAGCAAATATTGGATTAAAAAGTAACCTGAATGGGTTTATCCCAGACAGACTAGAGGCATCTTTGGCTATGCCATTAAGGGTTGAATTTGACGTGGATTTATCCAGGCAAATTTATTCTGCTTAAGAATCAGCGTGGATTTATCCCGCTGAGTGTCAAAGAACTCACAAATGTCCCCATTGTGGATATATTGCAGACCGAGACCATAATACGGCAACGAACATTCTGACTAAAGGACTAGACATATTTCGTCTGTCGCCGACATCAAAGGGAGTAATAGTTAACAGTACAAAGGGGCACGCCTCCTACAGAGGATCTGTGCTAACCGAAACTGGGGTCAAAAGCCCAAACCCTAGGTTAGAGTCAGACCTCTTGGTTAGTCATGGCAATATTGAGGATTTAAGCTGTCTCGTTAAATGTAGAATTAGAACTTCTGAAAATCCCTCGGTATAATCTAGGATTTACCGAGGGAGTATGTCAACTAAGAAAACTTGAAGCTCTCGGAAAAATTTTATTTTCTCAGGATAGTAGTGTCAAATCACCCATTGTCTTGAACCTCCATGGGATAAATCGACATGGAGGTTCAAGACCCTTTCTTAAAAGGGTTAAAACGACGTTTAAGATTCTTTCTAAGTAGTCCCAGAGAAAAAAAGGGATTTATGTAAAGGATTGTTTCGGCAGCTTTAGCTCGGTTGAGAAACACTATCAGTCTGGCTCCGATAACTCATTGCTCCTTTTCCTGGCTCCACTTTACACTCTGTAATATACCTCCTTTTTTCTTCCACACTCTACTTAGTTACTTGAGGTACAAGTCACCTAGTACTCAAGAGAACTATTCGTTCTGCGGAGGTTCATTCAGCGCGTTGCTTTGAACAAGCTGATTCATTACAAACCAACCAGACTAAAGGACAAAGCAACAGGTTAGAAAGAACCCGGACGTATTACTCGCCAACCGTCCATGTCGCTGTATAATGTGCGTATGAGGCCACTAGCACTAGGTAAAGCCCGGAAAATCCATAGACATTTGTTCAATTATAGCACGCGTCAAACTACGGAATAAATTCCGTGATTCATTTAACATCGACGGGGTTAAAACCACCTGGCTCTCATTTTCTGTTAAAACTTTTGTAGGGTATTATTTCAAGGGCCATATATTCTATTCCTAGTTAAAATAGTTTTGACTTTTGAGTTTGGACTTCTCTAAAGCAGTAATAATATTTTTTTTAATGTTTGTGTTGCATAAGCTTAGTTATGATGTTAATCGGCATCAGGAAATAGATAGTGCTTGTCAGGAACCCTATAACTAAAGCTAGGGTTTTGGACACTCTTGTTGCTACGATCGGGCGAAAACAAGCCCAATACCCCATCGGCCTAATACCTTTGGGGTCTACGTTATCGGCAAGTGTTCAAGTTCTGATTGTCGCTCTTTGGCTTACTATAGGCAAGCTGGCGCTTTTAATGTCGCGGAGCGTTAACGGACTTGTGCCTAAGCTTAACGCAATGAAATTCCTTGGGATACTCTGCCCGCTCCCTAGCTCTAGAACCAGAAGGTTAAACAAGCGAGGATGGGTTAAGCGAGTGCTTTCACCCATAGTACCGACCGATAACATTGGCCTTAGCTTAGTGGCGCGTTAGCCAGGCTAACTTTACCCCATAAATGGGCGCGCGGGGGAATAATCCCCGTCCCTTTTCAGGGACTGCGACTGAAGTCGCCGAAACGTTTTTCCTCCCGTAGCTAAAGCGGACGGGTTTCCAAACTACCGAAGTTTTTTAGATGAATCAGACTGCAGCGTTTATAGGAGGATGTATTCTAACGGGGATATTAATTGTCCTCTTGCTCATGGGTTGGATAGTATTTGGCAAGTCACCTCCTGATTATCAGACAGAAGTGCCAATACAATCCCCTTCGCCCTCAGTAGCATTTTCTTCTCCGCCAGAAGTATATCCTTCTCCCTTAGTAACTACTTCACCCCAGTCACTACCACTGCCACCCCCACCCATTTCAGTTCCTTCACTTCCCGACTTTAAGGATTATAAGTTGGAACAACAAATCAAAAATCAATCTGAACAACAACGTTCAGCTTACGATCAACTGAAAACTCAACTACAGCAGCAATTACTTGATATGCGACAGTTGAAAACTCAGTTAGAACAACAGTGGGGAGAAATACAACAACTAAGACTTCAACAAGATCAATTACGAATGCAAAATGAGAGACTTTTAGTTCAAGTCCAGCAGCAAGAACGCTTGATTTCTGGCTTAAGTCTACAACAGGGCATGGATAATTATAACAGAAGACCTTCTAGTCCTGCAAATTTAGAAAAAAGTGTGCTGTGGTTGATCGGAGGAATGGTCTTAGCTATTTTACTCCTTGGTGGTGGCATTATTTTAATCGGAATCGTTATTTTATTACTCCAGCCCCAACGACGTTCTTCTTACCATAATAAGAGTGCGACTCAAAATATTAATGTTCCCTGGGAATACACAATATATGAAGAAGAACAAACTAAATTTTTACCTCCCTATATTGACAGAGGTAAACGGATGAAATAGTTTGGCTAAGTTCTATAGTAAAGGGAGAAAATGATCGGTTATTAAACTGAAGTAATATGTCTGTCTAATTTTTAATTATTTTTCAAGATAGCTGCTGCTCTCATCTTAGATAACTTTTGTTATGTTTAAGGAATCAGAAAACTCCATTGGTAATAGGTAGTAGTTGGAGTGATAGAGGTATAGGATTCAGTACATGAATACTTTTCTCTTTTCTACATAGCTGGCAGACAAAAGAGTAATGTCAGTCCGGCTAATTTTTGATGACAAATTTTTATTGGTCAGCAAATTAAGTACCTGTGCAAAATTAATTGAAAATTTGTAAGTAAGAAGTAGATAGTAGGCAGTAGGGAATTAAAAATATTTGTGTGATGAAAGTAGTGGATCTAAAAATAATTTTTCCTAGCTATTTCACCCGACCATCAAATATACAATTAATGCCAGCTTGACTACTTATAGCTTTATCTATCTTTGATCTTTAAGTAGTAAATAGAGCTTCACAAGATGTTAACTTCTCTACTTGAAATTGTAGGTGTTGCTTTCTCTATCAAATAACATATAAAATACTTTATAGAAATTTATCTGGCTCGGTGGATGAGTACTGTAGAATTTGGCATTTAGTGAAGATGTAATCTTATCAAGATTGGTAGCACTTTTTTTATCCGTTAGGATTACCCGCAGCTAATTTATGGTTTATAAGCAGGTAAACAAAATTAATTACACATTTTCCACGCACAGAAACTTTTTTACTGCAAGGGTTACAGGAAATTAGATTAGGTAATCAATTCTGTGTAGGTACTTATATTTAAGATAAGTAGGTAGGCGCGAATAAACCTAACTATTTAACGAAATGTTGATGCAGCCGAAACCCTTGATATTGCTTCTTTCCACTCCGTTCCAGTCGCTTCGGACGTACTTGTAAATTTTTCCACCTACCTACTTATAACATTGTCACAAAACAATAGAGTGAAATTTAAAGTTAAACTATTAAAATTAATGTCATAATTCCGGAGGAATCAATGTCAATCCAAGAAAATATGTGGCCAAGCAATTTTATTATGGTAAATGGCATTAATATTCACTATATTACTCAAGGTTCAGGCCCATTGATGTTAATGTTACATGGATTCCCTGAATTTTGGTATTCTTGGCGACATCAAATCCCCGAATTTGCTCAAAATCATCAAGTAGTTGCTCTAGATTTAAGAGGGTACAATGAAAGTGATAAACCTGAAGAAAAATCTGCTTATGTCATGGCAGAATTCATCAAAGACATAGAAGCAGTCATCAAAGAATTAGGTTATGAAAGCTGTGTCTTAGTCGCACATGATTGGGGGGGAGCAATAGCTTGGTGTTTTGCTTATGCACATCCAGAAATGGTCGAAAAATTAATTGTTATGAATATTCCTCATCCCGCCAAATTTAGGGAAGGATTAAGCACCCCAGAGCAACTTTTAAAAAGTTGGTATATATTCTTCTTCCAGTTGCCTTTATTGCCTGAATTTATGTTTGCATTTGATGATTATCAAGCCATTGCTTCTGCCTTTAAAAATATGACTGTTGATAAATCTGCCTTTACTGATGCTGATTTAGAAGTATATAAAGATGCCGCAGCTAAACGAGGCGCTTTAACTTCAATGATTAATTATTATCGTAATATATTCCCTGGCTTTTTCCATCAACAAGAGTGGGGAGTGCTGAAAATTCCTACTTTAATGATTTGGGGTGAAAATGATACAGCGTTAGGGAAAGAATTAACTTATGGCACAGAAGAATATGTAGAAAATTTTCAGATTCGTTATATTCCTAATTGTAGCCATTGGGTACAACAAGAACAACCTCAAATAGTTAATCAATATATGCGAGAATTTTTGAGTAATGCTGAAGAAGGTGTTAGGGGTTAGATAGTAGGTTGTAGGTGTTATATCATGTTTGGTTGAACACTTATTATGAAGATAGTATGGGAGTACGGGAGTAGGGGAGAAATTGAGAGACTGTTTGTAAAAGAAGCTTTAATGTGCATCTATCCTAATCTCGTCTAGGAGATTAGAGCGACATTGCTGCTTCATAAAACCGATATAAAACGTCACTTGTACGACATTTTAATGTTTACTTCCTGCTTCCACCGGAACTGTCGGCAGCACTCCGTCCACAGGCATCAACGGTCAAGCCGACCGCATCTGTTAAATTTATACTTGCGTTTAAATCCCGGTCTATAGATATCCCACAACACCCACACTCATAAGTCCGATTATTTAATGGCATCTCTTGGACGTGACTACAGTTAGAACAAGTTTTTGTTGATGGGAAAAATCTATCTACTACTACTCGCCTCACAACCGTACCACTGAGTTTTATATTCTAGCTGTCGCCTGAATTCATAAAAGCTTTGGTCGGCTATAGATTTAGCGTTTTTTGTGGTGTCTTGGTGCGCGTTCCCTTGCGACTGACGTCGTCGCGGGGTCGCACCGCTTTTTGAGCATTCCGCTGACATTCAAATCTTCAATTACTACACTGCCGTGGTTTTTGGCTAGATATGTTGTTAATTTATGAATTGCGTCTTTGCGGATGTTGACTACTTTTCTATGTAGTTTAGCTATCTTTAATTGTGCTGCCCTCCAGTTAGCTGAACCAATTATTTTATGGCGGTTAATGTATTGTTGTCTGGATAGTTTGGCTTCAAATCTCTGATAAGATTTTACACTTTTAAATATTTTTCCATCACTTAAAGTTGCTAAGGAAATTATTCCCAAATCTACACCAACTACATCAGTTGTTTTGGGTGTAGGAGTAGGAGTAAATTCATAGCTACAGCTAAGATACCAATCGCCAGCTTGTCTACTAATAGTTATTTTTTGAGTTGTTGCCTCAATCGGTTCATAAGTTTTGACAAGACCAATAAAAGGTAATTTATGATTCCATCCGTTTCATTCTATTGGCTTTCCACAATTATCTATTGTCAAAGAATCATGTTTACCTTTTTTTTTACCTTGGATATTTTCCTAGCCCTAGAAAGAATCTTTTAAATGCTTCACCCAAGTTAATAAAAGCATACTGATAAACTTTAGATGACAGGTTTTTCATCCAAGGATAAAGTGGCTTTGTGTGATTGGTAAAAACTTCTCTCAACTTACGTTTGCTCCGCATTCCGTTTGCGTAGCATTCCGAAGGAAAGGAAGAATTTGGTTTATAGCCATCTTTATAAGCAGCATTCCACAAACTTAAACCCCAGTTATAACACCAGCGCGAATAGCCAGCGTGAGTCGCCATCAGAGTTTTCTGTTTATTATTAAGTTTCAGCTTTGTTAGGCATGGATTTCATGTATGGGTGATTGCAGGCTGTCTAAAAGTATGCTTTTTAACCTATTATATCGTTATTCTCTGATTAAGTCAATGCTCCACAACGCGCTCCGCGATCGCCTCCTATATTACTCATTCCATCTCTGAGTCTTGGGTTACTTTTTTTTCTTTTTTCCTTCTTAGGAGAATTTTCAGTGCAGAAGCTGCTCCAGCGCTTATTGCAGCAACTCCTAATATTGGAGTTGATGCAGCGACTACCCCTATGCCTGCTCCAATTAGAGATGCTGTGGCCATTACTGCAGAAGTATTTTCGTTTTCTGCACTAGATGTTTCTTCATTTTTGTTATAACTGTCATTAATTTTTTCTTTCATAATCAAACTCATTACCTCTTAATCCAAAATACAAATAAAGTCATTAACCCTATACCTATTATATTAGAAAAGAAAATTAACCAAAAATATTCTTTTCTTGGTGTTGTGTTTTGCCATTCTTGATGCCAACTTAAAACGTATATAAAAAGACCAAAAGATATAGTAATAAATAGTCCTGCTTTTTGAGCGTTATTAGCATCAATAGTAGAGTCAAATAATAGTGTTAAACCTCCATAAATAGAAGATAAAGTAAGTTCTATTCTCCCAAAAAATCTTGCCTTTCCCAACCTCTTCCTCTTGCTAATTTCTTGGATATAGAACCTATAAATATAACTACTAAAGGAATAAATAATGCTTCAAATAAAAGATTGAAACTAACATTTTTATTTTGATTTTCTTGAGTAGATGATTTTCTTCTCTTTTAGTCTTAGTATAAATTATTCTAATTTCATCACGTAATTTATCTAGATTTGTGGAACTTTGCCAATTATTTAGTTTCAATTAGTAGCTCCTAATTTCCACTATTCAAACAGAGCCACAACAGTCCGGTCGCGCCCCTGCTTCTTAGCATCATAAAGTGCAGAATCAGCAACTTTAATTATCTGCTCAACCGTACCTCCATGTTGAGGATAACCAGCAACTCCAAAGGAAGCAGTAATCGAATCTAAAGTAGTATCCCGATAACCCAAACGTAATTGTCTAATGGCCAAACGAATTTCTTCAGCTCGTTTTTGAGTTTCCTCTAGGGATGCACCAGGTAAAATCAGCATTAACTCTTCCCCCCCATAACGACAGGCAACATCTGACTTACGCACAGCATTAGTTAAAGTTTTTCCCACTTCCTGAAGTACCAAATCTCCAGCATCATGGCCAAAAGTATCATTAAACTTTTTAAAGTGGTCAATATCAATCATAATCACCCCCACCAAATCTTGACTTCTATGAGCCCGATGAATTTCTTGCTCCAGAAACTCCTCCAAATAGCGACGGTTATACAAACCGGTAAGAGCATCGCGAATACTTTGATTTTTCAGAGTTTCTCGTAATTCCAAATTAGCCAATGCCAATGCTAAATGTTCTGCCACAGTGCGACCTAGTTGCTGCTTTGCCTCGGTCAAACCCTCTGGTTTCATAGCAGTTAACTGTAGAAGCCCGAGAGTATCTCCGTATGCCATCATAGGAATACATAAAGATTTAGCCGGAGGATGAGCAACATTTATATGTTGACATAGTAAAGTAGGAGAATTTGCTTCCACCAAATGGATATGCCCCCGCCGTAATGCCCAACATTCAGATGGTTGAAAAATTGGTAAATTAGAAACACATTCACCCCAATTTGCTACCATTGCCAGTAAATTTTCCGAATCCGTCATCGTAAAAACACTGCCAGCACAACCAGGGAATAGAGGTTTCAATAAATCTGCCAGCATTTGGTGAGCTTCCTGTGCGGAAGCGCAAGCCTGCAAAAACTCATTCATTTCCCCCAACTGCACCATCTCTTGATGGCGTAATTCCAATTCATTCACCCATAATTGCAACTGCTCCTGATTTTGCCTGCTCTCAGTAATATCAATACAAGAGCCAATATAACCAGCAAATTCACCATTGGCAGTCAACCGAGGTATACCCGTATCCAATACCCATCGATATTCCCCATCAGCTCGACGCAGACGATATTCCATCCGAAAGCTTTGGCGGGCAGTAAATGCACCCATATAGATATTTAAACAGTAATCTAAATTTTCTGGATGTACACCCTTTGCCCAACCATCACCTAATTCTTCTTCCAAAGTACGCCCTGTAAATGTTAACCACACCTGGTTAAAGTAATTCCGCTTGCTATCAACTCCTGAAATCCAAATCAGTACAGGGGCACTATCTGCCATCAATCTAAATCTTTCCTCACTTTCTCGCAAAGCTGATTCAGCCAGTTTGCGACTCGTGATATCTTGAACTGTACCAAATAATTTAATAACTTGACCTTCTTCATTTACTACTGGCTCCCCTTTTCCTAAGATATCTCGTGTCTTACCATTTCTTGCTAAGATTCGCGCTTCCAGGGTGTAGGGTTTGGCTTCTTCAATTGCTTGTTGTACCAATTTTTCTAGGTATTTAGCATCTGCGGGATAATACCATTGTAACATTTCAGGATAAGTAAAAGGTTGTCCAACGGGAAGACCAAAAATACGAAATACTTCATCTGACCAAGTAATTTTCCCTGTGAGCAAATCGTATTGCCAACTGCCAAGATGAGCGAGTTTTTCGGCATTGTTGAACAGATGCTGATTTTCCTGAAGTGCTGATTCGGCTTGCTTGCGATCGCTAATATCTTGAATCACCCCCATATAATATTGTGCCTTACCTACTAGGTTAATCATGGAGCCACTAATATTTATCCACACTGTGGAGCCATCTTTGCAGATATAACGTTGATCCAGAGAGAAAGCTTGAATCTCACCTACCCAAAGTTTTTTCACCTGTTTTGTATAGGTCAGGAAATCATCTGGATAGATAATATCTTCAAGTTTTTTATGCAACAATTCCTCTGGTGAATATTTAACTAACTCCACAAATTTTTGATTAAATAGCAGCAACTCCCCTGTAGCCGTTGCTTGAATAATACCCACCCCTGCCTGATTAAAAATACTCCGGAAGCGCTCTTCACTTTCTCGCAAAGCCACTTCCATTTGTTTGTGGTCGGTAATGTCTCGGTTACTGACTCGTCTGCCTAACCAACGGGAATCTTCGCTATAAACAGACTGACAACGATGACCTATCCAGCGTGTTTCGCCCCGGCGAGTAATGATGCGAAAGTCCATTGAATATGTTTGGTCTTTCTCAAAACTGTCTTCAAGATATTGCTTCACCATCTGCCAGTCTTTAGGGTGAATGATCGTTTTTAAGAAGTTGGCATTTTCTAGCAGAAATTCATTTGGAATGTATCCAGTAATTCGTTGACAGGATGGGGAAACGTAGATAAATTTACGTTCAGGATTCAACCAATATTCCCAATCATAAGTAAAATCAGCAACAGTGCGGAATCTTTCTTCACTTTTTTTCAGTGCTTGTTCGACTTGTTTCCGTTTAGTGATGTCACGAGCAACACAGTAAATTATACGTTGTTCAGTAAATGGTGTAGCATTCCACATTAACCAACGATAACTTCCGTCTTTGCAGCGATAGCGATTTTCAAAATGAATTACATCTGTACCTTTGGTAATTTTCTCTATCTCTGTTTCGGTAGCTTTGCGGTCTTCAGGGTGAACAAAATCAATGAAAGGTTGAGATAATATTTCTTCTTGAGTATAGCCTAGGGTTTTTTCCCAAGCCGGATTTACTTGGACAAAGTAACCTTCAAAATTAGCAATGCAGAGCATATCAACAGAGAGAGAAAAGAAGCGATCGCGTTCAATTTCTGCTTCTACCCATTCTGTAATATTTTTTTGCATCCCCACATAGTTGGTTAATTTTCCTTGCTCATCTCGAATGGGAGAAATTGTTAATTCATTCCAAAAAACCGTACCATCTTTGCGATAATTTTTTAGGGTCAGATCGCAGTGAGTTTCTGCTTTGATAGCTGCCCGTAACCATTCTAAAGCGGGTTGTTTTGTTTCTTTGGCTTGCAGAAAGCGAGGATTTCGCCCTATTACTTCTTCTCCATGGTAACCAGTGATTTCTTCAAAACCCGGATTAACATAAATAATTGGATTATCAGCCTGAGTAGCATCCGTAATCATAATACCATTGTTGCTAGAAAAAATCGCTCTTTCTAATAGTTTTAATCGGCTTTGTTGCTCTTGTTTTTCTGTAATGTTGCGACTCACTACGGCAAAGCCCTGTAGT
>JBARXI010000934.1:0-4355 GCA_049647275.1 Microcoleaceae cyanobacterium
TCGGTCGGTACTTTCGACGACACACTGTCTTACCCCTCGTCAAACTGTTTAATGCCGTGGTTCTAGAGCCGGGAACTGGCAAGCATTTCCGGGTAGGAACTTTAACTCTTGCCGATAACGTAGTCCTCGTGGGACTTAGGCTGGTCAGCTACCTAAAGCCAGAGGCATGATGCCCCGTCTCTTTAGAGCGGGGTGCTGACATTAAAGGGAACAAGGAACACCGGAGCACTGGAGTTGGTAACTTTACCATTTATGATTAGCTTCAGAAACTCAGCAACATCCTAAGTTCAAGAGCAACAAATGAATTTAAACTGAGGATGTTTGCTGTTGCTTTTTCAATTTTACTCGTAACTCCCAGAAACTGCTGCGCTCGAACTTATCCCACTATATGTCACTATAGAACCCATTTTATATCTATTAAAAAAAAAAGAGATAGAGATGAAGATGTGGGCGCGGAGGGAGGGAGGGAGTATTTTTCAACCTGCTTGGTGCGCGTTCCCTCTCTTGGTGCGCGTTCCCTCTCTTGGTCGGCGTTCCCTCTCTTGGTCAGCATTCCCTCTCTTGGTCGGCTACCAGGTGCGTCTGTCGCCGACGCGGGTTCCGACCGCTTGCGACTGACGTCGTCGCGGGGTGTGACCGGTCTCTTGGTCGATTGGAGTGAGGAGACCATTCCCTCCGGTCCCGGAATCAGGAACGCCATCCCACCCAACGGGGAAGCTCCGCCAGGCGTCCGCTTGCGACTGTCGTTGTCGCGGGGTCTGACCGCTTTTTCCCATATTCGGTCCCTCAATCTCCTGACTCCCGTACGAGTAATTTCCTCCGGAATGCTCCGCTTTCCATGAATTACCCCTACCTGACTCCTGGTAAAAAATGCGGGTCGCAGACATTGATACCAAATGGCTTCTATATGGCAAAATCTAGGAATTATCAACCAACTTCTAACCTAATCCAGCATCAGTTACTGCTCCAACACTGCTTGAAGAAACTAACTTAGCATATTTAGCTAATACACCTCTAGTATATCGGGGCGTTGGTTTTTGCCATGCTTGACGACGCAATTCTAATTCTTCATCAGAAATATTTAACTGTAGCAAACGTTTCTGAGCATCAATAGTAATACTATCTCCTTCTTTTACCAAAGCGATCGTACCACCTACTGCTGCTTCTGGAGCTACATGACCAACCACCATACCGTAAGTACCACCAGAAAACCTACCATCAGTAATCAATCCCACCGCATCTCCCAAACCAGCACCAATAATTGCAGAAGTCGGTGCCAACATTTCTCGCATTCCCGGACCACCTTTTGGTCCTTCATAACGCACTATAATAATATCACCTGCTTGAATTTTCCCTGCCAAAATTGCTTCTAAGCAAGCTTCCTCTGACTCAAATACTTTTGCTGGCCCTGTTATTTCTGGCTTTTTCACTCCCGTAACCTTAGCCACAGCTCCTTCGGTTGCTAGATTTCCTTTTAAAATAACTAAATGTCCCTGAGAATACATCGGATTATCCCAAGGGCGAATCACATCTTGGTTGGGCGATGGTTGAGATGGTACATCTGCTAGCTGTTCTGCTATTGTTTTACCTGTGATGGTTAAAGCATCTCGATGGAGTAGGTCATGTTCTAGGAGCATTTTCATTACTAGAGGTATGCCACCTGCTTTGTGCAAATCCGTTGCGACGTATCTACCACTTGGTTTGAGGTCGCATAATACGGGTACTCTTGCCCGAATAGTTTCAAAATCATCAAGGGACAGTTTGATATTAGCAGCATGAGCAATGGCTAATAAATGTAGCACTGCATTGGTAGAACCACCAACGGCCATAATTACTGACATTGCGTTTTCTAAGGCTTTGCGAGTAATAATTTGACGAGGTAGAATTTGTTTACGGATGGCTTCTACTAAAACATGGGCTGATTTTTCGGTACTATCAGCTTTTTCTGCATCTTCTGCTGCCATTGTTGAGGAGTACATTAGACTCATTCCCATTGCTTCAAAGGCAGAAGACATAGTATTGGCCGTGAACATTCCCCCACAGGAGCCAGCACCAGGGCAAGCTCTACGTTCAATTGCTGTTAGTTCTGTTTCGTCGATTTTTCCAGCGCTGTATTCTCCCACCGCTTCAAAGGCACTGACGACAGTTAAGTCTTTGCCGTTATAGTTACCTGGTTTTATTGTACCGCCGTAGACGAATATGGCTGGGATGTTCATGCGGGCGATCGCTATCATCGCTCCTGGCATATTTTTGTCACACCCACCAATGGCTAAAACTCCGTCCATACTCTGGCCATTACAAACTGTTTCTATGGAGTCGGCAATTACGTCTCTGGAAACTAGAGAATATTTCATTCCCTCAGTACCCATAGAAATACCATCGCTAATGGTAATTGTGCCAAATATTTGTGGCATTGCCCCGGCTTGTTTGGCTCCTGCAATGGCCCGCATGGCCAAGTCGTTAATACCCATATTGCAGGGTGTGATGGTGCTATAGGCGTTGGCAACACCGATAATGGGTTTTGTAAAGTCTGAGTCTTCAAAACCTACAGCTCTGAGCATGGCTCGGTTAGGAGCACGTTGTACTCCTTGGGTGATTAATTGGCTTCTTACATTTTCTGGCATTGTATTTCTTGAGTCTGGTTTGTGATATTTTTGATTTTCTCAGAATATCTAGTTATTTTTTGAGATGTTGATAATAATGTAATTGTAATTTATTAGGCCATTGGTTTTGTTTGTGTATTTAACATCAGGTACAGTTTGAATTTAATGGCTAAATCTGCAATCTGGATTAAGTTTAAAAGAAAAAGGTTATTTATCCGTTAAATAATAAAGTGTATATAAGTAGTTATGTACTTATGCTTATGCCAAATTAATTACACATACTCTAAAGCTAGAAAATTTATGTTGTAAAAATTACACCGAATGAATAATAGTAATTCATTTTACCTATGTCTACTGCAAGAAGGCAGGAGGGAAGAAAGTTTGTACAATCAGCTTTTTAACTTTTTTTAACTGGTTAGTTATACCAAGCGTGAAAAAAGAATGTTACGAATAGTCAGGGGAGTTAAAAGCCGTTACATCAGATATCCATTTAACTAAAAAATGATATTTAAGTTATAAATTGCTGACTCGGTCCTCCTGACTCCTAGAAACAGTGTAACTATTTGTAGCAAACATTTATCGCGCCTGGTATTATACCAAATCCGGTTCAGATTGCATTACCTTTTTAAAATTCCCCTCTAAGCCTTCTGCCTTACCTTCATAAATATTGGTTCTATTTAAACCGGATGTAGTATTATTTCCGTCATCCTGAACTAGTGTCTAGTTGCAAAAATTAGTAATAGAACTCTCCGAAAAAGATATAGATTTTTTGCAGGAGTAGGCAACAGCTGCGGAAGGCAACAGGCAACAGGTAAGATATTTTCATGAAAAAGGCACGAAAAAGGATTTTTTAGGATGACTTTTTCTTTCCGATTCCGATCTAATTAAAAGGTTTATTTATTTTCCACGCCTATGTCTAATTATTTTTGAGTTGAGTTGCTTTGGCTTGACGCTTTTTCCAGATGAAGAGTTTAGCGTTTTCGTGGGTTCCCGTTTGTGAAGTCTTTAATTGTCTCCTCAAGAGTTTGGAGACTTTCAAGGGTGGCGTTTTGAGGGAAAAATTACCTTATTTGCTTAATTTAAGTATATTAATTTATGCAATTAAACACTAAGTAGGTAGACATAATTAAACGTAACTATATGATTGTTATTGCGTTAAGCTTGGGCACAACTCCGTTTTACATGTCGCGGAGCAAAACGCTCCGCGACATTAAAAGCGTTTGCCGTGGCATTCAGATAGGAAAGCTTTGCAAAGCGCAGATGGAACGGAGTGGAAGGTTTGCGGAGCATTCAGCACCGAAAGCAATCTCAATTGTTTCAGGGATTTGAAAGTTCAGTTCTATTTTACCGAATAATTAATAATTAATAATGACTAATTAAATAATTCAGGTTTTAAGCCTCCCCGAATAATTAATAATTAATAATTTCCTCGTGTATGTCTAGGGAGATATAGCAATCACAAATCAGATGCTCGCAAATATAGGTGTATTTATTTGCGGATTTTACCTATCACTTACCAAAAGTAAAAACTCACGACTCAAATAGGATTGTTGTATATGTATTCTGTTGGGAAATGCTAATTACTTTGTTGAATAAAAAGTCATGCGTACGGGCGTACGGCTGCTACTAATTAAATACTATCATAATTTTTCGGTGGATGCAACACACAAAACCTCACCGATTTTTTTGAGCTTCACAAAATGATTGTGTTGGTCTATAAAAAAAAATGCTAATTTTTCTATTTCTCAGTTG
>JBARXI010000935.1:0-20660 GCA_049647275.1 Microcoleaceae cyanobacterium
AGGAAGTTTTAGATTTTATTGAATTTTTGCATAGTAAAAACCAAAAAATAGAAACTCCTCCCTCTGAAAAGAAACCAATATCTGCTTATGAAGCTGCTCAACAATGGGTGGGTTGTGTTGATAGTGGCATTGGAGATTTATCTTATAATAAAAAATATCTTGAGAGACATTCAGCTAAATGAAATCGAAAGTAATTTTAGACACAAGTCCGTTAGTTGCATTGATAGATAAAGGCGATCGCTTTCACGATTGGACAACAGAGATTGGGAAAACTATTAGTTTGCCATTGTATAGCTGTGAATCTGTAATTTCTGAAGCCTGTTTTTTATTACAAAAGACCTATGGTGGACAAGATGCAGTAATTTCTTTAGTGAAAGTGGGCGTTATCCAAATTTCGTTTGTTTTGAGTGAAGAAGTAGAGGCAGTTGGAAACTTGATGCAAAAATACCAATCTGTTCCCATGTCTTTTCCAGATGCTTGTTTAGTAAGAATGAGTGAGTTAATTCCTGGCAGTAGTTTGTTAACTTTAGATAGTGATTTTCGTATTTACCGGAAAAATAAAACAGAAATAATTGATGTAATTATTCCTGATGAATTATAAATATTTTATTTACTTATTACTTTTCCTTCCTTGATAATATCTCTGAAAAATAAACGTGCTATTAGACCTATTACTATTAACAACTTTAGGATTTCTCGGCAGTTTCGGTCACTGCGTCGGAATGTGCGGACCCCTGACTGCAAGTTTTTCTCTGTCGGCAAAATCTCCAATTTCCTCCAATAAATGGCATCAATTTCAATTTCATACCCTGCTTAACCTCGGTCGCCTCTGTAGCTATACCTTAACCGGATCTGGTATTGGTGCATTGGGTTCCGTATTAGTGGCAAGCGGACATTTAGCTGGTATCGACAGTGACCTGCGACGGTGCTTAGCAATACTCACAGGTTTAATGCTCATTTGGTTTGGTCTGGCAAAAGTGCAACCGCAACTATTACCAAAACTACCAATATTCCATCCCTTGAAAAAAAACAACCTGCATAACCGCCTCAGTGCAGTCATGGTTAACCTCTCCATGGAAAACAAATGGTGGACTCCCGCTCTTCTCGGTTTAGTCTGGGGTTTGATGCCATGCGGTTTTCTGTATGCTGCCCAAATTAAAGCGGCAGAAACTAGCAACCTGTGGTTAGGTGGAGCGACTATGTTGGCGTTTGGTTTGGGAACATTACCCTCAATGTTAGGAGTAGGAATGTTGACATCTTTTTTGAGTGCAGACAAACGTAGTCAACTATTCCAGATGGCAGGATGGGTGAGTATCTTTACTGGCATTATGGTACTCATGCGAAATGGTGAGATGGTTGACTACACTGGTTATGCAGCAATATTTTGTTTAATATTGGCTTTGGTGGCGCGACCCCTAAGTCGGTTTTGGAGTCAGCCTTTACGTTATCGGCGAGCTTTGGGTGTTGGGGCGTTTGTTTTGTCGGTGGCGCATACAGGGCGAATGTTAGACCACAGTTTAAATTGGAATATGCAGGCAGTATCGTTTATGTTGCCTCTGCATCAGGTGGGAATATGGGCAGGTCTTTTTGGTTTGGCGTTAATGTTACCGCTAGCGCTGACGAGTTTTGATGGGGCGGTGAAATATTTGGGTAAGTGGTGGCGAAGGTTACATTTGTTGAGTGTTCCGGCATTTTTGTTATGTGGAGTTCATGTTGTGGCTGTTGGCTCCCATTATTTGGGTTCGCTGGAATGGAGTATGGGAAATCAATTGCGGGCTGTTTTTTTGGGGGTGATAATATTAGTTGTGTTGGTTGTGAGAACTTCTTATTTTTGGTCTTTGTTTTCTTTGGATAAATATTATGTTTCTCCATTTAATCATGTCAAAAATTAACAGTTGTATTATATACGGTTAAATACCTACAAATAATAGGAAAGAGGAGGAAAAAGTTTTGGTGGGGGTGCATAATAATGGTACAGGAAGGAGAGGAGTGTGGGGAGTGGGGGAGTTTGGAAGGTGTGGGAGTTGGGGGAGAAATTAAAAAATATATATCCTCACCATTACGGCTGCAGGACGACCAAAGTTTTTTTTATGATTAATTAAACAGATTCGATACCAAAAGTAAACAATACTATTTATGGTTTACTGAAAAAGTCTTTTTGTGGAAGGTAGAAGTCAGGATTATCCGAGTCATAAGTCAGGAGGAATGCGGATGAAAGAGGAGGTGGGAGGAAGAATTGTCGCTCAATTTTTCAGCTCTTGTCTGCTCAAAATCCTCAACCAGGTGACCATTTTGCTCCTAAAAGCTTGGACTTTTAGCACTTTTAAGAGCGCCAAAAGTTTTAGGTGTCATTAGTTTTATAGTTATTTAGCAAGCCCTATTTATAAATAAATTTTGGAGAGTGCAAAAAATGAAAATTAGTCTGAATATTTCTTTGTTAATTTTGGCATTTTCTGTTGGAGCAAAAGCCACAACAATTAATTATAATTTGCCATCAGAATTAACTTCTGGTTATCAAAAACAATCTAATTTACAGCAACTAAATTCAAGAGATTCTTCCCCCTTTATTCTGAAAGCTCACAATGTAGAAGTTTCTGAAGATGTGGCTTGTACTTTTCATATTACTCCTAATCATAATCCGAAGGTAGGTAAATCTTCTTTGGCTTGGTTTTCTCTGACTCGCAAGGGCGGGAAAAGTATTCCTTTTAGTGAATGTAATTGTGAATTAAATGTTTATTCTCAACCTCGCGCTCCTGAAAGTAAACCGATAATGAATCCAGATTTAAAAGGAATTGATACTGAGCAATATCAAGAAATACCAGGAGCAGAAATTACTTTTCCCAAAGCAGGTGTTTATGAGTTAGAAATTATTGGGAGTGCCAAAGACGGGGAGAGTTTTAAACCGTTTAAATTTAATTATTCTGTGACTGTTACTGGTGGGTAATTACTTTTTGACTTATATCATGTTTGGTTAAATTAGGTTTTAGGTGGTAGGTTTTAATATGATTTGGAAACAAGATTGCTACAAACTGTGAGGATTTTGATAGAAGTAGGGGCAATTTCCTCCGGAATGCTCCGCTTTCCATGAATTGCCCCTACTCCAAATTATTTGTAATATTATTTCCAAGAATTGCTACTATAGCTAATTTTCTGAAGGTGGTATAGCATTTCCCATACTGATGAGGTACAAAATTTGCTGGTGTTAGGTGTTAGGTGGTAGGTGGTAGGTGAAGTGGTGAAAATTATTTATTTGTTTCTGTGTTTACCAAGCGAATTATAGTAATGATAAGGTCTATAATTCGTTGTTTTTAGGCAGCGAGGGAAGAACATGAAAGCTGTACCTCACCAAGAGCAAGAAACGCTATATTAGTTATGACTGTTAATTGCCGAAAAATTAAGGTTTATATCGGATAGATAGACAAATCGGTTTTGTATTAGATATCCCAATACTGACATATACAAAGCACAAATCCGGTTTCAGAACCCGATAATTTATGAGTTAGTTATTCAAATAATTAAGATATTACATCAAGCAGAAAGTGACTCAGAGCCGGAAGTTGAAAAAACAGCAAAGTGGGCATTAGAGCAGTTAAGTCGGATTCGTCCGAGATAAGTTTTTATCTGAACAAATGCCGAAGGTAGAAATAGATTCAAGTCTAAATAAAGAATTTTTACTTAGTTTGATTTTGATTGTTTTTGAGGCAGTCATAGTTTTATTGCGTATGCCACAATAGAAGTTTGTACTTAGTAAGATATTACATCAAGCAGAAAGTGACTCAGAGCCGGAAGTTGAAAAAACAGCAAAGTGGGCAATTAGAGCAGTTAAGTCGGATTCGTCCGAGATAAGTTTTTATCTGAACAAATGCCGAAGGTAGAAATAGATTCAAGTCTAAATAAAGAATTTTTACTTAGTTTGATTTTGATTGTTTTTTGAGGCAGTCATAGTTTTATTGCGTATGCCGCAATAAGAGTTTGTACTTAGTTTGATTGTTTTTTGAGGCAGTCATAGTTTTATTGCGTATGCCGCAATAGGAGTTTGTACTTAGTTTTTTTATGCTCAATTGTGTAGCAATATATTAGACCTCTGGGAAAAAGATATAGATTTTTTGCAGGAGTAGGTAACAGTTCAATAATTGATAATTGATAATGAATAATTAATAATTACCTCTGTCTTAAAGGAAGAGGATTGATACCAATGAGAAAATTGTTGACTTTTTCTTGTAAAAATAAGAGGCTTTAAACCTTAATTATTCGGTAAGATGTTTTTACGAAAAAGGCACAAAAAAGGATTTTTTAGGGTGAATTTTTCTTTCCTTAGCCGCTCTAATTAAAAGGTTTATTTATTTTCCACGCCTATGTCTATTAATAACTTCAGAAAGCACCTACTATCATTGAGATAGGTGTCTCTTTTTCTAGCGCCACTCTCCCTGCAAAGTAAAAGCTGCCCAATAATAAGGAGATTTCCACTCGGTCTCAGAAACCATCTCCAACTGTGCCATTTTTAATGCTTCTGTTGCTGATAATTTCTCTTTTAACATCAATCGATAAAATCTACCCATCATTTCCGCAGTGGCAGCATCGTCTACATTCCATAAACTAACCAAAACGCGAGGAGTACCTGCATACATAAATCCTCTGGTTAATCCGACTAACCCTTCGCCTCGCACTTGTTTGCCTAATCCAGTTTGACAAGCGCTCAATACCACCAAGTCTGCCGAAAAATTGAGATTAAAAATATCGTGCAAACGTAAAAATCCATTTAGGGAATTTCCCTGTTGATCTAACATTGATAAAACAATGCCAGAAAGTTCGGGATTAACACTATTAAGTAATCCGTGGGTAGCAAAGTGGATAATTTTGTATTGACTCAGTTGAGGATTAGTTGCCGTGGTACGATTAGCAGTAAAATCAAGGTAAGATATACTCTCCGACTCTGGCAACAGGGCGAGAATTGCTTCTGCTTCGCTGCGAGTATCTGGGAGTCGCTCCCAAATTCCTACATCTAATTGTCGAGCTGAACGACTGAGGTTATATTTTTCCCAATTTTCGCTCCGGGTCGATACGGTAGTTGCCAGTCGATTATCTTCGGAACTAAATACAGGATCGGCAACGATAGCAATGGTTTTGGGTGCAGGTTTTCGTTGTTGGGCATCTTGGCGCAGAATACTTAATGTTGATGCTGAGGGAAGGTTGACAATTTGGTGTTTGGTTGCCAAAGGTAAATATTTTGTTTCTGATGAAGTGGTTGGTAGGGAAATGGCAGCAAAGGGAATGTAATGTAAAATGCCATCGCTGACGATCGCTAAACGTTGATTATCTAGTTGCTCGGCAACAGGAGCTAATATCATTTGATAGATAGATTTTGAGGCTTCGGTTAAGGAGGTGGGATTTGCTCGTCTATTGGTAACAGTGCCACGAAATTCTTTGACTGCTTTTTCAATTGATGCTTTTGCAGGTAATTCATAGCTAGTAATATTATCTTTGCTAACTGCCCACAGAAAACTGCGTTTTTTCCCTAGAGAATATTGTAAAAGAAGAGTATTTTTATCGAGAATTTGTTGTTGAATTTGTTCTAAAGTCAGAGGTTGAGGTTGGGTAATAGCAGCATAACTCGGACTTTTTTCACGAATTTTAGTTTGAACTTGTTGATATTTTTGGAGTAAAAATTGTCGTTCTTGTTCAATAGCTGTTTTTTGTTCTAAATTGTCATCTTCACTGCTATAAATTTCCACTCTTCGGCGTTCGACTGTATCTAATTGTTGTTGTAAACTTCGCTCTTGAATCACTAATTCTGGGTCAACACCTTTGCGAATATCGGTGTTAGCTTCGGCGAGAAGTTCGAGAAGAATTCTAGCTTTAGAACGTTCACTAATATTAAGTGCTTGAGCATCATATCCTTGTGTCGGATTTTGTTGATGGAGTTCCATCAATAAGTCGATATAAAATTCATAATAGTCTTGTTTTGAGGCAAAAAATGTCTGACGTTCTTCTGAAGAATTTTTCTTGGTTCGTGTTTCTTCGATTAAAGAAATTGCTGTTTTAATATTAGTTAAAGCGTTGTTAAGATTACCCTGTTTTTGTTCGACTATGGCAATACCAAACAGATTTTCTGCTCTGGCTTCAGTATAGCTAGTTTCTAGCAAATCTAGGGATTTTCTAAAGAACTCCAAAGCTTTTTCCAGTTCTCCTAAATCTGAGTAAACTTTACCTATATCTGTATAAATGTAGACATAATAAGAATTTTGTTTACTAGCATCTATAAGAGGTTGCTGAAAAAATTCCAAGGCTTTTTCTAAATTTCCCAGTTCAAAGTATGTTTTAGCAATATTCTTAGACATATCTGCGAGCTTATTAAACTCATTTCCCGGGTAAATTTTCAGAGCTTGCTGAAAAATTTCTAATGCTTTTTCTAGCTTTCCCAATTGCTGATAAAGTTCGCCAATTTTGTTGATAATTTCAGATTGTTTTCCATAATTTTCCAGTTTTTGATAAATGTTCAAAGCTTGGTTGTAGAATTCTAATGCTTTTTCATCTTCTAATTCTGAGTAGCGATCGCCAATTTCAGTCAGCATTAAAGCTTCTTTACTACGATTATTAATTTTCTGGGCAATTCTCAATCCTTGATGGAAAAAATCTAAGGCTTGCTGATAATTTCCAGCACGAGAATAAACTCTGGCAATCCAGATAATATTATCTATTTCCCCTTCAAAAAAACCACTTTCTTTGTAAAGTTTCCTGGCTCGATTAAAAAAATCTAATGCCTGTTTTGCATCTCCTAATTCCGTATAATCTTGACCAACACGCATGAGACCCAATTCTTCTGAATCTACTCCAGATTTTTGATAAATTTTCCAATATTGCTCGAAGGATTCTAAAGCTGTTTTTGTCTCGCCGATTTGATAACAAAGTTTGCCGATTTCCCTAAACCTTTCTGAGTTTTTTATGGTTTTTGCCTGGAACATTTCTTGACCATAAACCAGAGACTTTTTGCAGTATTCAAAAGAATTTTCTGAATCTCCTAAATAGGCGTAAATTCGACTCATTCTGATGAACATATCCAGGGTTCGTTCTTCTCGCCAAGGAGCATCAATTTCCTGTTCATAAATCGGTAAAGCTTGCTGATAAGAATCCAAAGCTTTTTTGAAATCTCCTAATGTCGTATAACTTTTACCTGTTTCATAAATTGTCCAAGCTTCGCCAGAATAGTCTTGATTATTTTGATAAACTTTTCGCGCTTGATTAAATGTTTCTACTGCCTTATCCAAATTTTCTAATTCATAATAAAGTTGACCAACAGTTCTTAAAATTGATGCTTCTTTTTTGTAATCCCCTAATTGTTGGGAAATTGAGATTGCTTCATTGTAAAACTTCAAAGCTATTTCTTTTTCTCCCCATTTTTTGTAAGTATAACCAATTTCAATCAAAGTATTTACTGCTTTTTCATATTCACCACTTTCTTGATGAACTTTTCCAGCGCGATTAAATGCTTCTACAGCTTTCTCTTTATTTCCTAATTCGTAATAAATTTCACCAATCTTTGTCAGAGTAAATCTTTCTGAACTAAAATCCTGAATTTCCCGATAAACCACAACAGCTTGACTGTAGAATTCTAGTGCTTTTTCTTGATTTTCTAATTGGTTTTCTGATTCATTTTCAGCAGTATAGAGATAGAGAGATCCAATTCTGTCAAGAGTCAGTGCAACTTTTGCTTTATCGCCAATTTCTCGGTAAATTTTCAGTGCTTGATTAAGACTATCAAATCCTTTTTCATAATCTTCTAAAGTATAGAAATAAATACCTGCAATCTTGTCGCGCAAAAGATTTGCTTCTTCCAGAGTATTACCTTTTTCTCGGTAAACCGTAATAGCATAATTGAAAAATTCTAGCATTCTTTCTGAATTTTCTTGTTCTCCGTAGCGTTCAGCAACTTTAATTAAAAAACTTGTTTCTCCTCCATCATCTTCCCATTTTTGATAAATTTTTCGTGCTTGTTTGTAAGCTTCTACTTCTTTTTGTTTTTCTGATAATTGAGAGTAAAGTCTTCCCATCTGGAACAAAATAACAGGCTGACGATAATCAAATATTAATGCTGTTTCTGAGTCTCCTAATTCAGAATAAAGTTGACTAACTTCTTGGATTTTTTCTAATTCTCGCTCGTAGAATTCTAATGCCTTTTCTACCTCTCCTGAATAATAGTAAATTCCACCTAACTTATCCAGAATTTTAGCTTCTCCAATACCATCTCCGATTTCCTGATAAATCTTTAGTGCTTGATTATAAAACTCTAATTCTTTTGGCCCATTATCTGACATAAAATAATAATCAGCCATAGTGATTAAAGTCAGTGCTTCTCCCTGAAAATCCTCAATTTCTCGGTAAATTTTCAAAGAATGATTATGGAATTTCAAGGCTTTTTCTTGATTGTCTGACCACCAATATCTAACTGCAATACTTAATAGTTTTGCTTCAGCTTGACGTGCAGCAAAATTATCATCATCCGAAGATTCATAAATTTCCTGATAAATTGCTATAGCTTGATTAAATAAATCCCAACCAGCTTGGTCTTCATGAAGCGCAATGAGATTCAACTCACTCAGATTACCTAAAATTAGAGCCTCTCCTTTTTTATCTCCTATTTCTTGATAAATTGCTAAAGACTGTTTGAGTAATTTCTCTTTTTCGTAATAGTCATTATTGTAAAGTTGAGCTATTTTATTGAGAATACTTGCTTCTCCTTGACGTGCAGCAAATTTATCAATATTGGCATTAGTAGAATTATTAATTTCCTGGTAAATTTCCAGAGATTGTTGATAAAATTCCCTGGCTTTTTTGTCATTGTTCCGTAGTTTATCCAAAAATAATTTAGACGATATGAATAAATTATGCTGCGATGCCAAATGCCGTTCTTCTTTGAGTTGTTCTAACTCTGCTACATAAACATCTCCAATTTCACCTAAAGTAGATGCTTCTTGGAGAGAGTTTTTTATTTCTTGATATAGAGATAAAGCCTCTTTATAACTTTCTAATGCAGGTGTTGTTGCTCCTAGATTTTTGTAAATTGAACCCAACTTCAACAATGTCAATGCTGTTTGAGATTTATCTCCTGAATAACCCCATTTTTGTAGTATTTTTTCCAGTTTTTCAATTTCTTTTAACTGAGATGGAATTCTCTGTCGCTGTGAAAGTTTTATTACTTCGTAAAAGCAGTGTTGAGTTTTGGCAAAATTTTGATTATTTTCGCAGATAGTTTCTGACTGTTGCAACAAAGAAACTTTTTTATTCCCAGACTCTGCTATTACAGATTCTGAAAAAAGTACAAGATAGACCAGTAAGGTTAAACTCTGCTTGAATATTAGCAATATCTGTTTATAGAGCGCTAGGGCGAACGACTCTTTAATAGATTTCCTAGATATATTACTCATTTTATCTTCAAAAAAATAGAGGGTAGAGATTTTTTTTACTATCGCAGACAAATGGCTATAACTGTATTTTGAGCGGATTAAGTTTGAGAGTTGCCTCTCGAACTTGTCCTAAAAATCTCAGGGCTGTTTAATTTTAGCAAAACCATCAGCTTCTCACACCTATTTACCAATTACTTAGGGCAACCTACTTAGGGCTTGCCGATTAACTCTAAAAGCATTTACATATCAATATAAACACCTTTGTTTATGCGAAAAAAGTGCCATTTTTTAAAACCTAATTGCTCAAAATACTTACCTGGTTGAGCAGATAAGGGCTGAAAAATCAAGCAGACTATTCTTCCTCCTAACTTTTCTTTTTCCCCCATTTTTCCTGATGACTGTACTGACTCCCACCCTCCACAAAAACAGTTATTCAGCAAACCTTACTTACTAACTTTAATATATTTTATTTACCAATGGATAATTAAAAATTGACAATTGATAATTAATAGATCGGGTTTAAAGCCTCTTCTTTTAAGAATAAAAAGTCAACTATTTTCTCCTTGGTATCAATCCTCTTCCTTGAAGACAGAGGGAATTATCAATTATTCATTATTAATTGTTTAACTACAATCTGCTGTATTTTGCACTTGGAATATTATTAACACAGAAAAATTAGCCTGATACTATGAAGATAATAGTGTAAATATTAAACAAGATTTCTAGTCCCGATCTAGATAAGAATATTTTTGATAGAAATAAAGTGAAGCTTACCCCGAACAAAGCTAAATATTGAGCCGTTTATATTCCAAGAAAAACACTTCTCTCACGCCCGTTAAAATATTCTGAAAAAGTTGTATTATTCTGCCGTAAAAAAAAATCTAAAAAAAACGATTGAGGAAATAAAACTATCTATACTATGTCTACTTTTTAATGATTCCAAATCAGTCTCAACTCAAGGTTATCTCTAAAAATCATCCCATATTGTCCGGAGACCCACTCTATCTTCTGGGAAAGTAGAATGTAAACTGGCTAATAAAAGAGGAACTAAAAACAGTCAAAATGATCGACTTTCAATGGCAGCCAGTAGGTTCAAAATTAACGAGACATACATCTATGCAATCATCTTTTCCTACTTCCAGAGTTTCCGAGGAAAATTTACCATATTCTCAATATCTTGCTGCCTGGTTAGAAGCTAAGATGGTTACTTCATCTCTAACTAGACCTACTGAGGGAACTTTGTCATTTTTGCTAGAGGCATTACAGCTAACCTTTGATAAACAAGGCGACCCTCAAACAGTTTATCCTCTAATTGTCGAAAATGTTGATTTATTAGAACCCCATTTAATATATATTTTACGTAAGTGGGCCAAGCAAACTTTTCCTTATATTTATGAAAATAAAGCAGTTATAATTGCTGGTGTATTGGTAAATTTTGGTCGTATTATTTGGGCACTACCAGATGGAGACCCCGATATTAATTTGGAGATTGCTTTGGCTTGCTGCGAGTTGGCTTTAGAAGTATATAATCTAGATGATTTTCCCTATCAATGGGCGATACTTCATAACAATATAGCTGTGATTTATCGAAATCGTTGCTATGGAAGTTCTGCTAATAATCTGATTAAATCTTTTGAGCATTATCAACAGGCTAATTTTGTCTTTCCAGGCCAAAAGTTTCCCACGAAATGGACAGATTTAACTGGATATTAATTAATTAATTTTTCTGAGAGATGATTAGCCTGTGATAATTACTTTTTGAGCGACTATAGCAATCCTAAATCATTTGTCATAAATCAAAACACAGATAAAAAATCTGAGACTCTGTTGCCTTTTTGTGAGATATTTTTACAAGGGCTGAAATAGGACTGCTATATATATAAATTTCTTCATTATTAACCTATGGCAACTGGATTTAGTATGATTTAGAGCTGGCTGAATAAGTATGAAACCTTAATTCATCAAAGTTTTGTGTACCTGCTTATTGATTCAAAAAGTACTAATGAAAAACTGAAAGCTTTCAAACTAATGAACTTATTTAACTGATATTGTGAAAAGTTTCATTCAAATTCAATTTCCAAAAGTTAAATCTCATAAAGACTCTTGCCTTTTATATCATGTCCGGATAATAGCGCTCTGGAAAAAACTTTCTCCCTTCTGACCTTTTCTTTCCTTCTCCCCTCAGCTCCCGCTGCCTTACTTCCTCCAAAGTATAAGTATTCAACCGGACATGATATTACCGAATAATTAAGGTAAAAAGCCTCTTCTTTTAAGAAGAAAAGCGGTCGGGGGATGGCGTTCCCTTCGGTATCGGAGGGAAAGGATACCCGCCATATCCAATCGACCAAGAGAAGTCAACAATTTTCTCATTGGTATCAATTCTCTTCCTTTAAGACAGAGGTAATTATCAATTATTCATTATCAATTATCAATTATTGAACTCTTGCCCCTCCTAAGCAAAAACTTTTTCAGCAAACCTGACTTAGACTCATTTTAGCTCAACCTAAATTTGCCTACTCTACTTTTTTTGCCCTAATCAAGCCCTAATCAAATAGACAACATAAGCTGAGAACCTTGAGGCGTTTTACTAACTTCAATTATTGCCTGAAAAGCTTCCTTCAAATGAGGAACATGAGTCACAGCCAAAATACAAGAAAAATCAGCAGAAATCGCATTAATTGCTGCAATTAATCTCTCGCACCCCTCAGCATCCTGAGTTCCAAAACCCTCATCAATAATCAACATTTGCAAAGCAGTACCCGAACGCTGTGCCAATAACTTTGATAATGCCAAACGAATCGCAAAATTAACCCGAAAAGCTTCCCCACCAGAATAAGTTTCATAAGGTCTTGTACCCTTAATATCAGCAATTAAAATATCCAACGTATCTATCAACTTCGACGATTTCTTACTCCCCTTAGTCGCCTTTTGAGTAACAAACTGAACGTGCAACTGATTAGCACTTAACCTCGCTAAAATCTGATTGGTTTCTGCCTCTAACTGAGGCAAAATATTCTCAATCATCAAAGCTTGAATTCCCTTTTTACCAAAAGCCATACTTAACTCCTGATAAACTCGATATTGCCGTTTAGCAGCTTTCAATTTTTCCTTTTGTTGAATACTTTGAGTCTGCAAATTTTCCAAATATTGTAACTGCTGTTGCACCCTACCCAAACTTCCTAAACTTTCATCCAACTGGCGACGACGGGCTTCAATTTTTCTGTCTAAATCTGCCACTTTTCCACTAGCATCTGGAGTTTCTTCCAACTGTTGATTTAAAGTAGAAATCTGATTCTTTACCTCCTGTAAATCTTGTTGCCGACTCTCCAGCACTGTCTTTAATTCATTTATCCGTTCTAGCAGTTGAGGATATTGTCTTTGAGCCTGACGTAATTTTTCCGTTCTAGTTAGCCAAAACTGTGCTTTTCTCAACTCAGAACGCACAAAATTATGCTCATCTAAATCATATCCAATCTCAGCATTTTCCCTATCAATGGCAATAATTTGCTGCTGTACATCAGAAGTTTCTTTTTGTTGCTCCAACGACCTCTGCAAACTAACTATTTGACCCTCCATTTCTGGGAGCTGGAGCTGGATTTTTCCTAACTTAGTCTCCGCATCTTTAATCTGCCCATACTTAATTTCTGCCCATCTTAATTTCTTTTCCTCATCCCTAGCTAAACTATGACTGCGGTCATCATAATTAAGCTGTTTAATTTGTCGATCTAATGTACTAATTTCCCCAGATAAATTCATCGCAAAATCTCCCGTATGTAGCGACTTCTCAACCTGCGCCACCTCCTCCACCAACTCCTGCAATAAAGCCTCATCTTTGCCAATATTATCTAACTGCGCTTGTAAACTACCTCGACTTTCCCGCAACTCATCGTAATTAGCCAAATCTTGCTCTATTTCGCGATATTCAGTTCTCAACACCTGAATTTCTCGCTCAGACATAGCCAGTTGCTCCCGCACCACCCACAACAAATTCCTAATTTCCTGTTGCTGACTCTGATGTTTATCCACCACCAAATGCCAATGATGTTCATCCAAAGGGCGGTCGCACAAAGGGCAAGGTGGATACTCCGTTGCTTCTGTTGCACCATTGCTCATCCCATTATTTAACATCTGTAACTTTTGCTCCAACTCCCCCAGTCTCGCCTCATAATTCTTTTTATTACTAAGCAAACCTTCGAGAAACTGATGTCTTTCCTGCCCCTTTTCCCGCACTCGTTGCTGATAAATTCGCTGATTATTTAGTTGAGAAATTTCCTCTACCACTTCTTGCAATTGTTTCTGTAATTGTGGTTGCTTTTGCTGTTGGTTTTGCCGTAGTTGACGCACCCTAGAATTAAGTTGTTCTAAACGAGCGCTCAAAAGAGCCTGTTTCCCTTCGAGTTGAGTTTGTAATTTTTGCTGTCGTTGCAACAGTGGGGTAACTTCTAACTGCAATTTATCCAGTTGGCTTAATTTTGTTCTGGCTGTTTGTAGTTGTGTCAGGGCAACTTCTACATTTGCTCGCTTGCTGAGAATATGAATATTTTCTTGCTCCTGCTGTTTTAGAGCATTTAATTGGGCTTGTTGTTGCTGAATTTGATTTTGCAATTCCTGTAGTTGTTGGCGCTGTTTTTCCTGGAGTTGTTGGCGCTGGTTGAGAGTGTTTTGGTGGGTTTTGAATTTGGCAGATAAATTTTCTTCGGTATTTTGCAGTTTTTGAAAATGAGCGTGTCCGGTATTTATCTCATTTTCCTGTTGCAAAACTGCTAATAGTTCGTCTTGTTGTTGTTGGGTGGTAGTTAGTTCGTTTTGCAGACGGCGACATTCTTGGGCGAGGTTGTTGTATTGTTGTTGTTGCCCATGGCACAGTTTTTCCCAGGTTTGGCGGTGGTTTTGTTGGGTTTGGAATTGTTTGAGTTGTTGTCTGTCGCTGTCTTGTTGTTGTTGCAGTTGGGTGAGGGAGGTTTGGAGGTGGGTTTGTTTTTCGGCGGTCGCTTGTTTTTGTTCGAGTTGTTTTTGGTTTGTTTCTAAATTTTGTTCTAGGAGTTCGACTTTGGCTTTATGCTGGCGAGAGATATCTTTAGCTTTTTCCCCCAATGTGTCATATTGGTCGAGTTTGAGCAGGTTGGCAAGAATTTCTTTGCGTTCGTTAGGGCGTTTGAGCATAAATTCATCCGCTCTACCTTGGCGCAAGTATGCTGAGTTTACGAATGTGTCGTAGTCGAGTTTGATATGTTCGATAATTGTTTGTTGGGTTGCCCGCACGCCTTTTTGAGTCAGACTTTTAAACCTAGCACCACTGTAAATTTGAAATTCTAGGGTAGGTGAATTTCCCCGCCGACGACCACGGATGACGCGGTAGATGTTACCGTTGGTGCTGAAGCTGAAGTCTACCCGCACTTCTTTTTCTCCTTGACAAATAATGTCGTCTTCTGTGGCGGCGCGACTATTTCCCCATATTGCCCAGGCGATCGCTTCTAGTAGGGAAGATTTGCCTGCGCCGTTGGGGCCGCAAATACAGGCGGTGTGGAGACCTGTGAAGTCTAGGTTTGCTTCGTGATAGCTGAGGAAGTTTTTTAGTTGCAGTTTTTCAGGAATCATTTTGCTATTGTGCTGTTAATAGTGAAGCTTGGCAAAGCTTATATTTGTTGTTTTGTTTTGTAATTGGTTTGATTTTTATTAGCCCTGGTTTTGTCTGTGTTTTGATAGCTGTTTTTCTTAAATATAGCGTTTTTATCTGGGTTATCAACACACTTCTTGCCGGAAAAAGCAAAAGGCGAGAGGGAAAAGGCAATAAGGAAAATAGATACGGAGTTTTATTTGACAAGAAAAAAAGAACTCCTAGGTTTACATCTTAATTGGGAAACACTATCACAGCTATATTAGTTTGGTTAAACTTTTTTGCCTATTTTCCACTTTTTACAGTAACATAAAAAAATGACTATGATATTTAACGGCTCTAACTACAAATATAAGCTCTTAAATTCCTGAAGATCGACTTAGTTGAGTTTTTTCTATATTTGGTGTGATTAATTTTTTGTTGACACTACTAAATATAGTCATTTCAAATAAGAATGAAACACTTTTGTTGCTAAAACCCTTTCAAGGCAAGAAATACTCATCTGAGTCTAAACTGAAACGACTATATATTATTGGTCGTCCTCCTGCCATAATGGTGAGGATATATATTTTTTAATTTCTCCTCTACTCCCACACTCTCCTACTCCCAGACTCTCCTCTCCTTCCTGTACCATTACGGCTGCACCACCATCATATTATTTTATCGGGAGGCGATCATGGAACTGTGGTCTACTAATCATGAAAACCGCTGTAAGGTGCGTTGCAACGCACCCTACTAGATAGCAACTAACTCCCCCACTCCCTAAAAGCATAAATATATCTACTGCATCAAGTTGGAAGCTGCTGTAATTCTGAAGTGCTTTGTTGTAGAGTGGCTAAACGCTTCGATTTTTGACTACTCATCTCAACCTGAGTTTGATATAACTTTGAATATTTTTTTTTGCTTATTTCTCGATCGCTACTTAATTTTTTTCCCATAACAAAAACAACACCTAAGTCTTACTCACTGAGTGACTTCCTTCCATTTTTGGATTATATCTGGAGATGTACTAAGTCATTAAATTAACTTTAGTTACATTGCTCCCTTTTTACCATTTAAGGAAGTATCAGTTTTCTATCTAGGTGTTGCTTTTGAGTATTTAAGGAAACAGACTTTCTTCGATTTAACAGCGTTTTAACCTCCTGAGTTGCTGAAATTATTCCTTCTTATTGAATCAATTTAAAATGGAGTTAAACTCAAATATTAACTTGAGAAATTTTTACTCCCATATCGCCACAACTTGAGGAATTATTCGCCCCTGCCAAAGGAGTTGCTGTTGCTGAATCAAACAAATGACTAGAGTTAACAGTTTCTTTTAAGCTCCTTACTTTAAATCTCAACTACTTAACCCATCGCTGGGGTTAACCATAACCTTTTTCTGTACTTAACAAATACCTGTACTTTTCGCACTAAATATTGAGTTTTACCTCTTAAGCTAAGAAGATTAGGTTTGAAATGTTTGAAGCTTTCCTGCTTCAATTACTAATCTAACACTTTCCCAAATAATTACAAGCTAACTTAACTAAACTTTACTTTTAATTCGGCGATCATCTATTTGTAGAAAATTTACTGAATTTTAGATTAATTTTTTCTAACTTAAACGTGGCGAGCTTACTTTTTTATATGTCATTAAAAATATTTTTAATCAGTCTATTTCACACAACAACACCCACCTATACTCACTACATTACTTCCTCTTTTCCTCTTCAGGTATGGGAGATGTAAGGGTTATACTAACCACATTACGCTCCACTAAATATTTAGGAAGTATTCGTTTTCTAGATGGGTGTTATTTTGATTTTGTCTGGAGACAGACCTAAGATTAAACAGCTTTTTTACCTCCTGAGCCGAGTGATTTCCTCTCTATTATTTAAGGTTAAATGGAGTTAGAATCTTTCAATAATTTGAGTTCATTGCTCCCCTACGCTCACTTGAGGAAATATCAAGCAGTACCGGTTGCTGTTTTTCTCGGGACTGACAGATGAAGAATAGATTAAACAGTTTTTTGTTACCTCCTAAGTTGTCATTTCAACTTGATAACATCTGCCGAAGAAGTACTCTTGCTTCTTCTATGTTTTTAATTTAGCACTATCAATCAACTATGCAAGTTAATTTAACGAAACTTCACCTAATAGCTTTTCCATACTCTTTCTATTATGAATATAGATTAAATTTTAGTTAGATTCACCATATAATAAAAATCTAGCTCAAACTTTCATACTCTAATAATTTAGTACTTTGGAAAATGTAAAATCTTGATATTAAGAATTGAAAACTATCGGAAGTTAAACAACCATTATATGGTAGGTAATTCACGAATTTTTAAAAAGCGTTTCCTGACGGAATGCTCCGCAAACAGCAGTTGGTTGAGTCAGCATTTCCTAAGGTCATGCTTCGCAAACAGCGCCGGATTTATACTGAAATGGAGAGAAATGAAATAATCAAGGGGATTTCAACCCAATATCTGGGCTAAGAGCTTTCAGGCGAGAGCTAGTTAACCAGAAAATATAGTACATTTGGCAGAAATCTAACTTTGTATTTTGTATTTTGTATTTTTAGCTGACACGAAGCGGTTGACTTTTGACTTAAGCAGCGAGGCAGAACTATGGGATTCTAATATTATATAAATAATAAAGTAACTATCTAAAATCTAAAAAAAGCCCAAATAAAAATAACTAACTGGCCCATAACGAGAATGTTAAAAACATCAGTCCCATCCCTGCGAGAACAACAACACCCTTTAATTTGCCAACTAGCAGACACCATAGAAGCAGTTTGGCAACGCCACCTAGACCTACAACCGTACTACCTACCCGCAGAACTAGGGTATGTAGAAGGCCGTTTGGAAGGCGAAAAACTGACAATAGAAAATAAATGCTATCAAACCCCCCAGTTTCGTAAATTACATCTAGAGCTGGCCAAAGTAGGGAAAAGCCTAGATATATTGCACTGTGTCATGTTTCCGAGGACAAATTACGCTCTACCAATGTTTGGTACAGATTTAGTGGGAGCAAGGGGCCAAATAAGCGCAGCGATCGCCGATCTATCGCCCCTAAGCCAAGACAGAAAACTGCCAGAAGCCTATAACTATCAACTCCAAACCTTACCAGTCAAAGAATTTACTCATCCTCGCCAACTTCCAGAATGGGGCGAAATATTTTCAGAATTTTGTCTATTTATACGACCCACTGATTTAAACGAAGAACAAAAATTTCTATCAATAGTTGAATCTTACCTAGAAATACATTGCCAACAAGCGATCGCCCAAACACCAGTAAGCCCAGAACAAAAAATAGAAATCCTCAAAGCTCAACGCCATTATTCCACCCAACAGAGACAAAACGACAAAACCCGCCGAGTCTTAGAAAAAGCTTTTGGGTCAGAATGGGCAGATTATTATTTAACCACTGTATTATTTGACAGTCCAGAGTGAAATAGTCGGATCTAATCATAACTTTTGACTTACGAATACATGACTTTTGACAAAGGCGAAGTGGTTGACTCCTGCTGCTAGCCTAGAAGAGGAAATCTTCTTGATTTGCCAAGATATCGAACCTCCTGGTTAATGGCATCCGGATATGATGGGCACTTCTAATCAAAATGGCACAGGATTCAAAGTCAAAGCCGAACATATTATTTAAACCCACCACAAATAGATGGGTTGGAATTATAAGTATTTCAGCACTAGCTCTAGCTGCATTCGGCGTATCTCACCACTCTCAAATTATCCCACCACAATTAACTTCCCCAACTCCCACCCCCACCCCCACTGCCACTGCCACTCCTGAAGCAGTAAAATCTGTAACAGCCTTGGGGCGTATCGAACCCCAAGGAGAAGTGATTCAGTTATCTGGGCCTTCCTCAACGGAAGGAGCTAGAATCCAAGAATTGGTGGTAAAAGTGGGGGATAAAGTCCGCAAAGGGCAAATAATTGCGGTGTTGGATAGTCGCCCAAGGCTTCAGGCAGCTCTGACAGAAGCTGAAAAAGAAGTAAAAGTTAGACAGGCCCAATTAGCAAAAGTTAGGTCTGGAGCTAAACAAGGAGAAATCAAGGCTCAAGAAGCTAATATTGCCCGACTCAAAGCTCAACTGCGACGGGAAACTGAGGCTCAAGAAGCCAATGTTGCCCGACTCAAAGCTCAACTGCAACGGGAAACTGAGGCTCAAGAAGCTAATGTTGCCCGACTCAAAGCTCAACTGCAACGGGAAACTGAGGCTCAAGAAGCTAATGTTGCCCAACTCAAAGCTCAACTGCAACGGGAAACTGAGGCAGAAACCGCTAGAGTAGCCCAATTTAAAGCTCAGTTAAATAGACAAAGGGAAGCTCAACAAGCCAATATTGATAGACTAAAAGCTCAACTCCAAGGAGAAATGGCTTCTGGTGAGGCTACTGTAAATCGTGCAGAGGCAGAATGGCAAAATGCACGGGTTGAGTATCAAAGGTATCAACAACTTTATAATCAAGGTGTGATTTCGGCTTCTCTTTTTGACAGCAAGGGTCTAGAGATGGAAACTACTGGCGCTAGACTCAGGGAAGTTGAGGCAATATTGGATCGGAATATACAGATTTTAAAGGAACAGATAATAGAGGCTGAAGCTAATCTCAACCGTATTGTGGAAACTGGCCAGCAACAGATAATAGAGGCTGAAGCTAATCTCAACCGCTCTCAAGAAACAGTGAAGCAGCAAATTCGGGAGGCGGAGGCGAATCTCAATCGTATTATTGAAACTTCACGGGAGCAAATTCAGGAGGCGGAGGCGAATCTCAATCGTATTATTGAAACCTCACGGGAGCAAATTCGGGAGGCGGAGGCGAATCTCAATCGTATTATTGAAACTAACCGGGAGCAAATTCGGGAGGCGGAAGCTACTTTAGATAAAATTACGGAGGTACGCACCGAAGATGTGGATGAGGCTGAAGCTACAATTGAACAGGCGATCGCTCTGGTGGAAAAGGCTCAAGCTGAGTTAGATTTGGCTGTGGTGAAATCTCCTTTAGATGGTCAGGTTTTGGAGGTTAATACTCGTGCTGGGGAAAGAGTGCAAAACGATCGGGGGATAGTAGAGTTAGGGCAAACTGACAAAATGTATGTGGTGGCTGAGGTTTATGAGACTGATATTGAGCGGGTACGTCTTGGTCAGAGGGCGGTTATTTCTGGTGATGCTTTTGCTGATTTTTTAGAGGGAAGTGTCGATCAAATTGGGATGCAAATTGGCAAGAAGGATGTGCTTGATACTGACCCTGCTGCTGATACTGATGCTAGAGTTGTGGAGGTGAAAATTCGTCTTGATTCTGATAGTAGTAAAAAAGTTACAGGTTTGACTAATTTACAGGTTGATGTACAAATTTATTTTTGAAGTTCATTATTGTAGGGTGTGTTAGACGGGTAAAATCTAAGCTTTCAAAGGTATTTAAAAATCCGTCGTAACGCACTATTTTAGTGTCAGTCTAGTAGGGTGCGCCATTACGGGTAAAATCTAAGCTTTCAAAGGTATTTAAAAATCCGTCGTAACGCACCATTTTAGTATCAGTCTAGTAGGGTGCGCCATTACGGGTAAAATCTAAGCTTTCAAAGGTATTTAAAAATCCGTCGTAACGCACCATTTTAGTCGGTCTAGTAGTCTAGTAGGGTGTGTTAGAC
>JBARXI010000936.1:0-2474 GCA_049647275.1 Microcoleaceae cyanobacterium
CCCGGTAAATTTATACCATAAAATTCTTCGCTACTCCCTACTCCCTATTCTTGACTTCTCAAGGTCGCCAATCCGATAACTTCCCTACCTGAAGAGTGAGTTCTCAATTATCGGATAACTAATACCATTTTTTCAAATTACTGCTACACTGGGAAGTTCAAAACAATAACTGTCAAAAGAAAAAAAGTTAGTAAATACCAAGCATTTATTCCCACAAATAATATTTATAAATAGAAAATTTAAGTATAACCAAGTTATTGATAATTGGTATAATTACCCGGATACTATATGACGGTTACTCCAAACCTCAAGAGTTTTTTTCTGAAACTTATCCAAAAGTCTTGGAAATATTGAAATCTAAACCTCACAAAATTCCTGAATTTGCAGGTTAATATTTGCCATAAAAACCCGAAGTCTATATAGTCTTTAGTTACTTAATATTGGCAGATGCAATCTTCGTGGCTAATACTATAGCTCAACTCTTCGACGAATATCCTCCAGTAAAAGACCGCTATCCCTAAAAGCTAAACCAAATAGAGATGTTTCTAGTAGGTAGTAGACAGCCCTCTAAATACTCTAACTTGAGGGGATTATGTGAGAAAGGAAATATTCTTTATCACTACATTTACAGAACTACCCTATATAAAACCCATTTGGTATCTTTGTCAAACTAAATTAGCTTCTGAAGTAGCTAGTATATCGAGCAATTTTAGGCTAGGTAATGGCCGAGTGAGAACTATTTATGCCAATAATGATTAAACCAAGAAACTGTAAAGCTGATGATTAGGTAAGGATATCTCAAATGGGTTCTATAATTTAATATGTTAACCAAGTATAAATACACAAAAAAAATAAATGAAAAATAAAATTGATTAAAAATCTCTTCCCTTCCACCTTTCTCTAACTATAATTTTTAACGCCTAGCTACTTACTATAAATTAATTATTCACCTGTGACTAATTCTCCTTTTAATCATCCTAACTTGCCAATACCACAAGGCTTAATAGTCTCTTGTCAAGCCCCCATTGACTCCCCTTTACATCATCCAGAAGCGATCGCCGCCATGGCACAAGCATCTATAAATCAAGGTGCCGTTGCAGTGAGAATAGATACCCCATCCCATATTCAGGCAGTGCGAAAGAGAATGACTCAGTCCATTATTGGCTTGTGGAAACAACAATTACCGGGATTTGAAGTATATATTACGCCTAGATTTTCAGATGCAGAAGCGATCGCTAAAGCCGGAGCAGATATTATTGCTATTGATGCCACTCTCAGAAAACGTCCAGCGGGAGAAACTTTAGTTACATTAATCAGCTATATTCATAATCAATTAGGAAAAGCAGTAATGGCAGATGTAGATACTATAGAGGCAGCACAACTGGCAGTAGAAGCAGGTGCAGATTTTGTAGCTACTACTTTGTATGGCTATACTGAACAAACAAAAACAGCATCTCCCCCTGGTTTTGAGTTATTAAAGCAGATAGTAAAAAACTTAAAAGTACCAGCAATTTGTGAAGGTGGAATTTCTGCTCCAGAAATGGCAAAAAAAGCGATAAATTTAGGAGCCTATGCTGTTGTTGTCGGTACAGATATTACTGGAATAGATAGTAAAGTCAAAGCCTATCTAATGGAGATTAGTGATTAAATAAGTAGATAAAATTTAGCGATTTTATTGAGCAGGTAGTAAAAAAATTAGAAGTAGCAGCAATTTGTGAAGGTGGAATTACCAATCCAGAGGTGGCAAAAAAAGCGATAAATTTAGGAGCCTACTATACTGGAATAGATGGTAAAGTCAAAGCCTATAAAATGAAGATGAGTGATTAAAAGTCACTTCTTTTAACAAGCTGTCAGCTATTAGCTATTAGCTACAAAGTAGAAAGAGCATAGTAATGGAATTAGACCACCACATTTGTAGATTTCCACTTTCCACTTGTGGAGGAATTAAGGCAGGCAAAAAGATCTGGGCTTTTTGCCCAGTTCTTGTTAAAGAATATCATGTCCGGATAAGAGCGCGGTCAAAAAACTTTCTCCTTCTTTTCCTCTCCCTTCTTCTTTCTTTCCTTCTGAGGAGGTAAGGAGGTGACGACTCCGTCGTTTATTTATAACTGTTCAACCGGACATGATATAAGCAGATAAAATTTAGGGATTTTATTGACTTGATTAATTTCATCATCAGTCAAAGTTTTGAGTTAGGCAATCGTAGAATTTAAGTCAAGCCAAAACTGCTGTTATAGTAGTTTTATTGGTGCTAAGATATTAATGAAAATGTATAGTAGAATGTCATTAGATATACTACTAGTTATCAACTCAAAAGGTAGAAAAAAATAACTGGTAATTAACCACAGAAATATAAATTATAAAAGTGGTTAATCGTCCGGATATGAAGCAGGGTGTAGAGAAAAATAAATATGACACACTTATGCAGTAAAAATGGCTCAAGAATTTGGTTTATATTCTAACTTTCCCTACGT
>JBARXI010000937.1:0-2197 GCA_049647275.1 Microcoleaceae cyanobacterium
ATTCTAACGGTGCGTGATAACTACAGGAATATAAATTCTGAAATACACTAAGAATGCCGTTAAACATCCTGGTTAATTTTTTGACTTTGAGGATTAATTTATTGTAAACTTTACCCACAATAACCAACCAAACCAAACTATCATCAATGACCGCAAATATTCCCGAACAATTCATAGAAGAATCACCCCTATCAGTGGCAGGAATTACCTTTTATATTAAAGAGCTTTTAGAAGAAGACCACCAACTTCAGAAAATATCAGTCATCGGAGAAGTATCCAGCACAAATTTACATTCTAGTGGCTTATATTTCAAACTTTCTGAACCAGATAACTCGGCTTCTATTCCTTGTGTTATTTGGAGAAGCACTCTCAAAAATATTCAGCACAAACCCCAAGAAGGAGAAGAAATAATCGTCACAGGTAATATCAACCTCTACGCCCCTAGAGGCGAGTATAAATTAATAGTTAATACCGTCTCCCCTGCCGGGGAAGGAATACAAAATCTCCGCTATTTACAACTGCGTTCCCGTCTAGAAACAGAAGGTTTATTTGCCCAAAAAAATAAACTAACCCTACCCAAATTTCCCAAAACAATTGCCGTTGTAACCTCGAATACTGCTGCAGCATGGGGAGATATTCAACGGACAATTAAACAACGTTATCCTTTAGTAAAAATATTATTATCACCAACTTTTGTACAAGGAGAATTTGCTCCTCCCTCCATAGTAGAAGCCATAAAAAAAGTAGAATTAGACGGACGCGCCGAAGTAATAATTTTAGCTAGAGGCGGTGGAGCAGTAGAAGATTTATCCTGTTTTAATGATGAAAGAGTTGTCCGAGTTATTGCTGATTGTGGAATTCCAATTATTACAGGTATTGGTCATCAAAGAGATGAAACTTTAGCAGATTTAGTGGCAGATTATTCTGCTCATACTCCGACGGCTGCAGCAGAAAAAGTTGTGCCAAATCAAAATCAACTTTATGTCGAGCATCGTCAAAGAGTTGAAAGAATTGTTGATGCTTTGAGAACTAGATTTAATGAAGAAAATGTAAATTTAAAGTCTCTGAAAAATCGTCTAAAAAATATTCCTCTAACTTCCCGAACTTTAGACAAGGCAACTGTTAAATGTCAGATATTAAGGCAAAAATTAGCAGCAATTAACCCCAAAGCAGTTTTATCTAGAGGTTATGCAGTTGTGAAAAATACGGATGGTAAGTTAGTAAATTCGACGGTTGATTTAACAACAGACCAAGAATTGATAATTCAGTTAAATCATGGTAAGGTAAAAGTTAAAATTACAGAAATTTTGGAATCTGGAATTAGGGAGTAAAAAAAATGGAATTTGATTATGAAGAAACTGTCGTTAATATTGAAGAGGTTATTGCTGAAATTGAATCTGGAGAATTAGCATTAGAGGAAGTGTTTGAAAAGTTTTCTCTTGCTGTGGAAGATTTGCAAAAGTGTGAAGCTTTTCTCTCTAAAGGTCAGCAACAAATGAATTTATTAATTGAAACTTTAGAGGATGATTTTTAGAGAGGATGGCACACATATAGAAAAAAGGGTGATAATAATGATTAATCAACAACCATCTCATAACTCAAATAGAGAAAGTGTGTTAGAAGAATTAAAATGCTTAAATGATACAAATGATGCTATTCTTCAAGAATTAAAAAAATTAAACCAGACAATACCTGAGAAAGTAGCAAAAGCTGTTTTAACTATTATATTGACTTTGGCAGCTATCAGTTTATTGTTAAAATTTTTAGCAAGAGTTTTCTAATAGCTAAGGAAAATAAAAAAGCGATCGCTAAGAAAAAATAAATTCCTCAAATATCGGTTTTTCTTACTTTTATGGTTTATAGCTAAACCTGCCCGTAAAATTCTTTAAGCTACCACCTACCACCTAAAACCTACCACCTAAAACCTAAAACCTAAAACCTAAAACCTAAAACCTAAAACCTAAAACCTATAACTTAAAAACCACACTTATCCAACTTTTTCGCCATCGCCTCTGCGTGACTCCACCACTTCTGACCACCCACCCAAACTCGCGAAGGTAAATGACCGACAGAAGCCGAATTTTTAAACTTAAATCCTCGATCGCGAAAATGCAAATTATAACTCAACCAACCAACTTCAGCACAGAATTTTCCATAATCTCTCCTAACACTTTCATAAATCCTTTTTTGTACGCTA
>JBARXI010000938.1:0-11709 GCA_049647275.1 Microcoleaceae cyanobacterium
CTGGTAATCCCGTAAACCATAGCGTTTAGTCATGTTAGAGAAGCTCTGATTTTTTTTGATTCTGCACGCTTAACCATAAGCATACTATACTCTCAATGTCAAAATTTTAATTGATGACACGCCCTAATAAATTGATTCAGGAGAGAAATTAGTTAATATAGTATATTGCCCATAAAGATGTACTAAATTTTAGTAGATATATCTTTCTTTGAGACTTCTACTCACATTTTTGTGTCTCCTGATTGATTCAGGAATATCTCCAGTTAGTTTTGAGGCATTTTCTGGTGAGACATCCCTCTGCATATCTACATATCACTTGGTCAGCAACTTGTCAATCTTCAAACTAGTGTGTAGTATTAAGTGTGAGTATAAACTAGAAAAAAATGATTGACTTTAGATCCGATCAAAAAATTGACTATGGCTCTCCCTAACTTCACTTGTTTCAAATTAACAGATATTCACAGGTATTCAAACACAAAACATACCTATGGTCAATTTTATCAGTTATCAGTCATCAGTTAACAGTTAATGTTTTTATCGCCCAAGTTTTTGACCCCCACTATATTTTTTAATTAGTGGTGCGGGTATGGCGGGGGCTTTGAATCCTCCACTGCTATGCCCTGATAACTGATAACTATCATACCAAATTTAAAAAAGGTAGTTACATTCTAATCTGTTATTTCTCCCTATAGTTGAAAGGTTGATAGTTTGCATAAATTGTAAAAATCAAACCAAATTGTTCTCTTTTTCAGATATTTGCCTTTCCTAGTGCCGTTGGTCTCTATACCATTTTCCATGTTGCGTCACGCTCTGCAATATTTTCTGAAATTGGTATTAACTGTTTCAATGATAATTCTCTTTTTGACCGGGGTAATTTAGGTTAGAGTATTTTTTTTATTATGTATTCAGATAAAAAGAGATTTATTTTTGAGATTATCTAAGAAAGTGAGTATCATGTAAATGATCAAAAAAAATTAGATGAGTTATTGAAAAAAAAAGCCTAAATTTATCATTCAAAGAACATGATAATATCTGCTTGGTCGAGAAAATTATATCCAATGGAAAGGTTAGTAAAATTGATAGGATTTTTGTGGAAAACTTATATAAAATTCCTATATTGGTTGTGATAAATTTCGGTCTATTTATATTAGACGCATATTCTACCTACCATCTACCTAAACCATAAAAATTATCGTATTGTATATAGCGTTTCTCGGACTCATGAGGTACACCCGATAACTCAATATTATTTTACTTACACAGAAAAACAGAGCAAATAGACTGTACCTCACAAGTATGACAATTGCTATAAATTCAAAGGCTGATGATTTAAAAAAGTTAAAAACTCTACATCCACTACTGAACAATTATCTTCAAAAAACAGAGATTACAACCATTAAGAATTTTTGTATAAACTTGATATAAACAAAAAAATATTAAGATTTTTCGAGAAAACCTGACAAGTTTAAAAATATTTGCCTATACTCAATAAAATTGTCTAACCTATCATCTAGTAGCCATGATTAAATCTATCAAGACTTCCCAAGCAGCCACTACTTTACTATCCCTAAGTATCGCCCCAACTCAAGTCCTCCGGGGGGTAAACGCTGTGGCCAAATCAGGAGAAGCGATCGCCCGTCTGGGCCGCCATCCTCTAATTATCGGAGGCAATCACTCCCTGACCATTACCCAACCATACCTTCAACCCCTACTACAAACCCATAACTTAAAATTTACCCAGACCAATTACGGTTCAGATTGTAGCGAAGCTAGCCTTACCAATCTTCACCAAGCAGTTGCTACTCATAAAACAGACCTAATAATTGGTATCGGTGGTGGTAAAGCTCTCGATACTGCCAAACTTCTAGCTCATCAATGTCATCTACCAATCGTTACTATCCCTACCTCTCCAGCTACTTGTGCGGCTTGGACCGCATTATCAAATATCTACTCAGAACAAGGCGCTTTCTTGTATGATGTTAGTCTAATTAGATGTCCAGATTTGCTAATCCTAGATTATGGACTTATCAAAACTGCACCTTCCCGTACTTTAGTCGCAGGCATTGGAGATGCGATCGCCAAATGGTATGAAGCCTCAATTAGTAGTGGCCATTCAGAGCAAACCCTAACCATTACTGCTGTCCAACAAGCAAGAGTATTACGGGATATCCTTTTCCAAAAATCTACCCCTGCCTTAGAACAACCAGGAGGAGAAACCTGGCAAGAAGTAGTTGATGCGACAGTCTTGTTAGCAGGTTTAATCGGAGGTATTGGCGGGGCCCAATGTCGAACTGTAGCTGCTCATGCTGTTCATAATGGCCTAACTCATTTGTCAGCAAGTCATAGCAAATTGCACGGTGAAAAAGTTGCCTATGGTATATTAGTTCAACTAAGGTTAGAAGAAATGCTCCAAGGTAATAAACTAGCTGTAACAGCTAGACAGCAACTATTAAAATTTTATGATGAGATAGGTTTACCAAAGACCTTGGTTGACCTTGGTTTAGGAGAAATTACCTTATCTGAATTATGGGGTGCTGCTGAAGTAGCTTGTAATTCTAGTTCTGATATTCATCGATTACCTTTTACAGTAGTTCCTGAGCAGTTAGTTGCAGCAATGGTTTCAACAACAGCCCCATTAGAGGTAGGTAAACAAAATTTACCAACAAATTCAGACATTGAGATTAATGCTTGATAAAACTGATACAAAGCAGACCAGGTGTAGAGAAAAAACCGCAAAAGACAATCCATAACTTACTTTTGAAATTTTTTCTAACATTTACACGGCGCACCTAAATATCTGGCAGAGTTTCTGTTGGTTTGAAACTTAGGGAATAGCAAAAAATAAATTATCCAATTTTTTTGGACTCTCTCTGCTCCCTGCTTCCCTACGTTAAGTGAATGGGATATTTTTTGATTTGGAAATCCCTTAGCTACCACCTAAGTAGTTAGACAAAATTAATTACACACGCATTAAACCTGAAACTTCTATCCAGATATATAGCTCTTCTCAAGAAGCGTGAGGTACACTTTAAATCTTGAGCTAGTTTATTTATTTATTTATTTCTTTACTTATTACTGTTGTTGTACATCAGTAGACTGAGAAACGCCATATCTAAATCTAATGTTTCAACAATTAATAATTAATAGGACTCGTGTAAAAATAACCATTACAGTTTTTTTTATGGAAGCTATATTTTACAATTTATCCCAGATAAAATTTGTACAATTTATTTTTACATGGCTCCATAATTAATAATTAAGGCTCTTCCAGAGTAGTTATGAAAAAATCATCAAAAATCACCTGGAAAAACTCTGCCTGGCTAAGGTTTACAAGATTAGAGAAATACTTGTTTAATAAAAATTAAGTTTTGTGGTTATAGTACCTGACCTAGATGAGAGTTCGAGACATTATTAGCTAATAAGTTATCATAGCTAGTCTAGGAGAGCCATAATTAATAATTACCTCTCCTTGAAAAGAAAGAGGATTGACTAATCATGAAAATTTTTTCTTTTCTCTTGGTCGATTGGACAAAAGCGTTTTGCTCGCGCAAAGCTCCGCTAACGCGTAGCGTCCCGGAGGGAAAGGAAACCTCGCCTTCCCACCCTACGGTCCGCTACGCTAACGACCGCTTTTTTCCCTTGCTCATGAGAGGCTTTAAACCTTAATTATTCGGTAAATATTTCTGTCCGATTACTTGCCAACTCAAAGCAAATGGTGTTTATAATTTTCTTCTTTCAACTTGAATTTGTAATTATATATGGATTGGATTAAACCAGCAGATAGAGTACGAGCATTACCACCTTACGTTTTTGCCCGCTTAGATGAACTCAAAGCCCGTGCCAGAGAACAAGGGCTAGATTTAATTGATTTAGGAATGGGTAACCCTGATGGAGCTACTCCTCAGCCTGTGGTAGAAGCGGCGATCGCTGCTTTGCAAAAGCCTAGTAATCATGGTTATCCACCCTTTGAAGGTACTGCTAGTTTCCGAAAGGCCATTACTAGTTGGTATTATCGTCGCTATGGTGTGAAACTCGATCCAGAAGGGGAGGCTCTGCCACTTTTGGGTTCTAAAGAAGGTTTAACTCACTTGGCTTTGGCTTATGTGAATCCGGGGGATGTGGTTTTGGCTCCTAATCCTGCTTATCCTGCCCATTTTCGTGGCCCTTTGATTGCTGGGGGTAAGGTTCATAGTATTGTACTGAAACCAGAAAATGACTGGGTAATTGATTTGGGAGATATTCCCGATTCTGTGGCCGAACAAGCAAAAATTTTCTATTTTAATTATCCTAGTAATCCCACTGGAGCGACTGCACCAAGGGAGTTTTTTCAGGATATTGTCGCTTTTGCAAAAAAGTATGAAATTTTGTTGGTTCATGATTTATGTTATGCTGAGTTGGCTTTTGATGGTTTTCAGCCGACGAGTTTGTTAGAAATTCCAGGGGGAAAGGATATAGGTGTTGAGTTTCATACTATGTCGAAAACTTATAATATGGCTGGTTGGCGAGTGGGTTTTGTGGTTGGTAATTCTCGGGTTATTCAGGGGTTACGCACTTTAAAAACTAATTTGGATTATGGGTTGTTTGCTGCTTTGCAGTCGGCAGCAGAAACGGCTTTGCAATTGCCAGATGAATATTTGTCTCAGGTTCAACAACGTTATCGGCAACGTCGAGATTTTTTGATTCAAGGTTTAGGGGAGTTGGGTTGGAATGTGCGGAAAACTTTGGCAACTATGTATTTGTGGGTGCCTTGCCCTCCGGGAGTAGGTTCGACTGATTTTGCTTTGTCTGTGTTGCAGAAAACTGGGGTTGTGGTGACTCCAGGGAATGCTTTTGGTAGTGGTGGTGAGGGTTATGTTAGGGTTAGTTTGATTGCTGAGTGCGATCGCTTGGGTGAAGCTTTGTGTAGGTTTCGGCAGGCGGATATTTACTATCAGAGTAAATCCGGTTTAGAAAAGTAGCTTATAATTTATATGTAGTTCAACTAGTGATAGTTATACCATTTGACTAAATACTTGTCACATTTGAAGAGGAAAAAAGGTTGTCTGAAGCGCTTTGCTGGCGCAAAACTCCGTTTTACATGTTGCGGAGCAAAACGCGGAGCGACATGTTTGTGGAGCATGACAAACGGAAAAAGCGTAGCTTTGCGGTAGCAAGGGGGTAATCACAGTTAAGAATTAATTGCGGGTAGAAAATTCTAACTCCCTTAGACGTTTGCGATAGCATTCCGTAAGGAAAGGCTTCACTAAAGGTAGCAATCTCCCTATTCTCTACAGCTACCATCCCATTAATATGTAATACTCCCTTTTGTGACATACTTAAAGTGAAATGGTATTAGTGATACCAAGTCCAATTTATAAAAGAGATTTATAATTCCTCCCAGGTTCGCTATTCCCTTTTTCCTCCATTCATGGAGAACCACTTTACTTTTTTTTAGTGATTCATCTCGCCACTAACTTGCTAGAGTTAGTGGCGAGGTGAGATGAATCAGGAATTTTCAGTATAGATAACAGGCTTTTTATTAAGTTATTTCAGGGGGTCTTAGCCTCAGAAATTACTATCTGCCACGAAAGCCACCCCAAGTAGTTTTTTACCGGTTACTTTGCTCGTTCCTTGGCTTTATTCACTCTCATGTCGCGACCCATCCAATTGGCCCCATCAAGGGCATCAATTGCTGCTTGCTCTTGATCTTCTGTTTCCATTTCTACGAAACCAAAACCACGTTTTTGACCTGTTTCCCTGTCTACTGGTAAATGAACTCTTGTTACTTTGCCATAGTCAGTAAAAACTGTATTGAGGTCATCCTGTGTTACATCGTAGGATAAATTACCAACATAAATCGACATAGACTGTCTCCACAATTGAAAAATGTATCGAGAACTAGACCTCGGAGACAAGTCTGTCAAGAAAAACTGGAAAACGCCCATGGAACTTAAACAGATACTCGAAACCGATACTATTCTCAAGTTTTATATTATAGCTCAATATATCTCACATTTGGTACTCGATCTTGTAGCGCAAGATTATTGTCGCCAAGAGTCTTACAGCCATTAAATATTATGAGTATAAGTAAATATAGCAATCAGGAATCAGATGTGAGAACCAGTTAACGCTATAACTCTATAAAGCGTAATCCAGGTATATTTATTCTCATGAATCATTCCTGATTGCTATACTACAAAAGTTATTGACTTTATATCTATACCTCAAGAATGAAGGCTGCGATCGACTTTCTTCCTGGAAAAATATCTTGTAGTACCTGTGAAGTTTTTCACAAAGATAAATAATTATGATACAATCCTAAGACTATGTTGGTTCTAGTGGGGATCAGCTACTAGAGGCAAGGGGGAAAGTTCGGTGTAAATCCGACGCTGGCCCGCAACTGTAAGGTGATTTAGAAAAAAAAATTGAGAAATCAAAAATCTAAAATCGCTAAAGTCAGGATGCCCGCCAACGCTTAAGCAAAAATATAAACAAATCTGCGAGGTACGGATGATAGATAAACAGGAAAAAGCCAAAAGTAGGTTATGGGAAATAAATGGAAAAAACCAACTATTGGTCAAAGGTGAGATATTAGTGTGCAACGCTACTGCGAGAATGCTCCGCATAACTACCGCGATCGCAATCGGGGTTAGCCTCATACTACTCCAAACAATAAAACCCGCAACAGCTCATCATCCTATGGGAGGACAGACACCGAGTAATTTATGGGAAGGTTTACTTTCTGGCATTGGACATCCCATAATTGGCATTGACCATTTAGCTTTTGTGGTTGCCATTGGATTAATAGCAGCGCCAGCAACTAGAGGAGTCTTAATACCAGTATGTTTTATCGCTACAGCAATGTTAGGAACAGGTTTTCATCTTCTGATCATTGATTTACCTCTAGTGGAAATGGCGATCGCTCTTTCTGTAGTTGCTTTTGGTGTAATGCTAGCTGTTAAACAAAAACTAAATATCCAACTATTAGCAATACTTGCTGCAACGGCTGGCATATTTCATGGTTATGCCTATGGGGAAGCAATAATTGGTGCAGAAATCACACCATTGTTAGCATACTTAATAGGCTTCAGTGCCATTCAATTATTAATAGTGTTATTAGCAATGAAATTTGTGGAATTAGTTAATGGGCATTGGCAAAATCAATCCTTTTCTTTAGTGCGCTTCTTCGGTTTAGTAATTAGTGCCATTGGGGCTGTATTTTTCACAACTGCACTTGTCAGCTAATACTATTAATTGCATTATTTGAAATTCTGAACTAAGAAAAATGTCAACGCCACATATATTATTTGTTTGTACTACCTGTGCTAGTGTCTGGAAAGAGGGGAAACCACAGGGAATAAGTGGGGGAAAAAAACTACTGGAACAGCTTTTTCAACAACATAAAGGTTGGGAATTAAACCAGAAATTTTTGATACAGCCTGTAGAATGTATGAGTGCTTGTAGTCATGCTTGTGCTGTTTCGTTTGCTGCTGCTGGTAAACACACTTATGTATTTGGAGATTTACCCTACCAAACAGAAAACCTAGTAGAAACATCAACAGCAATATTAGAATGTGCTGACCTTTATTGTAGTAAATCTGATGGATTATTAGCTTGGTCGGAAAGACCTGAGTTACTAAAAAAAGGTGTTTTAGCAAGAATTCCACCCCTAATATTTAGTGACATAAATGACGATAAAAAAGGAAGTAATACTGAGATATCCGGAGCTATTTGTTAAGGTCAATTAATCCGATTTTGCACACTCAATTAAATAGCTGGCTCTTAGATAAATTTAATTTATATCGGTCAAATTTTATTTAGGGCTGGCTGATTAAATCTAAAAGCATTGACATATAAATACTTTAGCCTTTTTGGGGTCGAATTGCAGTGCGCCTGTTTCAGTCTAAAACGCTCAAATTTGAGCGTATTTTAGTCAAGAGTTGGGCCGAAAAATTCCGGGACAATTCTTACTCCTACCTCCTGATTATTCCCCGTTCCTCCTGTCTCCTGTCTCCTGTCTCCTACCTCCTACCCCTACTAAAAGACTTTTGAGCGCAAACCCTATTTAGGTGTGAATTGTTTTTTTAACTGCCACTCTCAAGATAGGTAGTAATATGAAATAGGTTAATGTTTGCTACAGATGATTGATAGGGAGTGTGGCTAGATAGCATAATTATTCGTATTTGGTATTTTATCTAAAATTACTTTTTTACTATCTGGCTTAACTAGAAGCTTTTGTGAAATAACTGTCGTATTATTTTTCCTATTTCACATAAGAGATTATGTATAGCAGAAGGCAGAAGGAAAAATATTGTGTTGTCTGAGTTTTAAGCTTTTAATCTTTCCGCGCCCTTTCCTTCGGCTGCTATACAACTTTAAGTTTTACAAATTTACACCTTTTTGATTATATTTGCTTTAGGATAATAAATTTGTAAAACAAAATAAGAATTTCCCATATTGCCAGTTTTACTTATAGCTATTGCAGAAGTAAAAGTTTAATCTTTTTTCCCACCTGTCTACTTTTCAAAAGTTCGATAAAAAGTCTCAAATTATAAACTCGGACGAGTGGCACTTTTTGAGTATATGAGGTAAAGTTTAATCCCTATCTCTGTTTTCTGTTCCCTATTGCCTTTTTGTATAACAATCCTAAATCATTTGTGATAGTTTTATTGCTTGGGTGCTTCTAATTCCCTGTTCCCTAAAATCTACAATATCTCTCAACTCAAATAAGATTGCTATAGAATACTTTTTTCATAACTAAAATAGGAGTGCTATGGATTAACAGAAAATCCTACCAATAGTTTCATATTTACTATTAAATTTTTACTTGATATAAACTTAGGAAAATTATGAGTACAAAAATACCAGTTACTGTAATAACAGGCTTTCTCGGTAGTGGTAAAACCACCACAATTCGTCATTTATTACAAAATAATCAAGGTCGGCGCATCGCAGTTTTAGTTAATGAATTTGGAGAAGTTGGAATAGATGGAGAATTACTACGCTCTTGTCAAGTTTGTGATGATGAAGATACTACTAATAATATAGTTGAACTGACAAATGGTTGTCTTTGCTGCACAGTTCAAGAAGAATTTTTTCCCGTTATGCAGCAACTATTAAAACGTCGAGAAAAAATCGATAGTATTTTAATTGAAACTTCTGGGTTAGCATTACCTAAACCTTTAGTTCAAGCATTTCGTTGGCAGGAAATTCGGACTAGTGCTACTGTGGATGGTGTGGTGACAGTGGTTGATTGTGAAGCAGTGGCAAATGGTAGTTTAGTGGGGGATATTGATGCTTTGGAAGCTCAACGCAAAGCTGACCCGAATTTAGATCATGAAACCCCAATAGAGGAATTATTTGAAGACCAGTTAGCTTGTGCTGATTTGGTGTTATTAACTAAGGTCGATCGGGTTGATGAAACTACTAGAAATAAAGTGCAAAATTGGTTAAGGCAGCAGTTACCTGAAAGTGTAAAAATTGTGCCTTGTATGGAGGGGAAAATTAGTCCTGATGTGTTGTTGGGATTTAATGCTGCGGTGGAAGATAATTTAGATGCTCGTCCTAGTCATCATGATACAGAGGAAGACCACGAACATGATGATGAAATTAATTCTGTGCATCTAATTTTAGAGGAAGAATTTGAACCCAAAAAGTTAGTTGAAAAGTTGAAAAGTTTGGTGCAGCAGTATGAAATTTATCGGATTAAGGGTTTTGTGGCAGTGCCAAAGAAAGAGATGCGTTTAGTGTTACAAGGAGTGGGCGGTCGCTTCGACTATTTTTACGATCGCCGGTGGCAAACTGAGGAGTCTCGGCAAACAAAGTTAGTGTTAATTGGTCGTCATTTGGAAATAGAAAAAATTCAATCAGAAATTATCGGTTACTCGTACATTTAAGAGCTAATTCATCAAGTTAATATTAAACTAGCTCACTTGCCTATTACTTTCCTCCGCGAGGGGGTTATTAAAGTAATTATTTTAGTTTACGAGTCACTCGTCCCGGCAATCTTTGGCTCAATAGTAAAGCTTCGAGATTGCTACGCCTTATTTAATTTATAGAATCCATTTGAGTTCTATTTAATCTATTTAAAAAGAGAGAGGGGAGTGTGGGAGGTGTGGGGAGTATAGGGAATTTAGTCCGTATTTTTCAACCTGCTTGGTGCGCGTTCCCTTGCGCCGTGCGACGGCGCGGGGTCGCATCCGCTTTTTCCTACGGAATGCTCCGCAAACATGTCGGCGACAGCCGAAGAGCGCAGTTGTGCGCCAGCGCGACCGCTTGTTTCCCCTTTCAAGGAGAGGCTTTTTACCTTAATTATTCGGTAAGAGATAAGAGGGAAGAGGGAAGAGCTGAAAATTTCCACAAAATACGCATATTTTTCCTCAAAATTGATGCGCGATTAGACTTAACTATGGTAATTATATAGATATCAAATGGGTTCTATAAAGTAAGAGTTGCTCTATAAGGAGAAAAAAGAAAAAAAATCATTTTAGTAAATCCTATTCATTTTCAACAGAGGTAATTGTTAATTATTAATTGTTGAAAAATAATTGGAGTAATTTATAGACTTCCCCGTTGATACTTGTTAAAAATGCGGGGCTAGATGCCCTGGCTCAAGCAATCTACACTTTTGTTATAGTTCAAACTAAAATAGCTCCCAATAGACAAAAAAAAAGATAATAAATGTCTAAATAAAAAAATGGCACTAGAGTAAACATTCTAAATTTTGTACTTCGTCAATCCGACGGCGACCCTACCTGAATATTACCAATTTACAGGAAACTTTTTTCCAGTTGGTATCATTTTTTGTGAATCTTCTAACTGCCCTTGAGCATCAATTATATGTTTGGTTTTCTGATTGTTATCCTTGCCTCTTTCTGCTTCTGCTTTCAAAATTTAATCGTCAGAATTCTCTTTAATGAACAAACAATTTTAGGAGTTTTTCAGACAGGAGGATTTGTCATTCCCACCCTACAAAATTCATTCCTGCTAATGTTTATGCGGATGGTTTTAGTTGTTCCATTAATGGCATTCTTGGCAGTGAAACTTTACCCGCGCACCTGGCAAGATATTCGACAATTAGGGAATATTAAATCCCGTCCACTTTTGTTGCGCTCCCTTGGTGGCGGGATATTAATGTTTCTCTATTTAGCACTACTTTATGTGTCTATCGGATTAATTGAAACGGGAGTTGCCTTAACCCTATTTTTTACTTATCCAGCATTCACTTCACTCTTTTCTTGGTTACTTTTGGGTATTCCTCCTACAAAGTTTCGCTGGATGGTTATAGTCGTGGTATTGCTCGGCAGTTTTCTCACAATTCCCTATAGTCAGACCGCATCCGACAGTTACAATGGAATAGGAGTAATTTTTGCTATTGGCTCCGGGTTGGCTTATGCTCTCTATACTGTAAATGCCCAGAAAAGTTTTGAAACCATACATCCATTTCCGTTTACTTGGATTAGTTTTGCTACGACTTTAGTGCTATCTTTTGTCAGCTTATGGATTTGGCAGGGAGAAAATATTGAACTTAATTGGATACCTCTATGGATTGGTGGATTATTGTCGGCGATCGTTACTTTTGCCGGTCATTTGATGTTTAATTATGGGATTCGTCTGATTGGTGCTACTTCTGCTGCAACTATTGGCGCAACTAATCCGAGTTTAACGGCTATTTTGGCATGGCTGACGATTCAAGAAACTATTAATGGTTTGCAAATTCTGGGTATATTT
>JBARXI010000939.1:0-5451 GCA_049647275.1 Microcoleaceae cyanobacterium
TGTTGATTTACCCCCTACTATTCTTCAGTTAATGGATGCGCCAATTTCTCCTAGTTGTGATGGTAAGTCATTATTACAAACATCAGTTGCATCTTGATCTTAACAGCTTTTTGAGAGTCGCGATCGCAGAATCTATCTGCAGTCCGACTCTTAATTTATAACTTACATTTTACACATTAAGTTAATATAGTATCCTATAAATTAAAGCAACGGATAGTTTAAAAATGCTTTTATTTGTAATACCTTTGAAGAGCAAGCAAACCTCTAAGTCATGGGACACTGTATCTAGACTTTTTGAAAGAACTATTAGGTCTGTTTGTAATCAAAGCTCTAATTCTTTTAGGGTAGTAGTAGTGTGTCATGAATTACCCAATAATAAATATATACATCCTTATGTTAATTATATTAGAGTTGAATTTCCCCTAGTTTATAGTCAAGGTAAAGTAAATTTACGAAGTAAGCGAACAGATAAAGTTAGGAAAGTACTAACCGGGATAAAATATGCTCAAGAAAATTATAGTTTCACTCATACAATGGTTGTCGATGCAGATGATTGTGTTAGTAGACATCTAGGACTGTTCGTTGAACAAAGTCCTCAAAATAATGGTTGGTTTGTCAACAAAGGCTATTTATATAAAGAAGGTAGTAAATATATCTATAATTAAAAGGCAAAATTTTGATCGTTGGTGTGGGACATCAATTATTTTGAGACGTGACTTATACCTATTACCTGAGACCCTAGAATCTGATAGCTTGGATTACTACAATAGGTACTTTATTCCTCATAACAAAGCAGCTCAGTTGTTGGCTAATCGAGGGAGACCAATATCACCTTTACCCTTTCCCGGTAGTGTTTATGTTGTTTGCCATAATGAAAATTTAGATAATTTTGAAAATGTAATTAATCCTAAAGGGTTATTGCCTAAAATAAAAAAAGTCTTATTCAATTATCGTCCTATAACATTATCAATTAGAAAATATTTTGGTTTATATTAAAATTGTTTTTCTTCAATATGGATGGTAATATTTATGAAAACTTCTGTATTGCGGTACTGTGTAAGTCTTGTTAGTCCTATTAGTCCTAAATAATTTTAATTTTTTTATGAAAAATCAAGCTCATATCTGGAAAGAAGAAAAAACCGAAGCAGATGGTTCAATTACTATAGCTGCTATTATAGAAGACTCCAAACAATCAAAAACTTCTGTATGGTATCGTGTACCAGCAGAACATAGTTCTAAAATTACCAAAAGTTGGGATCCACTGGTTGTAGGAACTATTTTTTGGGGAATGAAAAAAGGAGCAGATTTACACTTTCATGGTGAAGTCTCTCCTTCCTTATTACGCAATCTTGAAAAATTACAAATAATTTGGTCTTGTTGGGCACCCAAATCCTTTAAAACAATTGATGTCATTGCGGATCAAGAAATAGAACAGCAAGGAGCAGATGATTCTGCTGGAGATATTATGGCTTTCTCCGGTGGAGTTGATGCTTGTTTTACTGCTTTTCGTCATGCTACTAATCGCTGTGGTAGATTAAATCGAAATTTGAAAGCAGGATTGATGATTCATGGTGTTGAGATTCCTCTGAAGCAAAAAGAAGTATTTGAACGCGCTTATAAAAACTCAGAAGCAATTCTTGACAGCCTTGGCGTAGAATTAATAACGATGGCGACAAATTTCAAGGCTTTAAGTTTAGGACCAGATGCTTTTGCTGGTATGGCTGGTTCCTGTTTAATGTTATTTCAGGGAACATACAAAGCGGGATTAATTTCTAGTTCAGAACCTTACCAAGCACTGGTAACACCTTGGGGAACACATCCATTAACCGATCCCTTAGTGTCAAGTGATGCCTTTGAAATTATTCACGATAGTGCAGATTTTACGCGAACTCAAAAAATAGCTATGTTGGGTAATTGGCCTGAAGCTTTATCTAGATTACGGGTATGCTGGTATGGTCCACAAAATCAAAGCAACTTTGAGGGTTTAAACTGTGGACGTTGCGAAAAGTGTGTTCGTACAATATTGAACTTGCGGGTTGTTGGACTTCCACTACCAGAAAGTTTTGACCAAGACATTAGTGATGCACATATATCAAGTTTAAGACATCTAGATCCAACACAGACTAATGAATTTCAACAAATACTAATTGAGGCAGAAAAAGCAGGTATTTCAGATTCTTGGGTGAATGCTCTGAAGCTTTGTTTATGGCGAAATCGTTTGGAGGCAAAATTACGAACCTTGTGGTATCCAATTAAAAATACAATTTATAATCTATTACCAGGGTTAAAGAAGCAAAAACAGAAGACAAGTATTTGGAAACCTTAGCAATCTTAGCTGATAATAAGATAAATATAACAATTACCTGAATTATGAAGTGAATATCTTAATTAATGTTACTAATTACTAATTCAGACTTTTACTTTTTAGGTTGCTAAGTTAGTGATTAATCTTTTATAGAGATAACTATAAAATCAATGCAAAATAAAGAAACTAAATTTCGCTTTTTGCTTTCTCTTATCCTGGGTTTTGTTGGTATTTTATTAGTTAACTACTTCCATCAGCTAAATCATACAGATGTTATTAAAAATCTTCAAGAACCTATTACTCCTATTTTTGTTATTCCTGGTTTACCATTTCCAGTTCTTTTATTATTTGGTTTAGGATTCGGTGTTCTTGGGTGGATAATTACAAGTCGGCAATTTTCTCAAAAATTTGTTGGAGAAGCAACAGCAGAATCTCTTGGTGCAATTAGAATAATTACTTGCACTACAGCATTTATAACCACTATCTGGCTTGAGAATATTTCTACAAGTGCTTTACTTCCACAAGAAATGAGGCGACCAATGGGAGTAATTGACCTTTTTTATAATATTCCTGGGTTTGAGACATTTGTGGTAAATCAAACGAGTCTTCAGATATTTGAATGGTTAACAGCTTTAGTCTTATTTTTGGGAATTATCGGTTTGCAAACACGCTTTTTTGTTCCTTTAGGTGCTTTTTGTTATCTACTATTAGGTGGTATTCTTCGTCATAAGATTTATTTTTTTCACCCTGGTTTAACGGTAACCTATGTACTCATATTAGTTGCATTTACTCCTTGTGGTGATGGATTATCAGTGGATCGTTTATGGAAAGTACATAAAGGTGAATCTGTTCCTAGATCCGATCTTCCATTGCCAATATATGGTTGGTCACGATATTTTTGCTGGACAGCATTAGGATTAGCTTATTTCTTTGCTGGTTTATCGAAAATTCGAGATGGTGGCTTATTTTGGTTTGATGCCACTAATATGATGGGAATGTTGTATAAATCTGCTTTAGATCCTATGGGATTTAACTTTGATATCTCTTTGTATTTAATTGATGCTCCCGACATAATATTTATAATTATGGGATTAATGGGTTCTTATGCAGAAATAGCTTTTATCTCAGTTCTGTTCTCACGACTTTCCCGAAAAATAATGCCTATAATCATGATGTCAATGCATATTGGTATTTTGATTTTTCAGAATATATTATTTTTTGATTCGATCTGCATCCAATTAATTTTCTTTGATTTTACAAAAATCAAACAATCTATAGGGAAATGGCTTAGATTTAATAATATTCAAGAAAATAGTAATCTTTCTGCTTCAGAAAACACAGCATTGATGTCAGCTAGTACAATACATTTTCGCACTTTTAAATATTCATTAATGGTTTGTATACTTACTACCATCATGCTATTTAGTTGGCTCTATAGAATTGAGATGTATCCATTGACTTCATGGCAAATGTTTGCAGGTAAAAATACTTCAGGAATAATAAAATATAGTAAAGTATTAGCAACTTATGAATCTGGAATTACTGAATCTATTAACATTGAAAAAGTCATTCCAGTACTTTTTAGTTCTAAATCAAGGTCTCTTTTAAGGCAATGTTTCTCAAAAAATATAGATAAACTCAGAGTTTGTGAAATTTTGTTTGAATCTGCTGGTAATTTTTATAATTCAAAACCTCAAAATACTAACAAAATAACTAAATTTGAGATTCAACAATGGAAATGGAATTTTATCTCTGAACCCTACGATTCTAACTATGGAGAGATGATAAAAAATCATATTCTTTCTTTGAAATAGACTATAGCTTAAGGAGGAACTAATCAAAAATGACTAGCCTCAAATCACTTGCTCATCAATTAATTAATTGATTTAATTAGCAAGACTAAATATTGTAACTTGTTATAATGATGATGCTTGGAAACTTACCTTATATCAAATCCAGTAGCATCAGTATGATTAAGCCAGAATGCAAGAATAAGAATTTATAAAATTACATAAAGCTTTTAAAAAATAATAGTGAGGAAATATGTTAAGTATAAGTTGTAGGGACATTGAAGAATTTACCGAATTTTCCCATGACATTAATCCCCTTCATATCGATGAAGACTATGGAAGAAAAACCCCATTCGGTCATTGTGTTGTTTATGGCATTTTGGGAATTCTCAAGATGTTAGACAAAATTTTGGCAGATAATCAGGAACAAGGCATTTTTATTGAGTCAATACAGTACAAGTTTAATAGACCTATAAGCGAGAATAAAAAATATAAATTAGTTAAAGTTGAATCAAGCGAAGGAGATTGGCAACTTTGTGATAGTAATCAAACCTTAGTTGAATTAAAATTTCAATATTCTTCCTGTGCTTTTCATAAAACTGAAATAGAAAAAAACTCAATTTCTTATCTGAAAATAGCAGCTAATCCTAATGATGTAGATTTAGCAAATATTGACTACAAAGAAGACTATGCTCTTAATAGTGAAGCGTGGGAAAGTTTCCTTCAGAGACATTCAAATTTAGCTCGAATACCTTTAGAACAATTAACTAGCTTGGTCTGGACTTCCTATTGTATAGGAATGCGAGCGCCTGGTCGTCAAGCTTTATATATGGGAGGAAAAATCAATTTTTCCAAGAGCATTCTTAATGGGAATAATACCTGTTCACAGATTGAATGTTCAGTTGTGACCAATAATTGGGATTCAAGTACAGGTAGCTTAATTTTAGATGCTGAAGTTAAAGCTAACAATCAAGTCATTGCTAAAATTAATTTAGATAGTTTGAAGCGTCCAGATTCAGTGGTAATTTCCATGGAAACTCTCGCTTCAAATTGGGATAAAATACCAACTAATCATTGGCTGCGAGATAAAGTTTGTCTCGTAACTGGTGGTAGTCGTGGATTAGGTAGTGCTATAGCAAAAACATTAGCTCTTTTTGGTGCAATTGTAGCAATTAATTATCGAAGTAGTGATGAGGAAGCTAGCAAAGTATTACAAGAAATTGAGATAAATGGCGGTAAAGCAGCACTCTTTAAAGGAGATGTTGCTGCACCAGGAATATGTAAACAAATTGTTGACGAAATTATCAAAAAATATGGTGGTCTTAATTTAGTTATTAATAATGCCCACCCTTTCAT
>JBARXI010000940.1:0-2490 GCA_049647275.1 Microcoleaceae cyanobacterium
GGTTGAGGCAGAAAACCAAACATTAGTTATCTGGATCAAACCTCAAAAATTAGAACCCTTAAATGTAGATTGGGTTGAGGCAGAAAACCAAACATTAGTTATCTGGATCAAACCTCAAAAATTATGACTCAAGGATAGTTATAATTCCCACAAAACCAAAAATTAGCTATCTGGAAAAAAAGCATAGTTTCTATAGGGATAAATTTAACAACGTTTCAGAAATACTGTTGGCTAACACTATCGCTCAACCCAACCTACTAACTATTGAATTTTCAAAGCTCACAAAAAAATATTAATCAATCAAACTAGGAGACAAAAAAAATGGGTACTACTTATATCACTCACGAAGATGCTTTTATCGGCAAAAATGATGAACGTTTAACAGTAAAAGCCGATAAAAAAAAGCTTTTAGATATACCATTAATTAAACTTGATGGGATTGTAGTTTTGGGTCGGGCGACTGTTTCTCCCGCAGTAGTCATGGAATTATTGTCACGGCATATTCCCTTGTCGTTTCTCACAAAAAATGGCAAATATTTAGGCAGACTAGAACCAGAAATGACTAAAAATATTTTCGTTCGTTCCGCCCAATGGAAAGCTGCCGGAAAAACTGAACAAGCAGTTGATGTTGTCAAAGGTTTTGTGCGGGGAAAATTGAAAAATTATCGACATATTTTATTGCGTCGGCAACGGGAATCTTCCGAATTAGATTTTGACCTACCTTTGAAAAAATTGAAAGGAGCGATCGCCCCAATTAATTCTACTAATAATATAGATTCCTTGCGCGGTTTAGAAGGTGCAGGCAGTGCTGCTTATTTTAGTTGTTTCAATCAGTTAATTAAAGGGTCGGATTTTACTTTTGAAGCTCGCAGACGTCGCCCCCCTACAGACCCAGTTAATTCTTTGTTGAGTTTTGGTTATGCTTTGTTGCGCCATGACGTACAAAGTGCCGTAAATATTATTGGTTTCGATCCTTATTTGGGGTATTTACATTACGAACGTTATGGTCGTCCTTCCTTAGCTTTAGATTTGATGGAAGAATTTCGTCCGTTAGTGGTGGATAATCTGGTTTTAAGTGTGTTGAATAAACGCTTATTAACTCCCGCAGATTTTACTTCCGAACCCATAAGTGGGGCAGTTAGTTTGAGTAAAGAAGGGTTGAAAATTTTTCTCCGAGCTTATGAACAAAAAAAGCAAACTCAATTTAAACATCCGGTCATACAACGAAAATGTTCTTATCAAGAAGCTTTTGAAATTCAGGGGCGACTTTTAGCTAAATATTTGATGGGAGAAACTGATAAGTATCCGCCTTTGATTTTGAAGTAATTTCAATTAGATATTTACAGGCAGATGGAAATATAAATATGGTGGAAATCTGCCTTTTGTTTTCTGTTTATTTTTGGGAGATAATTTTTATGTATGTAGTGGTTTGTTATGACATTTCTGATGATAAGCGACGGACTAAAATTCATAATATTTTAAAGTCTTATGGTCAGTGGATGCAGTATAGTATATTTGAGTGCGATTTAAATCAGACTCAATATGCTAAGTTGAGGGGTCGTTTGGCCAAATTGCTGAAAAGCCAGGAAGATAATATTCGTTTTTATTTTTTGTGCCAATGTTGTCAGGGGAAAGTAGAACGGATTGGTGGGCCAGCCATTCGGGACGATACTATATTTTTTGTGGAATAGGAGGATTTTTGCGCGGATGGGTAGCTGTACAGCAGAGGTGGGGGGAAATAGGGGGTTTAAGTTGTTTGTGGGTAAGGGTTTGAGGTTGATTGAGTCTGGCAGGAGATTCGCGCAAAATCTGAAAGCTTTGTTTGGTAAGGGTTTGAGAATTTTTGCTTGGGAAGGGTATTGCAATTTTTTGATGGTTTATTGTAAAATTAATTTTATTCGCGCAAATGCACCTCGAAAACTAAATAGAGTAAGGGTTCTAAAATCCTGCAGTTGAAATACTAATAAATCCCTATTAGGGATTGAAACAACTGACTTTGAAAGATACGCCGAACTTGTGATGGGTATTCATGTTGAAATACTAATAAATCCCTATTAGGGATTGAAACATAGCTACAGAAGATTGGAAAAATCAGTGCTTAATTGAAGTTGAAATACTAATAAATCCCTATTAGGGATTGAAACTTCATGGACAATACCTAACTAAGGGTACTTATGTAGTTGAAATACTAATAAATCCCTATTAGGGATTGAAACGCAAATTTGTGCTTAAATACTCTGAATTAAAATTGTTGAAATACTAATAAATCCCTATTAGGGATTGAAACTTTCCATCTCCAGTTCCTCCTACTAAAATTCCAGTTGAAATACTAATAAATCCCTATTAGGGATTGAAACTCGATAAGCTTCCTCTAATTCTCTCAAGTTATCCAGGTTGAAATACTAATAAATCCCTATTAGGGATTGAAACGGTTTTGCGAAGTAGTTTGATTTGGAGTAAAGCTCACGAAGTTGAAATACTAATAAATCC
>JBARXI010000941.1:0-9326 GCA_049647275.1 Microcoleaceae cyanobacterium
ACAGAAGTCGCTAAAACTCAAAGAAAATCGCCACAAAATCTCAGAAATACTCCATTATTAACAACAGAAGCCGTTGATTTTTTAGAAAATTTCCTCAAACAAAAGCCAGACGCTAATGTATTAGAATTTGGCAGTGGTGGCTCTACTATATGGATATCTAAATTAACCAAAAATCTTATTTCTATTGAACATGATACTAATTGGTATCAGAAAGTAAAAAATCAACTTCAGCAAGATGAAACTTGTAATTCTGTAGATTTAAGACTTTTACCTAAACCATATTACACAGTATCCGAACAGTTTCCTGATGAATTTTTCGACTTAATTATAGTCGATGGTCGTGACAGAGTTAAGTGTGTTGAAGCATCAATCAGAATTCTCAAACATGGGGGAATATTGATGTTAGACGACGCACAAAGGAAGAAGTACAAACCTGCACATAATTTGTTAAACGATGGGAATTTTCAGAAGACAATTAGCACTTCTGGGCCTCGGCATACCTATTGGTGGCAAAAGCCTTTATCAGTAGCACCCGCCAAAACATCATCACCACTGATAATAACTACTTCAGCTATAGAAACATCAGTTTCTCGACGCCCCTATGTTTTTGCTATTGGTCTCAACAAGTGTGGCACAACCAGTTTAGATACAGCATTTAAGGAATTGGGATGGTCTACACTTCACGGCCCTTATAAGTTTAATCAAGCAATTAATCGCGCCTTGAAAAAAGGAAAAAAAATGCTTCATTTTCTGTCTGGCTTTAATATGTTTTGCGATATATTCTATCCAGTGAATCTTCATCAGGATAATGAACATTCCTGCATGATTATCCCCAAGCGTCGGCAGTTTTTTGAAATTATTGATAAACAGTATCCAGGGAGTAAATTTATTTGCAATATTCGTAATAAGAAAGATTGGCTTGCGAGTCGTAAACGTCATGTTCAAACAAATCAAAAAAGTAAAAAGTATCAACAGAACTGGTTGAAAATTGAAGAAGATGCTTGGAGTGAAGAATATGATACTCACTACAATATAATTTTTGACTATTTTAAAGATAGGCAAGATTTTTTGGTAATAAATTTTGATGAAACACCTACTTACGAAAGTATTTGTCAACTTTTACAAGTGCCAATACCAAACAAAGAATTTCCTAGAAAAAATATGACAAAAAAGTAGATAATTTAGTTATTCATACGCAACCAATTATAGGAACTGTTAAGGATATTCTATCTCTATAGAAGCCGTTTGGTATTTTTGTCAATGAAGATCGTTTTTTTAGTTAGGAGACAGGTAGGGGAGCTGTCGGATTGGCGACGTACAGGAGTTAGGAGAGAAGAGGTAAGAGTTCAACAATTAACAATTAACAATTAATAATTAATAATTACCTCTCCTTGAAATGGATTGGATTGATTCAAAGGAAAATTTGTTTTTGCTTCCCCTTTAAAGGAGAGGCTTTAAACCTTAATTATTCGGGAATATGGAAGAGTGAAGAGTGAAGAGGATCGAGCTGAAAAATTCCACAAACATAGCAGATTTTTCCTCAAAATTGATGTTTAAAACACTTAATCATGGTAATTATATAGATAGAAAATGGGTTCTATACCAATTTCATCAAATATTGCTACAAAGCTTTGGTCTACTATTTAGGATTCACAGATTAATTATGTAAATATCTTTTTTGAATTTGATATATAGCGTTTCTCACCCTTTGTGAGGTACAGTTATCTTTTTTATTCCTATTCCCTGTTGCCTAAAACCTAAAATTTTGTACCTCACGCTTTTTGAGAATTACTATAAGTATATTTATGGGAAAGAACTTTGAGTAAACTTAGACACAGTTATTAGTGGCAAAAGCCATTACTAATCTCTTACTTTAATTAGCTTTTAAGGATATTTTTTATGAAGTGGTTTTTTGCAATTAATGATTCTGCTAAAAGATTGGAATTATATTCTCAAATGATTAAAGTAGCTGTCTACACAGCTAATCATAATACTTCACTCGAAGCATTTTGTATTTATGATGGTGAAGAAAATGAATTGACTACTTGGCTGCGAAAAAATCATGTCCAGATTATCTTTCATAGAACCCCTCATTATCAAAAACTACAAAATATTGGAGGCAGTAATTTTACGATAGGAACGGGTGCTTTTTTAAGGGTAGAAATACCTCAAATTGTAGCGATGAATGGCATAAAAGATGAATATGTTTTATATACGGATACTGATGTTATCTTTATCAAAGATGTAACTGAAGATTTTAAAGATATAAATTGTGAATACTTTGCCGTCGCTCCTGAAAAAGATTATGACAGCAGAAATACAATGAATACTGGTGTCATGTACATGAATACTAAAAACCTACTAGAATGCCATCAAGAATTTAATCAATTTATTAGGAAAAACTTGAGAAAATTTTGCAAAAGAGCTTTCGATCAAGGAGCATATAATAGATTTTTTAGAGGTAAGTGGGATTGGTTAGATGCAACCCTAAATTGGAAAGCTTATTGGCATAGAAATGACCAAGCAAAAATTATTCATTTTCACGGCCTTAAACTAAATAATTTTGAATTTAGCAAAACTGTAAGTCCTAAACTTGCAAAATTTACCAATGAATTTTTCTGGCAAAATAGAAAAATATGGCAAGACACATACAATCAAATTTTACTTCGAGAGCAAAATCATATAGGAGGATTAAAAGAATCTCAATTGCGACTACAAAAAATGCAACTTGAGTTAGATATCTACCAATTTCGACTCAGCCAAATACAAGGAAAATTAATTTGAAGTTAGTAATGGGTAATTGGTAAAATTCAGTCTGGTTAAATACCAGGGTCATTTCATTCTAGATTTTAGCAATGAATTTACTTACTTTCAGATAGGGAAAGATAAATTATCGGGAGCTATTAATAACCTATTTTCATAAATACATAATATTGCACAGTTTAGAATAAAATAGCCCTGGGTTAAATACTGATAAATAAAAAATTTGCAATAGCTATAAACATACGTACTAGTACCATGAAAAAAAGAATGTGACAAATAATTTGAGTGATTTATAGATTTTATTTTTAGATTGTATTTTGACTTATCTTTGAGTAATACCAAATTGATAAATGTTTGCTACAAATACTTGGGTTATTTCTAGTAGTCAGTAGTTAATAGTCAGTAGTCAATAGTTAGTAGTCAATAGAAAGAGTTATTATTATCATTTTTAGCCTGAAATAATTCCATTCTCTCCAATATATATCTGACTTATACCAAATTCACGCAAAGGCTGTTACATTCCAATTTGTGATTTATTCCTACAGTTTAATACTTTATGGCTTGCATTCATTGTCAAAATTAAAGTTTTTTCCTCCATTTTTTGTATGTTTATCTTTCCTGGTTCCGGCGTTCCCTATCTCCTTTTACCTGTTCTGTCACGCTCTGCAATATTTTATGAAAATGGTATTAAAGCATTTTAGTTCACCCAATTATTTATAACATTTTTTTTTAAAATTGGTATAAAAACCAAGCCTCACCCTAATAAACTATCTTGAGGCTATTCCTCCTAACGGCGGTGACTCGGTGACTCGTTGACAGGCGTTACTCCTAGCAACAACTTCAATATTTGTAGTCAACATAAAATATATTTTGTGTTGCTTGGAAAAGCCAAAAAATTCCTTAAACTACTTAAATTAATCCAGCAATACTCATAACTTGAGATAAAGAATTAATATTGACAAAAATATTTCTGAAACGACATCTCTTACCGTATGGCAAAGAAGCCATCCGTTTAGCCGCTGGGTCATCAAAACTTTTCTCTCCCAACATATAATAATAATTCAAGTGACAGTGATTACTGATTACCCAATACGTTCTAATCACATAACTTGGTGAAAATATTTCGATAACCTTAGTTCCTGGAGCACAAAACATAATATTAGTAAGTCCAGCACCATGAGGAGATATTACAACTTCAGCCTTCGCCAACAAAGCAACTTGTTCTAACACAGGTAGTGATTCTAAAACTACACTTTTAAAGCCAAATTTCTGGAGAAACTCCATCACCTGTACTTCATTAATAACCTGGCGTAATTTAGCTTTTTTTCGACTAATATATATCCGCAGAGAATCAGATGACTTTGCCAATATTTTCTCATTCAAAAATTCATTTCTCAAAAATTGACAACCCCACTTAGTAACCCGCAACTCGTTAGTATTTCTGGCTATTATTGGTGATGGAACTATTAAACTTTGAGCTTGGATGTGAGGATGCTCCTTTTCCTTTATACTAATAATTTTATCTGTAGGAATATCTAATAATTTTAGAGTTTCTACTTGATATGATTTATGGGATGTATGAATAGCAAATTTATCAACACTTTCCATATCTATACCACCCTGACGTAAAAGCTGAATACATGGAAGTACATGGCACATCCATGTAAAATAATTTTGGAAGCCTAAAATAATAGCTACTGTTCCGTCAATTTTAAAAATAGGAGGCTTTTTTGGGAAAGACATAACTAATTCTTCAGGATGTTTGTCTCTGCGAGAAACTTCCTGTAAAAGTTGATTATTGGAAGTAATTACAACAAAACTTAATTTATATATCCAAGCTTTTCCGTTAGGAATTATAGCAACAAATGTTTCTGGTGAAGTTAACTGATTTTTGGTTAAACTCTGATGAATATTCTTTTCTAAAGTCTTCGGAGGTATTAAAGAACATTCCTTGGCTGAATCAATTTTTATCTGAGTGACATTGTGATTAGAGTTATAAATAGATGTGACTTCCCAGTCTCTCATTGGTTTCCAGAGATTTAACTTCTTTAAAAGCTCAATGGGAAGATTTAACTTATAACAGGACATAGCTACTTCCGAATATCCAAGTTGTTTGAGACTATCTCCCAAATATTGATAAGCTTTCTGATAATTTGGTTCAACATTAAGTCCTTGTAAGTAATATTTAATTGCTTCAAGGCACTTGTTTTGTTGAGCAAGAATTAGTCCTAAACTACAATAATCTTCTACCTTTGGCTGAAGCTCAATAGCATAAAGGTAAGAATTATTAGCTTGTTCTAGATGACCTAGTTTGTTCAGAATATTTCCTAAATGGCGGTGAAGCGAAGCGGATTTAGGCTGAAGTTTTATGGCATACTGATACGATGCTACAGCTTGCTCTAAATTCCCCTGTTTTTGTAGAGCATCTGCCAACTGATGGTAAACTTTAGATATATTCGGATTAATTTCTATGGCATATTTGTATGCAGTAATAGCCTCTTTTAACTTACCTTGTTTTTTCAGAGCTATTGCTAATCCATAATGAGGTCTAAATAAGCATGGGTTAAGGTGAATAGCTTTCTGGTAGAAAGTAACAGCCTCAAGCCATTTTTTTTGTTGAGATAATACCTCTGCTAAATTGTAGTAAGGCAGGCAAAAGTTTTGGTTTAAGGTTATAGACTTACGATAAAATGTGATTGCCCGCTCTAGTAACTCTTGTTTGGCAAATAATTCTCCTAATTTGTTATATGATTGATACATATTAGGATTAATTTGAATTGCAGATTGGAAACAAGCAATTGCATCATCTATTAACTTTTGCTCCAGCAATACTTCTCCTAATTTGTGATGATGCCAAGCCGAGTTATAGTTAATTTATATTGCCTGACTATAAGCTTGTACAGCTTCTTCTAAGCGACCTAGTTTTGTAAAAATTGTTCCTAGGTAGTGGTAAGACCAAGAAAATCTGGGATTTATTTCAATAGCTTGATAGTAAGCGTTAATTGATTTTTCTTCCTTCCCTTTTTGTTGGAGTTGATGAGCTAATGTAAAATAATTTGATGGCATTTTTTTGATGATGGTTATGAAAAATTATGATTTAAAAATTATACCTCATTCAAATATTGAGAGTAACCCGTAACTACTTGAATTTCATCTAATTATCTTGAGTATAAATTATCATGCTTATAGAAATTATGGCGTTTGAGCTGCGCTTTCAAATAATGATAATTGAATGTGATTAACGATATCGACTATTTCTACAGCTAGTTTAGCTATTAGTTTTCTAGCTATTTGCTCAGTAATTGGAATATTCAGAATGTTCATAGCAGCATTGACATCTCTATCGTGAAATGTACCGCAGTTCCAACAAGACAAAAGAGCTTTTCATACAACCCCAAGACCTGAATGCTTACAGACAATTGTTAGTAAAATATATTATAAACCATGGAAAAAAAATCAAATCAATTAAACAAAACTGTGGATATAACCCTAAAACAAAACCAATCAAAAATATCAAATAATCCCTGTTCCGATATTGAAAAAGAGACATCTCACCCCACAATTAGAGAAAAATGTAAATTAAGTATTTGTGCAATTATGAAAAATGAAGGTCCTTATTTGGCAGAGTGGCTAGAATTTCATAAAATAGTTGGTGTGGAAAGATTTTACTTATACAACAACAATAGCACTGACAATACTCTTGAGATTCTTCGTCCTTATATAGAAAAAGGTGAAGTAATTTTAACGGATTGGCCTACAGAATATGAACAACAAAATAGGGCATATAGAAATTGTCTCAAAAAATTTAAAAAAGAATCTGAATGGATAGCTTTTATAGATTTGGATGAGTTTATATTTCCTACACAAAAAGATGATTTGAGAGAAATACTAGAAGATTATCAAGATTATCCAGCATTAGGAGTTAATTGGTTAATATTTGGAACGTCAGGGCATATAAATAAACCGGAAGGTTTACAAATAGAGAACTTTACTAAAAGAGCGGAAAACGAATGGAAAGCTAATTTAAATTTTAAAAGCATTGTTCGTAGTGAATCTACTATTGATTGTAATAGCCCACACCATTTTGTTTATAGAGAAAAAGGAGTGGCTATTAATGAAAATTACGAAGAACTGTTAGGAAAAATATCCCACCTACATTCAGTAGAAAAAATCCGAATTAATCATTACTTTACTCGGTCTCTGGAAGAGGCAAAAAGTAAAATAAGAAGAGGAAATGCAACTGGAAACGCTAAAAGTAAAAGAAAATTTTCAAGTATTAAGGTGAACGACCGCAATGAAGTAGAAGATTTAACCATTCAACGGTTTGTTCCCAGAGTGAAAGCAGCATTAAACAGAACAGAAAATACTTCGATTGACAAAAATGCTAAAATTACCAATAAATCTCTAGGATCAAATCAATTAATAGAATATCTGAATTCAAGTACAGAGGAGCAAAGCTATTCCCCTAACAAAAAAAGAGAAAAATGCAAATTAAGCATCTGTGCAATTATGAAAGATGAAGGCCCCTATCTGATAGAGTGGTTAGAATTTCATAAGTTAGTTGGTGTAGAAAAATTTTACTTATATGATAACGATAGTACAGATAATACTAAAGAGATTATCAGTTCTTATATTGACTCAGGTGAAGTAATTTATTGTTATTGGCCTCAAAGACCAGGACAAATGCCTGCTTATTCCCATTGTCTAGAAAATCACAAACAAGAATCTGAATGGATAGCATTTATCGATTTAGATGAATTTCTGTTTCCGACAAAAGGAGAAGATATAAAAGAAATATTAGATGAATTTGTTGAGGCTCCTGCATTGGCAGTAAACTGGTTACTTTTCGGAACTTCAAACCATGAAACAAAACCGGAAGGTTTGCAAATAGAAAACTTTATTAAACGTAGTAAAAATAATCATGGCCCTAACAAAACAGTAAAATGTATTGTTCATCCAGAAGAAACTGTTAAACCAGTCAATCCTCACCACTTCATTTACCTAAATGGTTTGGCAGTAACAGAAAATAAACAACCAGTAAATGGAGCATTTTCCCCAAAACATTCAATCAGGAAATTACGGATAAATCATTATCATACTCGCTCAAAAGAAGAAAGCCGACGCAAAATGATGCGTGGGAGAGCAACCAAGAATGAAAAGAGAGATTGGTCACATTTTGAATCTAAAGAACATATTTTTAACGAAGTCAAAGATTTAAGTATTCAACGATTTATTCCCAAGCTAAAAAAAGCCATAAAAAAAGTAAATATCTGCCAAACACATCTACAAAAAACTTCTCAAACTGCCAATTTATCAAACCCACTAATTCCAACTTCACCCCAATCAAAAGAATTTGTAGCAACCCAAGGAAACCTAGATAAATCTCTCATTCAAAATCAGGAATTACTATTAGTCGGTTGGGTGGCCTCAATCAACTCTGGCCCTGTAGATGGCTTCAAAGTCGCGATCGCCGGCCAAGAAATTACCAAATTTGACCTCACCCTAGGTTTACCAAGTCCTGGGGTGAAAAAATCATACTCACACCTAGATAATGCTGACCAGGCTAAATTCCGCTTAAAATTACCTATAGATGAAAAACAGCAAGAATATCAAGATTCACTAATAGCTTTAACTCCCTTATTCAATAATCGTGAAGGTGGTTTAATACTAGCAGTAAAAGACCCTTCATTACCCATTCCTAGCACAGAATATATCAAGAATTTTGGTGGGGTAAATAGTAAAGAATTTATAGCTAGTGGGTTTAAATGGTTGAGTTATTTAATTCAAAGAGTAAACCTCAAACCCGCAGACCATATCCTGGATGTTGGTTGTGGATTAGGTAATATCGCTTATGCTTTGACCTCCTATCTCAAATCTTCTGGACGTTATGAAGGTTTTGACATGGTAAACACACCTCTAAAGTGGCTTCAGCAAGAAATTTCTACCCGCAAACCTAACTTTAAATTCCGTTTTGTTGATGTCTATCATCCTATTTATTATCCCAAAGGAAATGTACCAGTAGCAGAATTTATCTTTCCTTATCCAGATGAAAGTTTTGATGTTATTTGTCTGAGAGATATTTTTACTCATTTGCAAACTAATGGGGTAAGGCAATATTTGAGAGAAATTAGTCGGGTGCTTAAACCAGGTGGTAAATGTTTATTTAGTTGTTTTTTGCTTAATTCGGAATCAGAAGATTTAATTGTCAAAGGTAAAAGCTCTAAAAAGTTAGTACATGAAATAAAAGATTGTTTCACAACTAATCCCAAGAAACCAGAAGTAACTATTGGCTATCAAGAATCTTACCTACAGAAGTTGATTAGAGAGCAAGATTTGAATGCTATCTCAAAATATTATGGCTCTTGGTGTGGTAGAGTTTCCTTTACAAAAGCCGACTTACTAATTTTGCAGAAAAACTCTACTTCCAACCCTCAAGAAAATCAAAATCAGGAGTCGAAAGTAGAATCGAAATCTCAATTACAGCAAATGAAAAAATCACTAAACCATTATCAAAAAAAACTGGAAAAAATTCAGAAGCAAGTGACCGAAGCGCCACAGCAAAA
>JBARXI010000942.1:0-6480 GCA_049647275.1 Microcoleaceae cyanobacterium
GAATCTCCTGTTTCAAAGTTGCCAGGGGCTGACCGCACCAAAAACCATGGAGACAAAAAACAACAGCACTGTGACCAGCAAAATCCTGATTTCCAACTTCTAGAGCATTATTATAAGTCTCTTGTAGGAGTGGCAGTGTTTCTTTGACATGGGATTTGCGGTGCATGGTAAATCCTGCCACTACCTGTAATGCTTCTGGTTTTACAGTTTTAGCATCCAGTTTGGAGACAACCCCGGCAGCCAACTGACCAAACTTTACCCCGGTATTCACATCTTGCAAAAGATTACAAGCAATAATGCCATAGGCTGCATACATTAAGGCTGAAATTGATGTATTTCCATATTGAATGGATAGTTTGACTGATAAGGAAACTATTAATGGAAACAAAAGAGAGCCAGAAATATAAGCTGCTGGTATTATGCTACTGATGATCTGAAGAATGGCGATTTTTTCACTATCGGTCATTACTGGCAAGTCAACCAAGTTTTCAATTTCCCTGTCTCCAATTAGTTGGCTAATTTCTGCAATACTGTGTTGGATATTTTTCTGTGTAGTTGTTTGAGGAAAAGTTACACTTAACTTTTGTAATAGTTTTTGGGCAATGGCAATGGCTTCGATCGGTTTATTCTGGGCAACGTTTGAGAGAATTCTGATGCGGTAAACATTCACTTGTTCGAGTAAAGATGTTGTCTGTGTAATAACTGTATCAATAAATTTTTCCATCGCCTCCAAGTCACCGCATATAGATGCCAATTCAGCAGCAGCGTCATGGAGTTCTAAAGTCATTTCATATTCCCGCTCCCAAGCTTTTTCGCCTAGCAAAAATAATCCCGTACTTACATACTCGCGAGATGCTTGATAAGCAGCAGCAGTTTTGGCTTTGCGACAAGCGATGAGATTTAGTTTGGCTAATTCATCTCGTTGTTTTTGGTCGGTAATTAAATTAATTCCATAGTTTAACTGACTGACTAGCTCGAAGATACGCTCAACTATTGCTTCTCGAGGAGTCTTTTTAAGTAATAATTGCCCGATGTGATAATGGATAGTTTCTTTTTGGCGATCGGGAATCAGAGCATAAGCTGCTTGTTGAATGCGGTCGTGGCTAAATTTATATGACTGAATTAGCAGATTTTCATCTAGTTCGGATATAGGAAAAATTAGGTCGCGGTCTATGGCAATTTTTAATAATTCATAGATTTCCAGAGGAGATTTTTCCTTTATCCATGTTAAAAGGTTTAAGTCAAATTTTGTGCCACAACAAGCGGCAAGGGATAAAATTTCTTGGCTGGATGGTGGTAATTTTTGCAGTTTTTCTACCATCAATTCCACCACATTTTCGGTGAAACTCCTGGCTTGAATTCCTTCTATATCCCATTCCCAACTTCTAGATTGAGAATCGAATTTTAACAAATTTTCGCTATACAATGCCTTTAAAAATTCATTGACAAAAAAAGGATTTCCACCAGTTTTTTGCCAAACCAACTTAGCTAAATCGTAAACATTTTCAGCAGTATGGCGAAGGGTATCGCCGATTAAACAAGAAATTCGATCTAGGGGTAAAGTTTTTAAGGTGATTTGATTAATTGTATTGTTGTTTTGCTGAAGTTTTCTCAGGCTAATTGCTAAAGGATGACCGGGGGAAACTTCATTATTACGATAAGCACCCAACAACAATAGATATTCTGTTTGACCTTCAACTAACATCCGTTCTAGTAATTTGATACTTGCCAAATCTGCCCATTGTAAATCGTCGAGAAAGAGGGTTAAAGGATGTTCTGATTTGCAGAAAACACGAATAAAATTACCGAGGAGAAGGTGAAAAAGATTTTGTGCTTCGTTAGTTCCCAAGACTGGAATTGGAGGTTGTTTGCCAATAATCAATTCTACTTCCGGAATTACATCAATAATAATTTGTCCGTTATTTCCTAATGCCATTAGTAATTTTTCTCGCCAGACCTGCAATTGAGTTTCGGTTTCTCCTAATAATTGCCCTATCAAGCCTCGAAAAGCCGCGACAATTGCAGAATAGGGAATATTTCGTTGAAATTGGTCGAATTTTCCGGAGATAAAATGACCTCTATGTGCCGTGATTGGTTGAAAAAGTTCTTGCACGAGGGATGATTTTCCGATGCCGGAATAACCAGCCACTAACATTAATTCTACTTTTCCCGTCTTGGCAACTCGTTCAAAAGCTTCTAGTAATTTAGCAATTTCTTTTTCCCTACCATAGAGTTTTTGGGGAATTTGAAAGCGGTCGGAAATATCTTGAGTTGCTAATGGAAAACTTACAATATTTCCGGTTGATTTGAATTGCTGTAAACAATTTTCTAGGTCTGCTTTTAATCCCCAAGCACTTTGATAGCGGTCTTCGGCATTTTTTGCCATTAATTTCATCACAATATCTGAAATAATGGGGGGAATTGATGGGTTGATTTGTGAGGGTGGTATGGGTTGTTTGGCCAGGTGACAATGAACTAATTCTAGTGCATCTTCAGTTGTAAATGGCACTTCTTCAGTTAACAGTTCGTAGAATGTTACTCCCAGGGAATAAAAGTCTGTACGATAGTCTAAACTTCGATTCATTCTACCAGTTTGTTCTGGGGAAATATAAGCTAACGTGCCTTCTAAAATGTTGGGATTTTTCAGAGTAGGATTTTCTCTACTCAGTTTAGTGGCAATACCAAAGTCAATAATTTTTAGTTCTTTTGTTTCGGGGTTCAAAGCAATATTGGCAGGATTAATATCTTTATGAATAATATTTTGAGCGTGAACTTGTGCCAAACTTTCTGTAATAGCGATCGCCAGAAATACAAATTCTTCTATGGCAAGTTTTTCGCCTTCCTTCAGCCATTGTTTGAGTGCAATTCCACCAAAATCTTCTAAAACAATTGCATAACTTCTTTGCCATTTTTCCAGGCTATATGCTTTGATAATACCGGGAGATTCTAATTGGCAAGTTAGGTAATATTCCTGTTTATACCGTCGAATTTGTTCCGAGGTGGGATAGTCTCGGTTGAGAAATTTGAGGATGACAGATTGGCATTCGCCAACTCGTCGAGCGCGATACACTTGTGAGTTCCAGGTATCATAGATTTGGATTAAATCCTCGTATCCTGCAAGAGCGACCATAAATATAACGTAGGCAAAAATCAAGAAGTTTTGTGTTATTAAGATATCTTAACATAATCCTACAGGAGCGTGCCAAAAACCCGCTCCTTTTCTCAAAAGTTAAATAATCATCTCGGAGCTATCTGGAACTTCATACATCATTATTACGATAATGCGATAACTGCTATAACTTGTACTTGACTATTAGTATATAGCAAAAAAATCAAATAATCTAGCCAGAAACTCCTATAGCTACCGCATACAATATACTCTTATCAGTGCCCAAAAATTCTTTAGTTTCTTCGTCATAATAAGCCCCTATTCCACTACAACCAATGCCACGATAATTACTAGCCAAATAAACTCTTTGCCCAATGAAACCTGCTAGTTGTAAAACAGTTTGATAATTTTGATAGGCTGACACAAAAAATAATGTCACTGCTCCATCCCTAGCTATTCCCTGATTAACACATAAATATCCAGCTTTCTGACTAAAATCTCCCGGTTTAATTAACTCACTTCCGCGATATATTCCCACCTCCATTCCCTCCACTCGGTTAACAACAGAATATATTTCTATATCCTCAAAACTCTCAGTAGAAATAGGTTGAATTATTTCCTGGAAAATCTCCTGGAAATCTGCATTTTTAATCGACTCTCGCCGAAACCTTCTTGCCGACCTTCTCCGCAGTACAGTCTCTAAAAAAAATTCTCGTTGATAATTAAATTGGGGATGAATTACTGGTTGAAAATTACTATTTGGTTCCAGAGTATCTCGATAACCTTGCTCAATAAAATCATTAGCTTCAAAATAATCTGTTCCTGACACAAAAGGAACTTTTAATCTTAACCTTCTACGGTTATTTTCTTCATATTCTCCCACCACCGCACAACCAGTCACAAATTCTTTATTCTCAAATCCCAAATCTTCATTCAAAGCCAACTTATCAAAATCAAAAATTACCTGCATATTTTGATGATGAAGATAAGCAGCAGCTTCAATTGCCCCTAGATGATGACCACTATCCAAAAAACAATATCTTAAACTTCTATCTTGATATTTCCAACTAGAGCGAAAATAAACACAACTAACTAAAAAAATTAAACCTTTAACTGTCTTCCCAGGACAGATATAACTCTCTAATCCATCATCAATTAATTCATAAATCAGAGTTAAATTACTATTAGCAACTTCCAGATGATAAATACCATCAATGATTCCCTTAATCCCTCGAATTTGCACATAAACTTCTGTCGGATATAAACCTCCCGCTGAAGGATTTACCCGCAGTTGAGCCTGCCAGTTTTTCTCAACTTTTTCCAGAGTTATAGCGCTAGTTAACTGAATTAAGGAATGAACTGGATTATCATCTTCTAAACTAAATCTTCGATAAAACTTAGGATAAAATTTATATACAGAAGGTTGAGTTGAAGCATCAATATAATTAGGGTTAAGTTGAACTGATAAAGCAGAGTGATTTGTTGCTTGGTAATATAGCAATCCTAAATGATTTGTGAAAAATTTAGATGTATTTATTTTGTCTTCTACCTATCACCTAACACCTACCACCTACCACCACCAAAAATTTATAACTGAAATAGGATTGCTATATGCTTGACTAGCTAACTTAGTTTGCAGCATTTTTTAATAACCTTAATACTTCTACAGTACTAGCAAAATTAATAGCTTGAAAATCATCTAAATTTTCTAGGTTGGGATTAGCACTATATTGTAATAGCGTGTTGAGAACTTCTGCTTTTCCTGCTGATGCTGCATACATCAGAACTGTTGCCCCATTGTCATTTTGATTATCAATATTAATTTTTGATTCTATTAACAAATTGATTAATTCAGAATGATTTTTGAAGCAAGCAAACCAGAGAGCATTGTTTCCATCATTATTTTTCCAATTAATATCTGCCCCAGCATTAATTAATTCTTGAACAATAACAGCATCACCTTCTCTAGTGGCTTTCATCAAAGCAGAGTCACCATTTTCACCAGCTTGATTTAATTTTGTAGGATTGTAGCCATGAGCTTTCATCCAAATGCTGGTTTTTTCACTGAGCTTTTTGGTCATTTTTTGGCAAATTTTAACCTTTTATTTACTCAGTTTAACTGGGATGTTTGGGAAATTTTTGTTAGTAAAGATACTACAATAAATATCCTAATATGATATATTTTTTTAACGTTTTTTCAAAGTTTGAACAACAATTAAATCCATATACCACTGAATTATTGGAGCGAATAAACTATGGAGTTTGTCCAGCAAAGTCATTTCTAAACCAGGAGCGATCGCGAAACTTTGCTTCTTCATCCCCCGCAAAATTTCCGCAGCCATATCTTCGGCACTCCATATCCCTGAAGTAGCCGTAATGCGCTTAGTTTCCAAAGGCTTTGTTTTATTCTCTTCCTCAAGTTGTGGCGTATCTGTATCTGGTGGGTAAACCACAGAGACAGAAATTCCTGATAATTTCAACTCCCCACGCAAAGACTCTGCCAAACCCCGAATAGCAAATTTACTGGGGCAATAAGGAGTATAACCATAAATCCCAATTAAACCAGCACCAGAAGAAATAAACACTATTTGCCCTTTTTTTTGTTGCTCCATCATTGGCAAAACTGCCCGCACACAATAGAGGGAGCCAAAATAATTAATTGCCATAGTTTGTTCAAATATTTCTATGGGCAATTCCCGAAAATAACCGGGGTGAGAAATACCCGCAGCAGTAATTAATAAATCTGGGATACCTATTTCGTTGACTGCTCGGTGAATGCCAGTTTCAACTTCTGCTCGGTTAGTAACATTAGTGGGGATAGTAATGATTTTTTGTGCCTGATTAGCTACAGTGGCAGTTATTTCTACCTTTGCCTCCTCTAGTTTTGTGGGGTTACGAGCGATAATTGATATATTGCTTCCTTCAGCAGCTAATAGTTTAGCTATTTCTTTGCCAATACCACTGGAGCCACCTGTAATGATTGCGTGTTGCCACATATATTATTTATAAAGTCAAAAGTAAGATGCTTGCCATAACTGAATTGGGAATTTAAGCATTTCCTAACTAAATCCTCAGTTACGATAAATTCCGAAAGATTAACAGCAAGTTCATATATTATAAATTTAAAAGTTAAAACTAAAAAGTCAGATTATTGCCATAACTGAGTTGGGAATTTAAGCATTTCCTAACCAAATCCTCAGTTACGATAAATCCAGAAAAATTAACAGCAAGTTCATATATTATCAACTTCAAAGTTAAAACTCAAAAATCAAAAGTCAGATTATTGCCATAACTGAATTGGGTATTTAAGCATTTCCTAAGTAAACCTTCAGTTACGATAAATCCAGAAAAATTAACAGCAAGTTCAGATA
>JBARXI010000943.1:0-5470 GCA_049647275.1 Microcoleaceae cyanobacterium
GTAGGGGACGATTCGCGAATCGCCCGTACAGTCGTTAAAACAGCTTTTTTCCTTACTATCAATCTTACTCCGATACGAATTTCATACCTTATTTCACCAATGCCATAATTACTGTTACTTCTTTTTCAAAACTAGAGAATTGACTCAAAGGAAAATTTTTTCTTCTCTTGGTCGATTTGATAATGTTGCTTTCTAGGTCATGCTGCGCAAAAGCGCAAAGCTCCGCTTTACATATTCCCACGCAGTAAAACGACCGCTTTTTCCCCTTTAAAGAAAAGGCTGTAAACCTCAATTATAAAGTTAGCCCAAAATGCTAACTAGGGCAGAAAAATTAAGGGACTATTATTCTTACTACCTCCTCTATAACTCCCATTTTTCCTGACTCGGAGACTCCTGGCTCCTGACTCCTACCCTTACCAAAATACTTTTTCAGCAAACCCTAATTTAGTAGAGACGATTATTCAAACGCCTCTACTTTTTTTTCCCCAATAATTAAGATTTAATATCAATTTCAAAAAAAATTTTATCAATAATTGAGGTGAGTAAAAAGATAAGTTTAAAGCTAAAAAATGTTATGAAAGCTATTCATTCTGACTCGGTGACTCCTAAGAAATAGCCTAGCTATTTGTAGCAAAAATTGATTAAATTGGTATAAAGCATTTTCTTGGCTGCGCCACGGGCTGTCGCTCTACAAATAGAAAAAATATTTTTTTCTTTTAGTCAATGAATTAATTTTTCAGGAGCAGTAATTGTTAATTATTGAAATAGCAATTCTCGCAAAAATTGTCATAACCTAGATATAAAATTCCACAAATAAAACATTGCTAATTCATCACCATTATTGATGCAGTTTCATAATTTAACTATTTTTTCTGCAAAATTATCATTAGATTACTGTCTAATTGGCTCTGATAATTATTCAAATTGTTGTATGTTATAATAATTAAACTACAATTATTTTTGCCGAAAATCATAAATGTACGATTTGACTCAATTTAATCTCAGAAATATGTCTGAATGTGGAGTTGCTTTACGTCAACTTGGAAAAGATACCGATAGTATGGAAGCTGTAAGTCAGAAGATTATTCAGTATCTTTATCACAACATAGTTAGCAAACAAACTAGAGAAAAATCTTGTGTATTAATTCGTTTATTTCAAACAATTCCCTATCAAAACTTGACTTCAGAACTGCAAGGCTCGGCCTCAAAACTATTAGTCGATCGGCCAGCAAAGCCAAATCTTAAATGTTTAACTTTACTAGCAAGTGCAGGGGAAAAATTAGAATGGAACTCAAGATACAAATCATCAGGACATAAAGCAATTCCTTTAGCAAATAAAGAAGCGATCGCCAAAATTCCAATGATATCCCAGCTAATCCAGCAACTAGGATTAGACCCAGGTGATATGCTAGAACCAGATCCAAATTTTTTAATTGATTTAGAGCAAAGAATTTACAATGTATTTTATGTACCGGATGCTTTAGGTAGCTCTTATATTCCAGCACAAACATCATTTGTCATTCCTTTTAATATCAAATCCGTAGTAGGTTTGGGAGGTTTATTGCCTTCAGGAAATATGTTTGTAGTTCTCATGTTCTTGAAAGTAACAATATCAAAATTTACCATTGATTTGTTAAAGCCATTAGCATTAAATATCAAAATAGCAATATCGCCTTTTGACCAAGGCAAAATTTTTTGTGATTCCCAAGATAAAAATAATAACATTATTAATCATAATCAAATAGATAAAGATAAAATCATTGAAAAACTGCAATCAGAAAATGCAACGTTACGTCAACTATTAGACGTTTCAGAGCAATCGACATTAACTCAATCTGACCGCTTAGAAAAAGCAATTTTCTCAGCAACACAGGCGAATGCAGAATTGCAAACAATCCTAGAAAAACTTCAGGAGACCCATACGCAACTTCTGCACACAGAAAAAATGTCTAGTTTAGGGCAAATGGTAGCTGGTATTACCCATGAAATTAACAATCCTATTAACTTTATTCATGGTAATATTACTCCTGCCCAAGAGTATATCCAAGACATATTAGAATTGATAGACATATATCAGCAGCAATATCCTTATCCCACACCAGAAATTCAAGATAAAATAGTAGAAATAGACCTGGATTTTATTAAAAAAGACCTTGATTCTATCCTAAAGTCTATAAAAAATGGCACTGAAAGAATTTATGAAATAGTTAAGTCAATGCGTAATTTTTCTCGTTTGGAAAAAGCAGAATTTAAGCAAATTGATGTGCGAGAAGCAATTGATAGTACACTGATGATTTTAAATAACCGTCTCAAACCAAAACTTAATTATCCAGAAATCAAGCTTATTAAAGAATACCAAGATTTACCATTAGTTGATTTCTCTGCTGGTCAACTTAACCAAGTATTAATGAATATTCTTAGTAATGCTATTGATGCTCTAGATGAATATAATCAAAAGCGAAGCCCTGAAGAAATTAAAGCTAATCCTAGTATCATCAAAATTTATACTAAGGTTTTCGATAGAGAATGGGTAGAGATTGGGATTAGAGATAATGGGTATGGTATGCCAGAGGAGGTACATAAAAAGCTATTTGAGCCTTTCTTTACTACTAAACCTCAAGACCAAGGTACAGGATTGGGGTTATCTATTAGTTATCAAATTATTGTGGAAAAACATGGGGGGAAGCTGATATGTTGTTCTGCACTAGGAGAAGGAACAAAATTTATTATTCAGATTCCAATTAAACATAAATTTGGTTAATTAGCATAATAATTAACATCATATATTTAAGTTTTTTTTAGTCTTGGAAGGTATGCAAGTTATTGGTTAAATTTATCCGTACTAGAAAGCATTAAAGCTAGGGTATTAAGTTCTGGTGAAGCTACTAAAAGATTTTCGTCGAACAGTCGATGCCATTGACTTTCTAAGGCGAGAGAACGGAAACTTAAGTAAGGGAAGTTTTCAAAGTTATTAGCAACAGGCAGAAAGTTATTACTAGAATACATAGATTTAATATAACGCTGGAAATTTTCTCTAATTTTTTCCTTGATTTGATTGAATTCTGATTCATTTGTTTCAGGGATTTTGCCAATAGTAAGAGTAGAAGTATGAATAGCTAAATATTGGTCAGAAAAACTTTTTTTATCTCTCAAAGTTTGTGACTGCCTTGAATTTTCGATTTTCCGAATAATATCTAATACATCATTCGCTCCATTTTTAAGACTTAATGGATATTCTTTTGATTTTCCAATCAGAGTTAAATCTTTAAATAATTGGCTAAAGTCAAGATTATTAATTGTACTGAGGCTAATTTCATAATTCTCAGCTCCCTGATTATTTAACGGTATAAATATCACACCACCATTTATATAAGCATTTTGCAGCTTTCCAATTTCCAGAAAATCACTAAATAACCCATTATTCTGATGAAACTTCTTAAATTTATCCATTAAACCAAGATAACTATTCAGTTGCTTTTGAATTTCTCTTTCCTCGACAGCAAATATTTCTTCCAGCTCGGTTTTTAATCTTTTAACAACAACATCTTTAAAACCACTGTTTATATAGGCTTTTCTCAAACCATTGACAAATTCTGAAATAGTCGCTCCTATGGATTGACCTGCTGATGAAATAGCTTTTCCTCCTACAGGAATTACAGCACAAGAAAATCTACCAATATTTGCCGTTCCATATATACGAGTTTTCACAGCAGCTTGGAGAGTTGCCATTAATATTAACAAGTTTGACAGACTTTCTTTAAATGCCAATTCTGGAGATTCGGAACTATATAATAATGTCGAACTAATATAAAACTTGAGATACTTTTCTTGATTTTGATCTATATTTTTATTTCCACGATCTCTATATATGAGTTGAGTAATTTCCATCAAGTTTCTTTCTATTTCAAAATTAGGAATTACTGCTAATATATGTCTCACCCGTTTAAAAGATAATCCTCGTGAAGCACTCGCTGTCATAAATATTAGATCGACTTTATCTTGGTATTCTGAAATTGAGGCGCGGTCTAAAATATCAGCATGAATAATTAGGTAATGTTCTTTTTCCTTAAACTCTTTACCTTTAGCTTTGAGTCTGTTGGTCAAACTCGTAATTATTTGTTCTAATCTTCTTTTATTTTGAATATAAACAATGGTTGGCTCTTTTTCCATCCTCGACTCAATATCATCTAGTAATCTCTGATTTTGCTTTTTCTCTAATTCGTCTATTACTTTATAATCTTTATCTAAGTTTTCAAATTTTATAGTTTTAACCAGAATATCATATTCAACTTTCAGACTTTTAGCTGGATAACTGGAAGTGTTTATCGCTAATCCTGACAATTTATTCAAGGTAAATTTTTGCATAATATTGTGATGACCTTCTACACCTGAACGAATATAAATTTTGCTTGATTCTGGCTCTCTAGATTTCAAGTAATCATTAGCCACTGAAATATCTGCGAGGGAAGCATCTGCCACGATTATCTTTGTATTAAATCCATGTTTATTATTTAACAACTCATATCTCTGCAACTTCTTAATTAACTCATGGAAAAAATATACACCTGTATCATCACCAGTAATTTCATCAATCATAATTATGATCTTAGGAATTACTCTGGATATTTCCCGCATTTTGTGAGGTAAAATCTTTCCTTCTCTTTTGTCATAAGCAGCATCAAATATTTTGTCGAAATGCTCTAGTGTTAACTTGCCAGTTTCTGATTCTTACTTATTTGCTTAATAGTATTGTTACCCCAAAAACAACATTGGAAATATTCAACACTAACATTTCTGGCTTCCCACCTTTCCGCTTTATTCCTAGATGCTGGTTTATACTTTCCCCATTTAATATGACGTAACCAGTTATCAACCAAAATATTAGCTTTGACAAAACCCGTAGCAAATATGTGAAACATCCAGTCATAAACTTCCTCTCTTTGCATCGGCGAAACAATACCAATATCATTAGCGATCGCTTCGGCTAAACTCCTCAGTTTTAACCTCTGCAAAAAAGGCATATAAATATCATATTTGCCTGGAATATTATATGCTTGAAGCAGATTAATAACTCCCACATTAAATCCATCTTCAAATATAAATCCCGAATGTTCCCGAATACTAAATTTTCCCATATTACTCACCTGTAAATTTTTCCACAAAACATCCCTCGGAAAAATTTAGACCATCTCGGCAATAAATCTGCCACATATTCTGCCAGTTAAATTAGATGAAACGCTCAAATTTTGCCGAGACTATCTCCAGAGAAAAAACGGCAGTTACGAAAAACATATCCAGAGGCGAATTTTTTCTACTTTTGTCAGAATTTTCCCATATTACTCACCTGTGAATTTTTGAATAAAACATCTGTGGGAAAAATTTAGACCATCTCGGCAATAAATCTGCCACATATTCTGCCAGTTAAATTAGATGAAACGCTCAAATTTTGCCGAGACTATCTCCAGAGAAA
>JBARXI010000944.1:0-8458 GCA_049647275.1 Microcoleaceae cyanobacterium
TTACTAGGGAAACACTCAGAAGTATCCAGACAATATAACCTAACTTGTGCAAGTATCGCTTTTCTATTTGGTAGTAATTAGTTTCCCCAGCTAAAAGCCTTCGTACATGGTCTTGGTCAATTTCTAATTCATCTGGATGAGTAATATCTTGGAATTTCAACGATAGTAATTCCTCCTTGGTATAGCCTAGAATTTCATACATAGAACGATTAACTTGCAAGCACCTGCCATCTAATCCTACCAGTCCCACACCAATGGCTGCATACTCAAAAGCATTGTGAAATTTTGTCTCACTTTCCCGCAGTCGTTTTTCGGTTTCTTTCAACTCAGTGATATCAACTTCTATACCATCCCAGATTGTTCGCCCATCTTCCAGACGACGAGGCGTTGCGCGCAGTTGAGACCATTGAATACTACCATCTGGAGTACGTTTACGCACCTGCATTGAGAATACTGATAAATTCTGCCACGACTCTTGTTTTAACTTTTTATAGACTTGACGGTCTGACTCTACAATTAAATTAGACAGAACATTAATATCCGCCATCACTGCTTCTGGCTTAATCCCGAAAATACGTTCAATTCCGGCGCTGATATAAGAGAAATGATACTGCCCATTTGCTTCCCGAACAAGTTGATAGATAATTCCTTTGTCAAGATTATTGCTCATTGTTCGCAGCATGGTTTCTCGTTCTTGTAGGGCTATTTCTGTCTGCTTTTGTGCTGTAATATCTGTGCTGCTGCTGACGAGCCGATAAATTTGTCCTTGCTCATTTTGCAGTGGACATAGGGTTGTTATCCACCAAGTCTCTTTTCCTTCTATTGATAAGCATCCTTCATAACTCATACATTCCCCTGCTGTCACACAGGTTTGATAATGTTCAGTTACTAACTTTGCTGTTTCTGGAGAAAGAGCTTGTTGGGGAGTTTTTCCTTTATATTTTAAGGTGGAAAGACCTGTCAAGCGCTCGCAGGCTGGATTAAAACTGACATAGCGAAATTCTCCATTTCCCAGTACATCTAGGACAAAAATTGCTTGGTCTACTCCTTCGTAAATACTGCGTAAAAATTCTTTTTGTGCTAAAATTTGAGATTCAATTTTTTTGCGATCGCTAATATTTTCAGCTATACCAACCAAGCGAATGGGCTGGTTTGTTTCATCCCACTGAGCTTGTCCCCGTGCTAATATCCATTGGTAGCTACCGTCGCGATCGAGAAAGCGAAATTCAGCTTTGTATTGGGGAGTAATACGGGCAAAATGTGCTGTCAGTGCTAATTCGACTTTCGATTGATCTTCAGGATGTATCCGCTCGTTCCATTCTGAATAATCATTGGTGACAAAGTTGATATTTTGTGATTGTTTCTGTAAGTGAACAACTTTTCCTGTTTTAATATTCCAGTCAAAGATGCCATCCCCAGTGCTATTTAGTGCTAAATGCAAGCGTTCTTCACTTTGTCTTAGAGCCATTTCAGCATTTTTTCGCTCGCTGATATCACGAACAATGACTAATATAGTCCGCTCGATGCAGGGTACTATTCTCACTTCTTCGTAGTGAATTTCTCCCTCTATGGTAAGTTGATGCTCATAAACTTGTGACTCTCCTGTTTGTAATGCTCTCTGTATATAAGACATTCGCTCTTGCGCTTGCTCCAAGGGTAGAATGTCGTAGACATTTGCTCCCACTTGACTACGTTTGGAGTCATAAAGTTTCAGGTCACTACCGGGAAAAATGTCTAAATAGATGCCATCTGAATTCATCCGAATTAGTAAATCAGGAATACCATTAACTAAAGCTTGAAAAATAGTTTCTCGCTCTCGCAAAGTTGCTTCTGTAGCTATTTGAGCGCTAATATCTGTGATGATGCCAATAAAATGAGTGACTTTACCCTGTTCATCATTCACTGGGGAAATATTTAATTTATTCCAAAATAATGTTTCATCTTTGCGGTAGTTTGGCAATATAACTTCACATTCTGTATTTGTCGCTAAAGCCTGCTTAATTTTCGTTTTTTCTGATTGTCGTATGTTGTGTCCTTGTAAGAATCTACTATTTTTTCCGATAACTTCACTAGCTTGGTAGCCTGTTAATTTTTCAAACCCTGAGTTAACATAAATGATTGGATGGTCATAAGCCCGAGCATCAGTTAGAATCACCCCGTTTTTAGAAGCAGCGATCGCTCGTTCTAAAAGTCGCAAGCGTTCTTCGACTGCTCTGCGCATAGAAATTTCTCGTTCTAGTTGTTGATTTTGTGCTTCTAACTGCTGTTTTAACCTCTGATTCGTAATTTGATTTTCAATAATTAGCAGAGCTTCTTGGGGGTTAAACGGCTTTTTGAGATAGGCCACAGCTCCTTCCCGTAATCCCTGGAGTTTATCAGAAATGTTATAAGCTCCACTAATGAAAATAATCGGAATTTTCTTAGTTCCAGGGCAGAATTTTAACTTTTGGCAAACTGCATGGCCATCTATATCTGGTAAATTAATATCCAGCAATATTAGGTCTGGCTGCATAGATTCAGCAATATTAATTGCTTCCTTACCATTTTTGGCTGCTTTTACTTCATAGTTATTGTCTAATAATAGACTAATGATTAGGTCAGCGACAGCAGGGTTATCATCAACTACAAGTATTTTTCCTGGTGGGAGAATATCCACTTCGTTCATATCATACTCCTAACAATTAAGTTGAAGATTTTGTGCAGTTCAATTTTGAGCTTGAGATAATTTTAATAATTTATTATTATAACATTTTTACAGACAATATGTACATAGGACTTTTGGATAAATAATGTAATTTTTAATTAATCTATATTTGGAGATATTGAATTAATTTATCGCCATAAGTAAGCTGAATATAAGAAATAGCAAATATCAAAAAAATTGCAAATGAAAAAACTATAATAATCAATCAAAAAAACAGAATTTGACTATAATTTTTTGTGCCATATTATAGATAGAAAGAGATAGAAAATTATGCTCTATCTCATAACAATAAAAAACATATATCCTCAATAATTTTTAGATTATTTTGCAGCTATAGCAATCCTATTTCAGTTATAAATTTTTGGTGGTGGTAGGTGGTAGGTGGTAGGTGGTAGGTAGAAGACAAAATAAATACATCTAAATTTTTCACAAATCATTTAGGATTGCTATATTAGAGCTATTAATTCAAACCAAAACTCTACAACCTATAAATAATTAAGGAGGAGTCAGGAAAAAGTTGGAGAAGTTTGCGAAGTATTAGGAGTGTGGGGAGTGGAGAGAGTGTGGGAGATGTGGGAGATGTGGCAAGAGGAGAAGAAAGTTTATTGTTTGCCTCAGCACAGGCTTTGGGAAGTCTAGTAGGAAGTCTAGTAGGGTGTGTTAGCGGTAGCGTAACGCACCATCAATAGAATAGGCGGTGCGTTACATTTCATTAACGCACCCTACTATCTAAGTGCGTAAGTCCGGTAATTGTTAATTGTTGAAAGATTCTATTCTTTATTACTTTCAACTAAATATTGAGTTTTAAGTGTTTGACTTCCGGTCATAAATTTGTTATTTGTTTCCAGTGGCAATAGAATATTTGATGCTTCTTTGACTTCTGACATTAATGCTTGCCCATTCCCATTAAATAAGCGAATAACTGCGTAAGAAATCAATACTGGTGACGCTAAAACCAAAGCTGCTATCATCCCCACTGGTGCGGCAAGTTGATGCACAATTATAGCAGTGGGTTGAAATTCTTCATATTGAGAAAAAACCCGAGATAACCACCACACTAATAATGCCATTACCGCAAATCCGAAAAGAGTAAAAATTGAAGGTATGATAAATGATACAAATACAGCCATTGCTGTAATTAAAGCACCCCAACCTTGGGTCACAATTTTCTCTGATAAGTCAGAAACCATTATTGTTCCATGCACAAACCAAATTATAAATCCAAATACTAATGTTAGTGCCGAGCCAGTTAAAAAGATGTTAACTCCCTTAATCAAAAGTTGCCTAACTTCATCGCTGTTTAATATAGGTTGTTTCTGGTTAAACATTTTTATATCTCCCTAACCTTTAATTTTTTACTATAGCTTATACTGTAGCTTATACTGTTGTTGTCTGTAGATTTAAGAGACTTTTTGTTCAAGAAAAGTTAAATCCTAATGTAGGGTGGGTAAGGCGGGAAGATATCCTCTTGCTTACCCAACTCAAAGCTTTCGGCCCGTAACTAAACGAACATTCCGAATATTAGCCACTATAACTGTCTTAATAAGCTAAAAATCATAAAGAATTTTATATTCCCTTCTGGAGCTGTTGCCTTCTGGAGCTGTTGCCTCCCCCAAAAATTGGATATATGGTTTAAATGCTGAACAGCTTATTTGCTTTATAAACAGTTGGGTTCTATAGCAATTCTAAATCATTTGTACAAAATCTATGAATTTAGATAAAATATCTGAAACTCTTACCGAATAATTAAGGTTTAAAACCTCTCCTTGAAAAGAAAAATTTTTCCTTTTAGTCAATCCAATCCGTTTCAAGGAGAGGTAATAATTAATAATTAATAATTAATTATTGAACCCCTGTTTACTGTTCCCTGCTATAATTTAGAGAATTGGTGTCTAATATCATGTCCGGTTAAATATTTATAAATAACGAGGGAGTAGGGGTAATTTTGTTCCGAAATTCCCCCTACAGGAGGGAAGAAGGAAGAAAGAAGAAGAAGATTTTTTTATGACTAATGAAGCGGACATGATATAAGTCCTAAAATATATGAAATTGGTATTACAAAGACACATTCACAGATTCCAATTTTGGCACCAACTTTAAACCAAACTCATTCTCAAACGCCTCCTTTTTATACTCCAAATTCCATAATTCTAAAGCACAATTATCTTGAGGATCTGTAGCTTGCAACCGCAGATAAAATTCCTTTTTATCTTTATTTAATTCACATTTTACATCGGCGATCGCTCCTTTTTGTCGCCGATCCAAAGCTACGGCTAACCGCAACAACGCACTTAACTCAGAAACCACTTGTCGATATTTCTTTGGTAAATTTTGATAATTTTCGTGCTTCTTCTTCGGTAAACTCTTACGGTGATAACGAGCCAAATTAGCGATCGCCTCTATTTCTATTTCCGAATACCCCAGCAACTCACCATTTCTAATCAAATAATAAGAATGTTTATGGTGAGACGAGTGACTCACATATACGCCACAGTTATGCAAAATTCCTGCTGCCCATAATAATTCCCGTTCATCAGACCCCCACTCATGTAGCACCCCCTGAGTTTGGTCAAATAAATGCAGCCCCCAGGAAGCAACCCTTTCGCTATATTCCAAATTTACCTGATATTTTTGAGCAATTTTTAGGGTGTTGCGCTGACGAATTGAACTTTGGAAACGCAGGCGATCGTCTATCAAACCATGATTCAACATCCAGTCAACTATTACTCCCTCCCGCAAACTACGTTCGCAAACAGTTAACGACTCCATCCCCAATAAATTCATCGCCTCCTGTAACACCAGAGCACCCGCCAAAATGATTTCTGAACGCTTTTCTGACATTCCCGGAAGCTCTCGCCTTTCGGAAATAGACAGCTTTTTCAACTTGTTAACCAACTCTTCCAAATCGGTAAAACTAAACTGATAACCCGCCAGAGGAGTTGGTGCGCCACCAAATTTTTGATAAGCATGAATAGTCGCTAAGGCTTCAATAGTACCAGAAGTACCCACTAAATTAGGTTTTTCACCTTCCTTGATGTTGGCTAATAACTCTTCTGTTGGGCGCTCTAGCAACCCACGAATATAAGCTTGCAAATAAGCAAACTCAGTCTTACTAATAGGGTCGGTGGTGACAAATTCCTGAGTCAGACGTACTGCACCTACTTTTGTACTGCTGAGAGTGCGGGGGGTATTGCTATCTCCTAAAATTAACTCTGTGGAGCCACCGCCAATATCAATAATAATATGGGGTTGGTTATTAAACTCCATTGCCGAGACTACCCCCAGATAAATTCGCCTGGCTTCTTCTTGACCGGAAATTAGGTTAACATATAAGTCTAACTCATCCGCAATTCGATTGAGAAATTCTTTGCCGTTTGGTGCCTCCCGCACAGCGCTGGTGGCGACTGCAATGAGTTGTTCGGCATTGACACTTTTGGCAATTTTTTGGAAGCGCTCCAAGGTGGCGATCGCTCTATCCATCACTTCTAATTTCAAGTTACCTTTTGCCTCGCAGTCTCCCAGTCTGACTGTTTCTTTATCTCCGTCAATAATTGTAAAGGTTGGTAAAGTGGGGTCAATTTTTACTACCACCAAATGTAAGGAGTTTGTACCTATATCTATTGCTGCCAAAATCCGCTCTTTGTCTCCTGGAAGTGACGGCATTTTTACTAAAGGAACAGATGTAACCATATAAATTTATCCTAAATTTGCAAGTTGGTTCAATTTTAGATTAAATAATGTAATCTTTAAAATTATTAATCGGAATAGCTTGAACTAATTTTTGCTATTGACAAATTACCGATAATTAGTGTACCACCTAAGAAAGAATCATAAAAAATCTAACATCTAAAATAAATTCTAAAAATGTTGACCCAATCTCATCCTCCACAATCGGAAACTGCTGTAATAAAAGTAATCAGGCTTCTGAGATGGGATAAACCAGCCGGACGTCTAATCTTAATGATTCCAGCTTTGTGGGCCGTTTTCTTGGCTAGTCACGGAATGCCACCCATACCATTAGTAGGAGTAATAGTAGTAGGAACATTGGCTACCAGTGCAGCAGGTTGTGTAGTTAACGATTTGTGGGACCGGGATATTGACCCAGAAGTTGAGAGAACTCGCGATCGCCCCCTTGCTTCTCGCGCTCTGACTATTCAAACGGGTATTGTGATTGCTATTATTGCTTTTGTTTGTGCTGGAATTATTGCCCTATATCTCAATCCCCTGAGTTTTTGGTTATCTGTGGCCGCAGTGCCCATAATTATTTGTTATCCTTTGGCCAAGCGAGTTTTTCCAGTGCCCCAGTTAGTATTGTCTATTGCTTGGGGTTTTGCTGTATTAATTAGTTGGAGTGCTGCGGTGGCTGAGTTGGATACTGCCACTTGGATATTGTGGGGGGCCACTATTGTTTGGACTTTGGGTTTTGATACGGTTTATGCTATGAGCGATCGCGAGGATGATAAACGTTTGGGTGTTAATTCTAGCGCCTTATTTTTTGGTGAATATGCTACTAATGCTGTAGGTACATTTTTCTTTTTAACTGCGGTTTTATTAGGGTTATTAGGAATAGAAATGGAACTACATATTGGCTTTTGGATAACTCTTGGTATTGCTACAGTTTTCTGGTTTATTCAATATGGAAAATTACGGCAAGAAGATATTTTGAAACCCTACGGTCAGATATTTAGACAGAATGTTTGGATTGGTTTTATTTTATTAGCTGGAATGATTTCGGGTCTAATTTTTTAAGAATTGAGAATTTAGAAGACCTTTCCAAAAATTAAAAATAAAACCAATTATTATTTATAAATTATCAATGGCTTTGCTGAATAAAAGTAGGGAAAATTCATGAATTATCCCTACCTATAGGGGAAATATGTCTGATTTACACCTTATAAATTTAGGAATTTTATACCTTACTTCAGCAATGCCAATTATCATTCATATCATGTCCGGATAATTAGTGATAAAAAAAGTTTTTGTTTGTAGTTGGGCTTTAGCCCTAACTATAGATGGGGCTAAAGCCCAACTACGAGCTCTAAATTATAACTATTCAACCGGACATAATATTATTTCTCCCTATGCCCTATTTTATAGAAATATTTATGATTAATGAAAAAAACTATTATTGGTGTTATGGGGCCTGGCAGTGGTGCAACTTCAACAGACCTGAAAAATGCCTATAAACTCGGTGAATTAATTGCTCAAGCATCTTGGGTTTTATTAACAGGTGGGCGAAATATGGGGGTGATGGATGCTGCGAGTGGAGGTGCAAAATCTGCTAATGGTTTAGTTATTGGTATTTTGCCTGGGAATAATCTTGATGGTATTTCTGAGGCGGTGGATATTCCAATAATTACTGATATGGGTAATAGTCGAAATAATATTAATGTACTTTCTAGTGATTTTGTGATTGCCTGTGGCATGGGGGCGGGTACTGCTTCGGAGGTTGCTTTGGCAATTAAGAATAATAAAAGGGTGGTTTTGTTGAATAGTTGTTTGGAAAGTCAGGCTTTTTTTGTTTCTTTGTCTCCTGAAACAGTTTTTATTGTGAATACTCCAGAAGCAGCTATTGATGTGATTAAAAATTTGGTTTGAAAATTAATTAGGACTTACGCAAAAGCTCTATTTGTAGTTGTAGGGTGTGTTAGCGTAGCGTAACGCACCTTTACCCCCATCAGTGGTGTGTCTGCGTAAGTCCTGTTAATATTAAGATGGTGCGTTACATTTCATTAATGCACCCTACTAGACTTA
>JBARXI010000945.1:0-10345 GCA_049647275.1 Microcoleaceae cyanobacterium
AGTCCGAGAAACGCTATATAGTAAATCAAAACTACAAGGTTGGATATATACATAGTGTTTAAGACCAAAAAACCTCTAAGTTTTGCTATAGATAATTTAACATCAACTCCCAAATTTTAATTTCGGGAGAAAAACGCTATATATAGTAAATCAAAACTACAACGTTGGATATACATAGTGTTTAAGACCAAACTAAAGTTGTAGGTTCTGTTAAAGCTGAAACTTATCCCCTAGGTAATACTGACGTACTAAAGGATTGGTATAAAGTTCCTCAGCAGTTCCAGAGGCTAAAATTTGTCCATCCCGCATAATATAAGCTCTATCTGTAATTTCTAGGGTTTCTCTGACATTATGATCCGTAATTAGGATACCCATCTGTAGTTCTTTTAATTTAGCAACTATTTTTTGAATTTCAGAAACAGCGATTGGATCTACTCCGGCAAATGGTTCATCTAGAAACAAAAATTTTAGCCCCTCTTCCCCGGATGCTAGGGCCCTGGCTAATTCTGTGCGCCGACGTTCTCCCCCCGAAACCTGAGAGCCTAAAGTAGAAGCGATCTTTTCTAAACGAAACTCACGCAAGAGAAAATCTAGTCGCTTTTTCCACTCCCGACGAGGCACTTTTGTTTGTTCTAAAACTAGAAGAATATTATCTTTGACACTGAGATTACGAAAAATACTCGGTTCTTGGGCTAGATAACCAATACCTAGTCTTGCTCTTTTATGCATCGGTAGGGTTGTGATGTCTAACTCATTCAGAGAGACGGTGCCAAGGGATGGTTTTTCTAGACCTGTAGCGATATAAAATGTAGTGGTTTTACCTGCACCATTAGGACCAAGTAAGCCCACAATTTCTCCTTGGGCAACGAACAAATTAGCTCGACTAACCACGGCACGCTTACCATAAGATTTGTGAATATTTTCCAGAACAATTTTCATATTTTGGCTTGGCAACAAAAAGCAAAAAAGTTAGATAATAACTAGACCTAGATTCAACAAAATCAAAATTTTCCCCAGAGTCTAATTTTTATATTTTTCACCAAGCTTTGAAACTCCAGGGGATAAATCCGCGTGGATTCTAAAGGAAGTTTAAACACCAGATAAATTCACTGATAATTCCGTGATTCATTTAACATCGGCGGGGTTAAAACCACTTGGTTCTCATCTTCAACTAAAACTTTTGTAGAAACAATAAATATCTCATCAATTCCAGAATATTTAACTATACATAACATATAATATAATTTTTTTTGTCAATGATATAAATGATATATTTATACAAATTTTATCAAAAGTCCCACGCAATCAGCGAAGCTTGTTGGTCTTATGGACTAATAGGACTTTTAAAAGCTGGCTTAGGATTGAATGGGGCAGTAAGACCAGCTTCAGCATCCGCACCTTGGCCAGCAGGCACAAGATAAATAGATTCTACTTGTCCTTGAGATTGGGGTAAAGCAATAAAGCGTCCTTCATCTATTAAATAAGTAACTGTTTCTCCGCGAATGGTATTGCCATCCTGCAATACAAATACATTTCCACTCAAAACAATACGGCGTTCTCGACTAAAAAATTGAGCTTGGGCTGCTGTAGCTTGAATATTGCGGGCGGGGTAATTGATTTGGACGTTACCACGAGCTGTAACAACTCCTGTTTTAGAATCAGCTTCTTGGATATCGGAGCGAACTGTAAGGGTACGGCCTGAAGAGTTTTGGTTTGGTGGGGGAGGGTTTGTTGGGTTGATTTGCGCAGAGATGGGAGATGCAATCGCATTTGCCATAGCCAGAGGCAATATTAAGACTAATCCTTTGAATATTATTGATTTAGATATTTTGTAGTTAAGTATCATTTTTGAATAAATGAGAAATTGCAAAGTGGCCTTGACTCTTGGATAGAAACGGATTATCTAGATATTGTACCCAATCCTAGTGCTCCGACAATTTTAATTTAAAAAGCGTTCAGCATTCAGTATTTCCTAAGGTCATGCTCCGCAAACAGCAAGTGATTTATACTGAAATTGAGAGAAATGCAATTAAAAATGGGATTTCAACCCCTCTTAAATTATCCGGTATCTATAGCCTGGGATTTCAACCCAAGCTCTGGGCTAACAGGTTTCAGTCCAGAGCTAATTAAGGAATAGGGCTACAGGGGAGCAGGGAGAGGATTGAAAAATTGATTCTTCTATCCGTCATTTTAATATTGACCGAAAATTTTGGTTTCAAGCCCGGTCCTGAAAGGACGGCTTTTTATTTGATGTGTTATAATTTCTTGATGCTAACTCGCGTCAGCGTCAAAATGAAAGTATTACTCGTACCGCTTTATATATATCGATATAACACAGAATTACGTTCTGAGTTTCCTTTTGTTAAAGACTTAAACTCTCATGCTTGTCAAGCTTCAGTAGAAAGATGTTGGTCTGCAGTTTGTCATTTTTTCGATAATTGCAAAAATAAAGATTCTTGGTAAAAAAGGATATGCTCGCTTTAAGAAAAACACTCGCTCTGTTGAATCTAAAACTTCAGGATGGGCGTTGTTAGAGTCTAAGCACATTGAGTTTACCGAGCGAAAAGGAATTGGCCAACTTAAATTAATTGGAACTTGGGACTTAGCATTTTACCCCGAAGATCAAATCAAGCGGGTGAGATTGATTCGTCTTGCAGATGGCTATTATTATCAATTCTGCATTCAAGTTGATGTCAAAGAAATCTTGCTACCTACTCAAAACATCATTGGTTTAGATGTTGGATTAAAAGATTTCGCTTGCAGATTCGCAAGGCAATACTGAACCTAACCCTAGACTGCGCTATAGTGCCAGTCTTCTGCCAATATTGAAGATAAGCTGTTCAGTATTTAAACTATATATCATATCCGAATTTTGGGAAAGGGAAAAGGGAATATAAAATATAAAAGAGTCTTTGGTTAAATACACAGAATGCTATATCATTTTTGCAAATTTGATTGACAACTTAAAACCCCATATTTTATTCAGTTTAACTTCTGTATTTTGAAGTTATTTTGGCACTAAAAGCAATACCCTCTCTATCCAAAGTCTGCTTTAATCTATAGCAAAACTCACGAGCGATACTCCACTGTTTCCTTGGTATAGTTTTCATCCTAATCACAATTTCTACTCCACTTTGATAAATACCATTTACTCCAAAAATATTTGCTGAAGCTAAAATTTTATCTCTCCATTCCGAATCATTGCTCAAATCATTAGCAACTTGCTTAATTAACTGTAAAGCTCTACCCAAATTAGCATCAAAATTAACTTTAATTATTAAATCAATTATTGACCAATTTTTAGTCAAATTATGTACTAGAGAAATATTACTATGAGGAATTGTAGTTAAGCGCCCTCGTGCGTCACGTATTTGTGTCATCCGCAGATTCATCTCTTCTACATAACCCATAATATAATCCAAATCAATAACATCACCAATTGCATACTGGTCTTCGAGCAAAATTAAAATACCATTAAATACATCTTTAACTAGATTATGAGAACTAAAAGAGACTGTAATACTAATAATTCCTAATCCTAGCAAGACGGGAACTAGAGAAATATTCAAGTTGTAAAATACCCATAACATCCCTACACAAGCTAAAGTAAAAATTACAATTCCTTTTAACGTATGAGAAAAAGTAATTGCTCGTGATACTTTTCTAGAAACAGAATTTTGAGTTTCGAGTCGATCTAAACAATTTGTGGCAAACCAGTCAATCAGAATCGGACTACCTTTAATTGCTAAATAAGTACCGATCGTAATATTTAACACGATGATATTACTAAGCAAGAAAATCTGTAGCCAACGACTATAAGGAAAATTTCCTAGAATCCAGCCAAGACTATAGAGCCAAAATATTATATGAATGACTTGCAACAAAGCTCTAAAAAAAGAATTTTTATCTTGCTTTTTTTCCAAGTTTAGCTTTTGTTTCTGTACTTTATTTGACTCTGATTCAGTCTGATTTAATTCTTGAATATTAATCAATCTTTGATAACTGCTGAACTGATTAAGATCAGCATCATGTATTTTGAAATAATCTAGAGTTTTTTGTTGTTTTTGATGCTTATCCAAATAGTATTTTTGCCAAAGTAAGATGAAAAAACTCAACACAACCAAACTGAATATAATTCCCAAAGAAATGAAAAATTGGGTTAGTAAATATTCTGGCTGGCGCTCTTGCTGAGCTCTGATTAAAGCATTTTGAATAAAAGCAATAATTTGATTGGCTAAATCTTCTCTGGAAATACCATGAATTTGAGCATCTAAATCCGTGATGGCAATCAGGAATTTATTTTTTAGGTCTTCGGCATCGGAGGCAAAAACTAATGTTTGATTTTCTTTGGTTTCAAGAGTTAATTTTAGAGTGTCGGGGTCAAAGCAATTTTGAATAGTTTCCTTGAGATTATTTTCATACATTCTTACCCGAATATTTAGAGGAGCGGTGTTACTAATTCCTTGGATTTCTTTTCCTGCTATTGCTGCTACTTTGAATATTTCTCTCCCATCTATTTTTATCGGTTTATACACGATATTACCAATAGGATTACTAATGGGTGTAAATGAGTTGATTTTCGTCAGATTGTTAATATTATTATTTGGCAATGTACTTGAAGTTTGTCCTAATGCCAAGGGAGTAGAATTAATTATTGAACTAAAGGTTAACAGACTAGATACTATAACAGCAATAATTTTGGGGATTTTACGGAATTGGAAATATTTTTGTTTTATTACTGCCGGTCTGAATGAAATGAATTTATAAATTTGCATCAGCTATTCAGGATAAAATTAGTCTATTGATTAATTTCTGTCCTGAGCCAAATATATCCGGACAGAAAACTTATAGCTTTAGTTATTTATAGCAGTCCTAAATAGGTTGTAATACCAATTATCAATAACTTGGCTATACTTGAATTTTCTATTTCTAAATATTATTTTTATTTGTGGGAATAAATGCTTGGTATTTACTAACTTTTGTTCTTTTGACAGTTATTTTTTTGAACTTCCAAGTGTAGCAGTAATTTTAAAAATTGGTATAACAGATATAATTTTAATAAAAATCTTCCCTAAGAAAAAGACATCGGATGAATATCATAGATAAATTGTGTAATTTTATAAATTAAACCCAAGAGTCTAAAGAAATTAAAAGAGCCTTAGCCGTTCAAATGATTTGGGAGGGAAAATCCTCTGATCAAGTCAAATAGTTATGAAAGGTTTCTCATGGCTTTATTAGTAAATAGAAAAATTAAGTTATTTTTTATGGTGTATAAAGTTGAAATTTTCAAGACAAAGGCACTCAAGGTTACTTAAAGCCAGAAGAATAAAAAGTTAAAATTATGCAGTGGTTGAAACAACAAGATTATCTAAGATTGTCAGATTTAAAAAATCATTTAGAGAAACAATATAATGTTGTAAATGAAGTCCGACCAAAGTTACTATAGCTTGTTCAAAGAAGCCAAAATAAGTTGGAAAAATACTCAAAAAAACAATCGGGCCAGAAATGATGAATTAGTGAAAGCTAAAAAAGCGGTCGTTTTGCTGCGCAACATGTAAAGCGTTTGCGATAGCATTCCGTAAGGAAAAGCGAACCGTAGGGTGGGATGGCGATGCTTCGGAGCGGCTCTGCAAGAGCTAGTCTCCTCGCTGTCCTCCAATCGACCAAGAAAAAAGAAATTGAGAATAAGGAACGAAAATTGGCAACGGGAAATAGAGGCGGCAAACCTGTCAGTGTTTATGATTGATGAATGTCATCTTCTTTGGGGAGACCTCTGAGATTATGTTTTGGGAAGAACAGATAAAAGCATAGAAGTTCTTATAAAAAATCAAAAGGAGAGACAGACATATTATGGAACGTTAGACGATCAAACTAAAAAATTTATAGTGAAAGAATATTCCCGTGGAAACACAGAAAATACTATGGATTTTATCGAGCATTTACAAAGCAAAATACCAGGAAAAAGATTAGGGATATTTTGGGATGATGCAACCGATCGTGACTCTTAAGAATTTAGAGAATATTTAACTAAAATTAATCAAGATGTATTCTTTGAAGAATGGTTGATAACTTGTACAAAATTTGCTCAATCATGCTCCCGATCTAAACCCCGTAGAAGATGTTTGATTGCAAGGGAAAAGCTTCATCAGGCAATTCAATCATCTTTACCGTTCCTTTAAAATAGTAAAATGGCTATTCAAGTTTTTTGTTGATGGTCAAATATTCGATTGTCTAAACTTTTTCAGTATGAATTTTTGCCACAATCAAAAGAGGATGGCTATATATAGTTGGTAAATCGTTTTTTTTGAGTTAATAGTCGAAATCAAGCTGTTATTGCCATTATCTCTTAAGCATCTTTTGATTTGCTATAGTTATTAAAAAAAATACTCAAAAAACAAGACTAAATTTTGATTATTAATTTGAGCAAAATATATACAGCGCTTTTCAGTTGAGTAGACTCCCACTAGGGGCAATTTCAGTCCGAATGTGGTGCTTGACTGTGTGCTTCAGATACCTGAAAACAGCTATATATTGAATTTGTTATATACGGATAAAAATTGAAATGCCAGAGTAATTAAAAACCTGCAACAAAGCCGTGAAAAAATGATCAAAATAATTAGAGAAAAACTGTATAATTAAACAACTCAAACTAAAATTGCTAAACAGTACAATGATTATCGAAGTTTCCTTAAAAGAAATAGCAAAAACTACTCGTCAAGCAGCACAAAAATCAGCAGGTTTATCTACCGAAGCAAAAAATCAAGCCATTGAAGCAGTAGCTCAAGCACTAATAACAGCAGCGCCAAAAATTTTAGCAGCAAATCAACTTGACTGTCAGAAAGCTGAAGCAGAAGGAATTGCTAAACCTCTTTATAATCGACTGAAAATGGATGAGGCAAAACTAAACAGCGCGATCGCCGGTTTACGCAATGTTGCCACTCTTGGCGATCCAGTGGGTGGGTTACAAATACATCGGGAGCTTGACCAAGGATTAATTCTTAAACGCATAACCTGCCCACTCGGAGTTATCGGTGTCGTATTTGAAGCCCGCCCAGATGCAGTCATTCAAATTTCAGCTTTGGCAATCAAATCTGGAAATGGAGTTATTCTCAAAGGTGGGAAAGAGGCAGCTAACTCCTGTCAAGAATTAGTCACAGCAATTCGTCAAGGGTTAGCCACAACAGCCGTAAATCCTGATACAGTGCAGTTGTTAACCACGCGGGAAGAAACTCTGGAGTTATTGAAGTTGGATGAATATGTTAATTTAATCATTCCTAGAGGCTCTAATTCTTTTGTGCGGTTTGTGCAAGAAAATACCAGCATTCCAGTTTTGGGTCATGCAGAGGGAATTTGTCATATATATATAGATAAGTCAGCAGATATTCAGAAAGCAGTTGCCATTACAGTAGATTCCAAAATTCAATATCCGGCTGCTTGTAATGCAATAGAAACTTTGCTAGTACATACTGATATTGCTGCCAAATTTTTAACAGCAGTCGCACCGAAGTTAAAAAAGCATCAGGTAGAGTTACGCGGTGATGCAGCCACTCGCCATATTTTGCCGTCGGTGAAAGTTGCAACAGAAGAAGATTGGGCAACAGAATATAGCGATCTAGTCTTGTCAATAAAAGTCGTTGATAGTTTAGATGAGGCGATCGCTCATATTAATACTTACGGGTCTGGTCATACAGATGCTATTGTGACTGAAGATGGCGAAAATGCTAAGACTTTTCTGGCTTATGTAGATGCGGCGGGTGTTTTCCATAATTGCTCAACTCGGTTTTCTGATGGTTTCCGTTATGGCTTTGGAGCAGAGGTGGGAATTAGTACGCAGAAAATGCCACCCAGAGGCCCGGTAGGTTTAGAAGGATTGGTGACTTATAAGTATCAGGTGGTGGGTGATGGTCATATTGTTGCGAGTTATTCTGGTAAAAATGGCAAAGCATTCACTCATCGAGAGTTGGATTAAATCAAAGTCAGGAAAGAATATCTGATAACAGTTTCAGAAAATATTTCTAAAGACTGTTGGTAGGAATCAGTAGGGGCAATTTCCTGCGGAATGCTGGGCAAACATGGAAAGCGGAGCTTCAAGAAGTCATTAATCAGAAGTGTGTTTGCGCAGCATGACCTAGGAAAGGAAATTGCCCCTACAGGAGTTAGGAGGAGCGCAAATTCCTTAATACTTTGGCAGGTGATTTTGTTGTAAGTATCTTTTTTAAAATTTGGTATGACAAATCTAATTTTACCAAAGCACTTGCCGTGCTGGTTTGGGTGTGTGGGGTATAGGTGATACTAAATCCGCATTGGTCGGGTGGTTTTTAAAAAAAGCTAAAATTTACTCTATATGAAATCTGGAGATTTGAAGCCGATTTTATCAAAGCCACTGACAAAGGGGATTTAGTTTGAGTTGGTAAGTGCAAAAAGTAAACTGATGACTGATGACTCAACACCCTATATCCTAAACCAGGGCAAACGCATCTTCTCAATAAAGAGGGGGTTTAGTGCAATAACTCGGCTTTATTGTTCCTTATTGAGAATTAAAAATCCAGATATAGTGTTTTTTAGTTCTATTAGACTCTATATATGGAATTTCATAAATTAGATGCGTTTGCCCTGCATCCTAAACCCCATTAGAAAAACAATATTAATGAATGCAATCAATCTGATGCTAAAAATTAAACATCAATTTCAAAGCTGTGAAGAATATCTATCCTACAGCGATAATTCATAAAGTTTTTCTGAATTATTTAACGGAAAATTAATTGAAATGCCTCCCGAATCAGGCTTAAATGTTGAAATTGCTACTTTTTTGTTACTGAAATTTGCCTGACTTTTAGGTCATCATAGAGTACGAGGTCAAGCATTAGAATTAGAGGTTAGAGGTGAACCTAAAAACCGCTATCCCGACCTAACTATTATCCGAGAAGAACATATTCAACAATTATCAAAACATAATACAATTCGCCTTTCTATGTCACCTCCTTTATTAGTTGTTGAAGTTTTTAGCCCTGGATAGTCACAAAGAGAGAGAGACTATATTGCTAAGAAAATTCAATATCAGGATTGTGGTATTCCTGAATATTGGATTGTTGACCCTGAAACTAAAACCATCCTAGTCTTACAACTAACAGGAAAAAGTTATACAGAAGTGGGTAGTTTTTCTAGTAATGATTTAGTCTTGTCTACTGAATTTAAGTCTTTTAATTTAAAAGTTTCCGAAGTTTTTGATAGAGAAAATTAAGATGAGGAAGCAAAGGAGGGAAGACTTGAAAGGAAAATATTTTTATGATAGTTAATGAAACAGACATAATACCATCATCTATTTCCGACCTCACCGTTCGGGATAACTTTGTTATACCTCCCGACTCCTAAAATTATAGTCATTTCAGTTTAGATTGAGACGAGGATTTCTTGCTGTAAAAGGGTTTCAGCTAAAAAAATGTTTCATTCTTATTTGAAATGACTATATACCTTCCCTAAATGAATTTATCTGCATTAACATACTCATCAATATTGGTATAGAATAGTGTAAATACCTCACCTGTATTAATATCTTTGTGTGCAATCAAATGTGACCATAAACCTATTTCATTTTCGTTCCAGTCCACACGAGCGTTAGGATTTTCTGCATGATTACAAAGAGAAGTTAAACCAAAAACAAGATACTCTTCACATTTTTACTTTTGCCATATTCTAATGGTTTTACAAAGTAATATTTAAAGATTTCGGTTTCATTTATTTTCAATCTTAGTTCAAACAGAAAAATCTCTACAGGAGCAATTTCAAGTAATATTCCTTTGAGAATATCTTGTGTAGCAATAATTCCTCGCCCTTGATTAGAATTTTTTTTACTTTAATCATTGATTCTCTCCAATAGATAAATATTTAATATAAATCTACGAGAGTTTAATGTATCATACTAAGATTGTTTCACTCTAAAAAATTTTCATTGCTATTACCTCTTATGCCGTGGAATATTAAGCTAATATTTTCTCCTAATTCATAGATTAGGAATAAAAATTTTGGCAATAGCCAATAGTAGAGACTTTGACAGCCTTAGTCAAAATAGCTGCAACCAAACCACCAAATTTCAATACTGACTACCTTTCAGTTTTTACCTCTTTATCTAAAAACCTAAACCAAGTAAAATACAATCCAATAGACAACAAAATAAACACTAACAACAACACGCCCAAATTATCCCACTGCTTCATCATTAACATCATTCCCATCAAAAACAAAACCAACTGCCACGGAATAGCAATCAAAGTCGCAATAATATCTCGCTGATTTTCTGCCTGAATTTTTGCCTGAATATTCATTGGTAAATTCTGACTAACTATTT
>JBARXI010000946.1:0-7036 GCA_049647275.1 Microcoleaceae cyanobacterium
AAGGAGTTGCAGTTTATACAGAGGTGATGCCCTCCCCCTGTGTTCTTCTATTATAACATGGTCGCTTTCCCATACGACGTTCCCGACGAGGAGAACGCGGGACTTCTCGCTATTTTTTGTTAAACCGAATTCTCAACAAATTTTCGATAATAGCAGTACGTTCAGTCCTTAAACCCTGCTGCATACCCTGTTGCATACCTTGTTCTATTCCTGACTGAGTAGCTACTTCTAATTTTTGTAATAAGAGTGGTGATAAACGCATAATTAACTCCCTATCTTGCTCTTCTAAATCAGAACTTACTTCTAAATTACTACGCAAAGAAGATAACAACAACAAAGCATTTGACCGAAATTGATTTGCTTCTGGCAGAGCTTCTAATTCATCAATTGCCTGTTGTTGTACCTTACCTCTGCCTAACATTCTTAACCATAGAGTGTCTAATGTCTTTGGTAATTGATGAATTACTATTAATCCTGTTCTGAGATATTGGGGTAAAAAATAAATTCCTTCGCACCAATATTCCGCATCAGTCTTAGCACAAAAACCATCTAATACTGTGCTTGATGCAGTAGGTGTTAAAATCCATAATTTCGGATAATTATCTTCATTTAATTTCGTCTTTTCTCGATTCGCTTGTCTGATAAAATCTGTGTGAACTTCTAATAATTTGAGCAGGCAAGTTCTAATTTCGTTAATTGTAACAGGATTACGGAAAGGTTCAAATAAACAAGGAGTTGTAGCTAATTTTCCTAATAATCCTAATAGTGTTGGTGCAGTTTTTGCTTGAGGTGCTGGTGCAAAAAAGACATCAACTTGTCTAATTTCGCTGCGAATTTCTAGAGGAGTCTGACATTCACCAAATTGTGATAATAATTCTTCTAAATAGTCTTTAGCAAATTGGTCGTGGATAAATCTGGTCATTAGTTAGTAAGCTATTTGTTCTGGTTGAGAGATTACTATTGGTGCGTTACGCTAGCGCTAACACACCCTACTCAAAAGCTACTCAAAAGCACCAAAAATTTATCAAAATAGAATATTAGAGGCATGAAAACAGAATTCAAACCTCTATACTTGTGATCATGGAATTTATTAAGATTCTGTTGATAACTTTTGTCCGATGCGAGGCTCTTTACCAACTAAAAGTCGCTCAATATTTGCGCGATGTCGCCAAATAATATAGATACCACCAGCGATCGCAAATATTTCATAAGGAAGTGGTTGATGTGAGAGAAACATCAACCCAGACACAGCAACTGCACCACTGATAGAACTGAGAGAAACAATGCGAGAAGTAGCCAAAACCAAAATAAAAACAGTAAGTGTTCCTAAACCTACAACCCAAGACATTGCTAATAAAATACCTAAGCTTGAAGCAACAGATTTACCGCCCTTAAAACCAATCCAAAATGATTTACTATGACCCACTATAGCCATTAAACCCACCAAAAAAACCATCCATTCTTTTGCCATCAAAATATTAGGTATTCTAGCAGCAATAGTTAACTCTTGAGCGAAAGAAAGAGAGTAAATATATCGAACTAAAGCGATCGCTAAAACCCCTTTCAAAATATCAATAATTAACACAGCAAAACCAGGCCACTTACCCAAAGTTCTTAATACATTAGTTGCACCCGTAGAACCCGAACCTTGTTCACGAATGTCGATCCCATAGAACCAAGAGCCAATCCAATAACCACTAGGAGTAGCCCCTAATACATAGGCAATCATTAATATTACCCCATTCAAAACTAACCAGTTAATCATTTTCTTATTCCTTTAAATTGAAGCATTAGTAAGAGTCAAAAATTCAGGATAACTGAATCATTGCCCTTTAGATCCAGAATCGCTCATAACAATCTTTTTGCCCGCTTCAATTAAAAAATATTTATAGTTTATTCATCACTAATGGCCATTCGACCTCTAGTCAGTTTTGAATTGAATTTTTACAATTGTGGCGAGGTCCGATATTTTTGGGTATAAGTTTGGGTATAAGTGCTTACTAAATGTTTAATTAAAACCTATCCACTGAGTTTTGAGATTGGGGTTCGGGAGCAAAGGCCAACCAAAGGGGAAACTGTAACATAGAAAGACTAATTTTATCTTCTGTATCATCAATTACAATCATCGGTAACTTTCCCTGATTTACCAATCGATCTGCTTTTTGGGCCAATACTTCTGGATCTTCAAACAAAGCCACACCTCGGTCTGGGCTAAAATCACGGCGGTCAATACCAAGACAATCTTGCAAACCCCGTCGCCATTCTCCCAAACGTTCAGGAGAATGTGCCAGAACCAAAGTCCGCACCCGCGTACCATACAAATCTCTCAGTACAGAAATAATGGCGGAACTAACCAAAATATTTTGTAAACGACTGCCCATACTACGGAGGGCACCACGGCCACCTTGAGAGAAAAACCAATTAGAAACTCGTTCTGCATGAATTGGCTCGAATGTACGACGCAATTGCCAAGGTTGGCCATAATAATCTGGCATATTCCGGTATTGGTCAAGAATCCCCCGAATCTGTCTTGTCTGGTCTTCAAAACCCATTTCGGCGAATTTAGGGTTTACAGAATCTCGAGGTGAGCGAGTAGAATCTTCAGCTATAGGTATTGGAGCTTCCTGTGTTTGTGGTACTAATTCTAACTGTTCGGCGGCAGTAGCTAAATCCTGCAAACTGCCCACTAAATAATCTTTAAAACCTTGAATTCTAATTGCCAAATCCTGAGAAGTTCCGGCAAAAGTGGTTCGCATCTCTTTATTAATTCGTTCTTTGCGACGTTCTAGTTTTTCTACTTCAATTTGTAATGTTTGTCTGCGTTGTTCTAATTGACTCAAAGCTTCGGGTACTAAACGCCCTATAAGTTCGGTTTGCTGCATCATTTCTTGCTGCAAGTTAGTTTTGGTTGTTTGTAGAGTAACTATTTCTTCTTTCAGGCTATGTTTTTGCTCTTGGAGTTGGAAAACTTGGGTTTTTAGCTCTATTTCGTTATTTTCAATTGGTGGAGTTGCTGTTTCTAGTTCGGGAATTGGTGGGGTTTCTTCCTCCTCTGTGAAACTTGAAGACTGGGTAGTATTATCTTCTACTGGCTGGCTGATATGATCATTGAATGACTGAGGTATTTGTTCATCAGCAGGAGTAGACTGAATATTAACTTCTTCATCTTCCTCCCAAGGAGAAGGAATCATTTCATTTAAGTTATATGAGGTAGCTGGAGTTTCTGGGGATTGTTCTTTTTGTTGTGGTTGAGTTTCGTCTGAGTGCATCATCAAATTAATAGAAAATTCTGAATACTTTGGGCTATTGGAGCATTAACTACCCACATTAAGCCATTACTAATACCGTTTCACGGAAGTCATCCATTGAGTGTGTAATAATTGATCGGTCTCCATTTCCTAACGGAAACCCTACGCCAACGGAATGTAAAACACACTTCATTACAGCTCAATTATCAAAAGTCAGATTGTACAAATATCGTACAAGCTGAATACTTTTACTGATACTAATTTTAAACGATTATTTCACATATTGAGGCATCAAACTATTTGTGACATATTTAAAATTAAATGCTATAAGTTATATCATGTCCGGATAATTAGTGATAAAAAACTTTCTCTTCTTCCTTTTTATTCCTTTTTATTCCCTCCTGAGTCCTGACTCCTCTCTGCTTATTTATAAGTATTCCAACGGACATTATATTACACATTTACAAAGTCAAAATAAATCAAATTTTTAGTACATAAGACGCTTTATAGCTTTGCAAATAAATTAGTTATCGTGGTATTTTTTACAGGGATTAAAACAGTTTTCTTTGCTGTGGCTATCTATATCAAGTTACTGGAAATCGACTTTTAGGTAAGTAGGTCGGCATAAATAAAAGCATAATGTGGGCAATGCTAGATAAAGCTAAAACCTTTATACAAAGATATTTATAGGCATTGCCCACCCTACAACTATATCAAGTTACTGGAAATCGACTTTTAGGTAGTAACTAGATTGTGGGTTGATAACTCCGGCACTTACACAAAATTCGGACATTATAGTTATACACTAGCTTTTGTGTAAGGTGCGTTGCAACGCACCCTACTTTTAGAGTCCCTGGGTAGGTTCTGTTAGGGATGAGCACAAAAATAATGTACCAGTGTTTAGCTTTCTCGGTGGGCAAAATATTCTTTCTGTATGTTTTAATTGAGTCAATCTCTTCGTTTTGCCCACCCTACTTTAATCGGTAGTTTATTTCAACGCAAGTCCCTTAATGTCTAATTTATTCTTGATTTAGTTGAATATGCTTTTCTAGGCAATTTTTAAGCATTTGAGGGTCAAAAATAATTGGCAGAAAGTGAATACTTTTGACTTCCCGAAAGTAAAACAAAATCGGCACAGGAGACCAGAATATTTCCCAGTTTAGCCAATCTTGATAGGGAAAATGCCGAAGTAATTTTTCCGAACGGTTTACTTCTAGAGCTGTATCAGTAAATTTTAGGCGGATAGTAGTTGTTTGAAATAATAGAAAAAGTCCTAGCAGAGCGATCGCTAATGCTATCCACTTTTGCCAAAAGGCCAAAGGTAATGCAGCAATTATTAGCACTAAAGGAATTTTATAACTAGGAGCAAGTTCTATAGTTTCTGATGATTTAGAGGTAGATGTAGCAGTCATTGTTTGATATAAATTTATTTCACAAAGGAGACCGATTATCTATTTTAAAGGTTAAAGTTGTCAACTTAAAATCCTTCCATCATCGCTCCACCAACACCTTGAAACATTGCCCAAGATAGAAAGAAATTGAAGATAAAAATAGATATTAAGGTTGTAACAACGGCTGTAGTAGTAGACTGGCCAACACCTTTAGCTCCACCCGCAGTAGTCAAACCCCAGCTTGTACCAATCACAGCAATTAAAGCACCAAATACCATTGATTTAGCCAATCCACTACACAAATCCCAAATATTTAGAAATTCGTGAACGGAGTCTATAAACATATTTTGGGAAATATCATATAGATTCACCGCAATTAGCAAGCCACCTAGTATAGCAGCTATCAAACATAATAACGTCAAGATTGGCATCATTACAGCGCAAGCAATGACCCGGGGAATGACCAAATAATCCACTGGGTCAGTTTTGAGCATATATAGAGCATCTATTTGCTCTGTTACTTTCATTGTGCCAATTTCTGCTGCAAATGCTGAACCAACTCGTCCTGCCACAACCACTGCTGTTAATACGGGGCCTAATTCTCTGGTTAAAGTTACGGCCAACAGACCTCCGACTACATTCGGTGCGCCAAAAGCGATAAACTCCCGTGCGACCTGAATAGTAAAGACCATACCGACAAAACTAGCTGTCAACAAGACAATTAGTAAGGATTCTGGGCCTACTATCATCATTTGCTCAATGGTGTTACGGCGATTAATTTTGCCCCGAAGCAAATGAACAACTACCTGGCCTGCTAAATATATTGCAGCTAAGGCCCTATGTCCCCAAGGCCCTAAATTTAATCGAAAAGTAATCTTACTCAATATAAATTAATAATTTAAAACACTTGAATTGAATAATGAGAGAAATTTACTAATCTTCAACAAGATTGTTTAACCAAGGTTGAAGATTTTTGACAGATTCACCAATTTTAAGCGATCGCTCTCTATCGTAGAAATAAGTTAGCCAGTCTGGTTAACCTGCTACTAAGGTGGCACTCTAGCTGAACTTATTGTTATATCTATAAATTATGAATATTTTCCCTAATTTTCTACGTTCTTTATTACTCACAAGTATTTTTAGCTTTGTCAGTCCTATTCTGTTAATTGGAGTTATCTGGACGAGCTTTGCTTTAATTAGTCATCTTCCTAGTTTACAAACAATTGGTCAATCTGGTATTGCCCAAATTTGGCACTTCTTAGGGACTTTCGGTAGTGGCCATCCTTGGCAAGGATGTTTGGTTATTGCTGTTACTTTTAGTTTAGTGGGAACTATGTTTGATAGTTATGTGTTATCTCAAAACCCACGGGGGCATTAATTTTAACTTTCTTGGCGGGAAGTCCCGCGCTGCAATATTCGATTCAGTGCCTGGATGAAAATCAGAACATGGTATATCGATCTAGACAGAGGGAGGACATCACCTGGAGTATAAACTGCAACTCCTTTGCGGGTTGAAGCACGGGTGTCGGGAGTATATCAAGATACTGTTGAGATTCCCCGCTCTAAAGAGAAGGGGATTATTATTTATTCTGAAAAAAATGTAGGGATGTTCCATACAACATCCCTACATTTTTTTTCACGCCTATGTTTAATAGACTGGGAGTGAGTTGGCAAAAAGTCGCATAAAATCTTTTTTCTTAGAGTGCAAAAAAAAGATTGAAACATATTTGTACGGAAATTGCGCTCGGACTTTACTAAAGAACCGAATTTCTTGATTTATGACGCTACGGTAAATTATAGATAAGTTGAAAAAGACAACTAAAACTTACAAGTTGGAGATTGAATTTTGGAAGGTTGATCAGGAAGTACGGCAATTGCTCTTCCATATTTCCCAACCACCGAACTTAATAACTACGAAACTTCAGGTAAATTATTTGCTCAAAGCTGAAAAGGAAAAAAATCAAGTAGTAAAAGTCAACGTTGGATAGAAAAAGAAAAAGTTATATAGAGGGGAAAAGGTAATATACGGCAATTGCTCTTTCATTTTTCCAATCCACCGAACTTAACAACTACTAAACTTTAGTTAAATTATTTGCTCAAAGCTGAAGAGGAAAAAAATCAAGTAGTAAAAGTCAACGTTGGATAGAAAAAGAAAAAGTTATATAGATGGGAAAAACTAGAGTACGGAAATTGCTATTCCATCTTGACCAACCACCGAACTTAACAACTACTAAACTTCAGCTAAATTAAAAATAACAAATAAATTATAACCAGATAAAACCGAAATTTAGGAGGTAATAAATATGGCTATTGTCCGTTTTTCTCCCTGGCGTGAAATCGACTCATTACAAAAAGAAATGAATCGGTTGTTTGATGGCTTTTACCCCGAGTACAACA
>JBARXI010000947.1:0-2343 GCA_049647275.1 Microcoleaceae cyanobacterium
CACCTACAAGGTCATAAGAGTTATTCATAAATCAGAGGTTGTCCTCATGTATTGATTTAGAACGGCCATTTATACCTAGTTTCCTAGTTTAATGGCCAACGAGTCGCACACTCACCTACATAGTCAACCCCAGTATTAGCAGAAATTCCCAAATGGTCTACCTCAGCAACAGACCTCCAACCCACAGCACCATCATTAAATAAAAAACCTAAAAATTCAACCCAAAACCCAAATTATATTATCCCCCCACGCATCGCACCGGATGAAAAAATTAGCCCCTTCACCACGAGCTTACCCCTCAACAATATTCCCATCAGTCACCTCACAAAATGGCAGTTTAATACTTCCCAAACTTTTGCCGACACTGCCAACAACAACACCTTTTTCAACGGCACTCTCAAACTTAATGGTAGAGTCATCGAAAGCTTAACCCGGGATAACATCTATACCGTAGACCAAAAAGCCACTTATTTTCAACTGCGGAGTGTTCCTCTAGACAGAAAAGTTACCACCAGAACAATTGAACCTAGCACCCTCACCGGAACAGAAATTCAACTGAGTTTAACAGCAGCTTGCTTTTTCCCCGATACTCCCAACGACCAACAATGTACCTATACCCCCGGTTTAGCAATAGATCGCAACAGCATAGACCCAGAATTTTTAGTACCCACTCGCGTTTTCCAAAGTTCCCAAGTAGGAGATGTTGTCAGACCAGAAACTTTAGCTTTTATGAAACAGCCAGGTTTTCAAGGGGGAACTAGCAGTCAACCCATAGGAGTAGACTTATATTTTCCCAATGCAGGTGCTTTTCCCGGAAACACCCAATCTCAAAAAACTGAAATTGAGCGAGAGGAAGAAAATGACTATACGATCGCTACCACAATGTCACGAGTCCGTCAAGTTGTCAAAGCTAATGATACAGAAGCAGTTATCGGGCGGACAATTCATGGTTTTACCGTCTTTTTTGATGATGAAAACCGGGGGTTAAATACAGCTATTCAAGCAGGAGCGCAATTTTTACCCGATGTTATTCCCGACTTAAAAGGCAGTGAAAATGCCGTTAATTCTAATATTAACCGTAACTTATTTTTAGCAGCTAATAATACTCGTTTACCCAGCAGCAGTTTTACCATCTATTCCGCTGGAGTCGGGAAAGCAAAAAGTTTAACACCTGATGTTACGAGCTTAAAGCAAGTTCCCAGAGGAAATTATCATAGTATTTGGCTCGGTCTTTCCCCCATCATTGACCGTAGCATTAACGAAGGCCGTACATTCTACGAGCTTACTGGTCCACAATTAGCGATCGCCAGTGGAGGTGCAGAAGGTGGAGCAGAAAGCAATGTCGAATTAGAGTCGGCAGTTAATCAAGACACATTTTCTACTGCCAACCTCCAGAATTTTTATGCCCAAGTATATCTGAGCTTTTTACAACAAGATGCTAACTTTGTCAGAGAAAGTATCTATCGGGAAGAAACAAGTTATTATCCCCATCTGAGCTTTACCGGAAATTTGACCGGAAGTCAAGATGTTTTGCGTTACTATACAGGAGCGATCGCCTCTGAAAAAGTCAAGTTTTACCTGGGTGCTGACTATACCATCAGCACGGTAAATGGTTGGAGTTTTCGCGCTGGTGGCATCGGTTATATTAACCCAGACCGAGATTATTACAGCCAAATTTTTGGGAATGCTGCTAAAAGATTTCGTATTAGTAAAAATGCTAATTTCACCTTGTCAACATTTTTCAATTATGCTATAGATAGAGATACTAGAATTGGGGATATTATCAACAATTCACCTGCTAGCGAACTTGCTGCCAGCGCTCGGTTGAATTGGGGAATTGCTTCTGTTGGTGTCACCTACTATTTTGGTGATATTCTACCCAATTCTTTTGAAGACCGCTTATTGCTAGAGTTCAGTATTCGTCCGCTCAAGACTATTACTTTTTATGGCTATGTTGCACCAGTTGATGAAACCTCTAACCGCTCTCTCTATGGTGCCAGTGTAACTTGGCAACTGAACAATAAATATAATAGTCCAACTTTATCTTTAAACTGGCAAAATCAGGAATATGATTATGGTGAAGACGTTTTTGGAAATAATTTGATAGTAACTGATAATATTTTTACAGTGCTATTTCGCATGGGCAAACCTGCTAGATAGTCATTTCAGTTAGAAGTCAGAAAGTAAGTTATATCAAGTCCGGCAGCATCAGTATTACAGCAGTTTTCTAAGTTATGAAATACTTATATTGACGATTTTAGGGTGATGGGGTGATGGGGTGATGGGGTGATGGGGTGATGGGGTAATAGGGTGATAGGGTGATAGGGTGATGGGGTGATAGGG
>JBARXI010000948.1:0-13561 GCA_049647275.1 Microcoleaceae cyanobacterium
AGATTTAGCTGTGCCTCACACAACTTATGAAACATTTTTTAAGCTAGAGTTAATTCAACTTGTTATTCAAACCCAAAATATTAAATTAATTACTTATAATCCAGAGCCGGAGACTATTGTGAACTACAACGCGCACTAGATTTAGTTGTGCCTCACACAACTTATGAAACATTTTTTAAGCCAGAGTAAATTCAACTTGTTATTCAAACCCAAAATATTAAATTAATTACTTATAATCCAGAGCCGGAGACTATTGAAAAATGGATAAAATAAATAGATATCGAGAAATAATTGAAAAACTTATTAAGGAATATAGTAGTGATGAGTATAAAAGGAGTGGTGTAGACAGAGAATTAATTTTTGACACCAAAAACGATCATTATCAAATAGTTAATGTGGGTTGGGAAAACAATCGTCGTGTTTACGGCTGTATCCTACATTTTGATATTAAAGAAGGTAAAATATGGCTACAATATAATGGTACAGAAATTGATTTTGCCGAGGAGTTAGTAAAAGAGGGAGTGCCTAATCAGGATATTGTAATTGGTTTTCATTCTCCATTTATGCGTCAGTTTACAGAGTATGCTGTAAGTTAATTAGTTTGACAAATATTAGATATTCCTCAAAAAAGAATGTAGAGATATTCCATGAATTTTCTCTACAGGGGTTTGAAAAAAAAGGAAGTTTCTGTAGAGTGGGCAAATATTCGGTAAAAGAGATTTTTGGTAAACCAAGTAGTATTTGCCCACCCTTAATTATCAGTTAGTAGGGGCAAACGGCCGTTTGCCCCTACAACTAAATTATCGACACTAGCGATCTGATATTATTTGTCTTTCCTCAAACGATAAACAACAGCACCAAATACTAATAAACCTATTGCAGAAGTAGGTTCGGGAACTGAAGTATTAGGTTCAGGTTCAGAACCTTCTACTGCCAGTGGAGAAAAATTATCAAATGCAAGTCCAACACTATTTGCACTTCCCGTATAGACTAGGCGAATAGCATGAATATCTTTTTCTGGGTGCTCAAAAGACCAAAACCAGGGAAGACTATCTAAGGGATCGGTATAAGCAGTGCCGATAGGACTGACAATAGAATCAATTACAGACAAATTAGACCCAAGTGCTTGAACTTCCCATTGTTCACCTAACCCTGTTGGCCTACCGTCAATATCCCAAATTTCAGCCGATGCAGCATTTGTTGGGGAAGTATAAGAAATCAGAAGAGATTCACCTTTAGTTAGTGAGCCAACTCCCCGTAGGAAGAAACTACCTAATCTATCTTCAAAACCAGGAGCAGCTATATCATATCCTCCTCCTTTTTTTGATTCAAAAGCTAGTACAGCATCTGAAGAACCAACAGCCTCCAACTTAGGGAATAATCCCGCATCAGCTAAACCATCCTGGTTACGGTCAATGCCAAAAGTTACGCCCAGGGATGAGAACTGATTTGTAATTGGCATATTATCTACAGCTACACTTCCATCAGGAAATTTACCATCCACAGGTTCAAAATTAATTAGAGATACTGCATCAACTGAATGGTTTGGCAAAACCAACACAGAGGTTATCCCCAAAATACCCATCAATATCTGTTTGATTTTTCTCATAATGTTTGGTCAAAAATACAAAGTTGACATAGAGGGATTTTATTTTTTCCCTCTATTAATCTCTTTGTCTAAAGTTTTGACTTTTATGCACTAATACCAAAATCAACATTTGAAAAGTTTTAATTATCAATATCAGCTTCTAATTTTAAAATTTAAAACTTTGTCATCAATCTCTGACAAAAAGCGATAAAAAAATTCCTAACTACTCAACAAAATTTCAATACTTTCAGCCTTTTTTCTCGATATGTGTGATATTATGAATCAAATATAATCTGAAGTAAGTTATTGCCTAATAAGATTTTAAAGCTGTAAACACTGATTATATCGTTGTTTAAACAAGCAATCGCCTCATATTTCTCCAGCCATGATGAACTAATTTTCCTCAGTCGCTCTAACCATGAGTTGACTTAATTACAATTACATGGTAAATAGCAAAAATTAATTAGCCTAGATAGATAGTTAATGCACTGTAACCTATATTTTATTATGTAGTGGAGCGACACAGCTAATTTGGTGCCTTAGAAAAATTGCTTAGTCACTGAATAAATTGCGACTTTTCCTAGAAATCTATTGCACTATTTAAGATGAAACAGTCCAGTAGGGTGCGCCATTACGGCTAAAATATAAGGTGTCAAAGGTATTTGACAATCCGTCGTAACGCACCATTGAATATGGGTCAGTCAGGGTTTTGCTCAGTTACGCTAAGGCTAACACACCCTACTTTTGCCTTTCCCAAAAATATAATTTATAGGGTTTTGCTCAGTTACGCTACCGCTAACACACCTTACTAGACTAATTTGGTGCCCGGCGACGGATTTTTAAATTATAGTCATAGCAAAGATTGTAGCCGTCTAACACACCCTACACTAATGCACAGTTTTAGGTGTGTCAGTCCAGTAGTAGTAATAATTGCCTTCTGTACATCCCAAATATTAGTAGCTTTTATGAACGAAAGACCGCAAAAATTCTATATTATCAAGCAACAAACGGGAACTTGTGAAATTTTACCTTCTGAACAAGTCGAACAAAAAAAAGACCCCGACTTTGTAGAAAGATGGGGTCCATTTAATTCTGTTGAAGAAGCGATCGCCCGACGTGTAGGATTGATTCGAGCAGGAATTTGTCAACCGAAATAATGAATAGAATTAATTTATCAATCTACTAGACCGACACAGCTAAAATATTGCAATAACCGTAGGTTGGGTTGACGTAGGAAACCCAACAATAATCGGGCTTTGTTGGGTATCACTTCGTTCTACCCAACTACATTTTTAGGCGTGTCAGTCAACTACCTTGTTTTTGTTGACTGAGCTTTATTCTTTTCGACTTTTGCAATCTCTTGATTTAATATTTCTAATGCTTTTGCGTATTGAGGGTCGTCAATAGTACCAATTTTATCGCGACTTTTCCGCAAAGCCTCTTTTTGTTCATCTGTCAGGGATACTTCCACATCTGGTTTAATTCCCTCATGGTTAATATCCCGACCACTAGGGGTAAAATACTTAGCGATCGTCACCGCCAACCCTGCACCTTTGCCAACACCACGTACTGACTGCACCAACCCCTTACCAAAAGTCTTAGTACCCACCAACATCGCTCGGTCATTATCTTGTAGCGCACCAGAAAGAATCTCACTTGCACTTGCAGACCCCCCATCCACCATTACCACCAATGGCTTATCTGTCAAAGACCTATTAGCAGCCTTCTGGCGATCGGTTACACCACTTCGGTTAACAGTAGAAACAATATCTCCGCGTTTGAGCCACATCCGAGCAATTTCTACGCTAGCATATAGTAATCCACCGGGGTTAGAACGTAAATCCAGAATATAACCTGATACATCCTGATTTTCTAGTTTTTCTATAGCTTCGCGCATTTCACCCCCAGCGTTGGCACTAAACTGATTTAACCGGATATAACCAACTTTGCCGAGAGAACTTTCTTTCTGAGAAAATTTCACAGGATGGATTTCAATTTTTGCCCTATTGATGGGGAATTGTATTTCCCGATTATCCCGTTCGATCGTTAAATTTACTTGACTACCAATTGGACCGCGAATCAGACTTACCGCGTCATTAATATCCATTCCCTCGGTGCTTTGACCGTCAATTTTAGTAATAATATCCTGAGCTAAAATACCTGCTTCAAAAGCTGGAGTATCTTCTATTGGAGAAATTACTACCAATTTTTTTGTATCCTGGTCTTGGGTGAGTTGAATACCTACACCTGTAAGTTCCCCAGAAGTGTCTATTTGCATATTTTTAAACTCTTCGGGGTCCATAAAGCGGGTGTAAGGGTCGTCCAGCTTTTCTAGCATTTCCCGAATGGCATCATATGCTTCTTCATCGGTGGTGTAAGTTTTGTCGAGATATTCAGTGCGAGTAGCTTTCCAGTCAACCTGATTGAAAGTACCATCTACATAGGTTTTATCAATAATCTGCCAAACTTGGTCGATTAATTCTTTAGGATCGTTATTATTTAAAGATGCTTGAGAGGAAAGATGAATACCAGCGCCAATAACGGTGACACCTGTTAACATTAATGCTGTTGCACTAAGAATAAGCCCGCGTTTTGCTATAACCATTATGTTTTTTGTTGGATGATTTAAACAATAATTATTGATTGAGAATTATGCCTAATTTAGCTTGACACTCCCACCGTTAAATCCAAAGATTATAATGGGGGATTCTTGCTTTGCTGGCGCAACGCTATGCGAACACAAACTCTTAACTAGATAACAAATCAAAAAAGTTGAATTGTACCCCCGTCAGACCGTCTCCACAAGCTTTCTTGCTCCGTCTTTACGCTGAGAAAACCTCAGTGCAGGCGGTGCGCTTTTCTTCAACGGTGTGCCCCACCGCTATTAAACCTCTATTTCTGATAACTTTTGCAGCAGCTACATCACGATTTTTTTGATAACCACAACTGCTACAAATATGTTTTCTATTAGAGAGTTTCTTTTTCTGTCTATTTCCACATTTAGGACATTCTTGAGAAGTATAATTTTTATCAACCTTAGCGTAATACTTGCCTCTTTTCCAGCAAATATAAGGCAATATTTCATTGATAAACTGACCTATTCCAGAATCCAAAGATTGTTTTCTGACAATACCTCTAGACCAAGATTTAAAGTTAATATCGTCAACAAAAATATTGTCTGTGCCATCACAAAGTTGATGAGCTAGTTTAAAATGCCAATCTCGTCTAGTATTAGCTATTTTTTCATGTAGCCTAGCTATCTTGTTCTGAAGTTTTAACCAATTATTTGAACCGATTTTTTTCTTCTTAAGTCTTCTTGGCAGCAAGCTCGTGCGTTCCCTCTCTTGGTCAGCATTCCCTTGCGTCTGTCGCCGACGCGGGGTCTGACCGCTTGCGCCTGGAGGCGACGCGGGGTCTGACCGCTTGCGCCTGGAGGCGGCGCGGGGTCGCTCGCCAATTTAAGCTCGCGTAGTTGACTCAACAAAAACTTAGGAGATTTGATTAACTTTCCAGTTGAAGTAGCTACAAAACTTTCTATCCCTGCATCAACTCCTAATGACTTCTTGCCTGCAAGATTATCTGGAACTAACTCAGATGATTGAAAAATAACCATCAAATAGTAACCCGTAGCTTTTTTAAGTATTCTAGCTTGTTTGACTTGAAAACCATCTGGATATGGTCTACTTTGCCTAATCTTAATCCAACCCAATTGAGGAAGTTTAACTCTACTATTGCCTAAGCAGTTTTTAAGCATTGCAGGAAACACAAAACTTCTCAGCTTTTTCTTAAACCTAGGAAAACCTTTACCTTGAGATTTCATGTCAGAAAATGCTCTATCTAAAGTTTTTAAAGTTTGCTGTAATACTTGAGCATTAACTGACTTCAATCTAGGATAAGTTTTTTTGGCTATTGTTAGGTTTTTTGCTTGATGATTGTAATTAGGATAGGCCGCATCAGCTAGAATAATATATTCAGCAATTATCGAACAACTATTAATTTGTGATTTTCTAGAATTTAACCAGTCTTTACGCTCTCTTAAAGCATAATTATACAGACTTTTACAAACATCAAGAATGTGATTAATTTCTATTTCTTGTTGTTTGCTTGGTTTAAGTTTGTACTGATAAGTTAAAGTAATCAAAGGTTGAAAATAAAACGTTAATAACTATATTTTGACTAACACTGGATTGATTCGCTACCGCTCAATTAATTTACAATTTTGTAATTCATGAGGGGCTGTCTGCTTGGGTTTCCCGCTCAGTTTATACGCCCCGTCTCACCACTAAATTAAAAATCATAGCGGGAGTCTTCTTTGAACATTCTCTGATAGGGAATGAGAATTTGACTGTTTAAAATTAGAGGAAGTTTGAGAAATCATTCTTTTTTGCTGTCCATAGATAGATATAGATATAGTTGCTCGTACACCAATTTTTCAATTAGTCGTTGACAGAGGCAAGACAAAAATTTAAGCAGATAAAATTATGATTCTTTTTTGAATAAAAATATCAAGTTAGTTTCAAATATTGAAACTGAGAAATTGAAATATTATCTTTATCCAAATTAGCTGATGCAGATTCAGGATAACCGACGAAAAGAAAAGTTTTATCTGTTAATAAATTCATCTAATATCTGTTAAGTAATTAATCTAGGAGTGCATTCCATACTCTCCGGCTAAAAGCACGAAAATTATCATTCAAAGAATGATTTAAGGGTAAAAATACACTCCCAGCACAAATACTTCAATTATAAACTAGGGTTCTACCCAACGCCCATCGGCTTTAATTAAATTAATCAATTCTTCAACACCTTGGGATTCAGGGACTTTTTTAATTTCCTCCCGTCCCCGATACAAGGATATATACCCAGGTTGCTTGCCAACATAACCATAATCTGCATCTGCCATTTCTCCTGGGCCATTAACAATACAACCCATAACGGCAATATCTAATCCTGTCAAATGTTTTGTGGCCTCCCGCACTTGATGCAAAACATCTTCGAGATTAAATAAGGTGCGGCCACAGGAGGGACAGGCTACATATTCTACCATTGTTTTCCGCAGACCCAAGGCTTGGAGAATACCGTAGCAAACGGGAATCTCTTTTTCGGGTGCTTCAGTTAAAGACACTCGAATTGTATCCCCAATTCCATCTGCTAAAAGTGTACCAATACCAGCAGTAGACTTAATCCGACCATATTCTCCGTCCCCTGCTTCAGTCACACCCAAATGGAGAGGGTAAGCCATACCTAATTCATCCATCCGCTTTGCCATTAAGCGATAAGCAGCGAGCATCACTGGCACCCGTGAAGCTTTGAGAGAAATGACCAGGTTATGGTAGTCCAAAGATTCACATATTTTGATAAATTCTAGCGCAGACTCCACCATGCCTTCGGGAGTGTCGCCATAGGTGAATAGCATCCTTTCAGCCAAGGAGCCGTGGTTAACTCCGATTCGCATGGCTTTATTTTGGTCTCGTAAAGATACCACTAGAGGTTCGAGGGTTTGGCGGATTTTATCTCCTATTTCCTCAAATTCTGCTTGGGTATATTCGTTTCTGCCAGACTGGGGCTTTTCAAACACATATAAGCCAGGATTAATCCGGACTTTATCAACGTGCTTGGCCACTTCTAGGGCGATTTTCATGCCGTTATGGTGAACGTCGGCGACTATTGGTACAGGTTTGTAGCTCTCTAGCAATTTCTGCTTAATTGTTGCCAGGGATTTAGCATGGGCCATACTGGGAACAGTAACGCGGACGATTTCGCAACCGATTTCGTGTAAACGACGAATGGCAGCTACCGAGCCGTCAATGTCAAGAGTGTCTTCGTTGATCATTGACTGCACTACAACTGGATGGCCACCACCGATAGTTACGTCACCCACTTTGACGGGACGAGTTTTTCGCCGATGGATGGTGGTGTCAAAAGCGGGTTGATTTGTAGGAGTTTTGGTTGGGTTTGGCAGGGTTTGCATAATATATTGTTATATTTTTGTAGCGAAAGAGTCGGTGATAGATTGTTTACTATATTTCAGGTTGCCATATAATTTGTCACTTAACTATTTTAGATACCGAATTTTATATTTTGGATTTGGTTTCTAGACCTGGACAAAGTAGCGATCGGTAAACGTTGCGGAGGAATATCCCTTGAGTGATGGCCAGATGTTAGGTGCTAAGTAGGTAGATGTAATTAAACATCACTATGTCCGCAGCTTTGAGATAGGAAATGGAACGGACTTTAGAGAAGTAATTTCAAGGGTTTGAGCCATTTAAAAGTCCTGTTATATTTGACCGAATACGAATAATTAAGGTTTAAAGCCTCTCCCTGGCAGCGCCACGGGCTATCGCCCTAAAAGGAGAGAAAAGAAAAAATTTTCCTTTTAGTCAATCCTCTGATTTTCAACAATTATTAATTATTAATTGTTGAACAACTACTTAGGGCGACCTACTATAGGTGCTAGCTAGAAGAATGAATAAATCCACACACTGAAAATTTTTACTACATATTTTTATCTGATGTGCTGGGATTTAAAGATGTGAAAAGTTATTCCCAATTATAGTTTTTTTTAAGTCTACGACCGACGGAATTTAAAACTATAATTTTGTTGACTATCTATCTAGATAAAACTGCTAGCCTATTCTGTTTTATCTGATGTCGATTATCTGTGTATTTTTGAGATATAGCACTACGCAAATAGGGCGCGGACATTTCTCTACTCCCTACTCCCTCACAGGAGTGCGCTCCCAGATGCGTCTGTCGCCGACGCGGGGTCACACCGCTACTCCCTTACAACCAAAATTCATTGTCAAACGCCAAAAAACGTACTGCTATATTTGATTGAAATAGTTCATTATTGTAGGGTGTGTTAGACGGCTAAAATATAAGTTTTCAAAGGTATTTAACAATCCGTCGTAACGCACCATTGAATATGTGTCAGTCCACTAGTAGAAAAAAATCCGTAGTGGTGCATAGTAATGGTAGAAGGAGTGTGGGGAGTGGTATTTCGGCAATTAATCTATTTGAGCTGAATACTAAGTTTTATTCAATACTATTACTATGTAGGAGTACTAAAATTTCTATAGGAATCTAAATAGGATTGCCATAGGCTTTTTAGTTTTAGAGTATGTGTAATTAATTAATTTGGCATGACTACTTAATCTGCTAGTGCATGGAAAGTTAATCGAATATAATAACAAAGTATAGGCAGATTTATGAGGAAAATCAACAGAAGAATGACATAAACATAGTCAAATATTTGGAGGTTTATAGCATCGTTCGGGAAGCGTGAAGTACGATTGTCTATTTCCTTTTCCCTTTTCCCTAAAACCTAGAGTTTTGTACCTCACGTTTTTTGGGAATTGCTATATTATAAATATAGCCACAATTATCAGCATAATAAAAAGATACTAATCAGTTGATTCAACAACAAAATCAATATCTCAATGAATTCCAATAAATTATTAATATTGTTCTCGAAGATGTTCGGTAAGATAAGGCTCAAACCCATAAAATTCCCAAATATAAAATCTTGATTTAATCAAAATGACCAGAGGAAAAATTTTAGGTGGACGCTACAAAGTTATTAGTTTTTTAGCTAGTGGTGGTTTTAGTAACACTTTTTTAGCAGTAGATCGACACTTACCTGGAAATCCCAATTGTGTAGTTAAACAACTCAAACTCAATCATGCTGGTTCTAGTTATTTGCCAATAGCAAGGCGCTTGTTTACTCAGGAGGCAGAAGTTCTCTATAGATTAGGTTGCCATAATCAAATTCCGCAATTATTGGCTCATTTTGAAGAGAAAAAAGAATTTTACTTGGTTCAAGAATTGATTGAGGGAGAATCTTTGACTCAAGAGTTACTACCAAGTTATAAATTAACTGAAGAGCAAGTTATTAAACTGTTAAGAGAAATTCTGGAAATATTAGTATTTGTACATCAGCAAAATGTAATTCATCGTGATATCAAACCTTCAAATTTAATGCGTCGCCAGCAGGACAAAAAACTTGTATTAATTGATTTTGGCGCAGTTAAACAAATTACTACTCAAATTATCAATTCTACTGGTCAAAATAGTTATACAATTGCTATTGGTTCCCCCGGTTATATGCCAAATGAACAGTTAGTCGGAAAGCCTCGTTTTTGTAGCGATCTTTATGCAGTGGGAATTATTGGTATTGAAGCACTCACGGGATTAGCAGTTAAGTATTTACCTGAAGCTCCTGATACTTATGAGATTGTTTGGCGCGATCGCGCTCAGGTCAGTTTAGAGTTGGGGCAGATATTAGACAAGATGGTGCGTTATGATTTTCGTCAACGTTATCAGTCAGCAACAGAAGTTTTGAGAGAGTTGAATTTTCTATCTACGAAGTCACAAAGCCACACTTTGGTAATACCTGTCAAAACCCAACAACCTACTATTAATACCTCACCTACTCACCTGACGACTTTTGCAGAGGGTTTAAATTCTGAACGAGGAATTGATTATACCAAATTGCAAGAGTTATTAGCAGCCGCAAAATGGCAAGAGGCAGATCGCGAAACTAAGGCAGTAATGTTGAAAGTAGCAGACAGAGAGTGGGAGGGATGGTTGAGAGCAGAAGATTTGGAAAGTTTGCCTTGTGCTGACTTGAATACTATTGACTCTTTGTGGGTAAAAGCTTCAAATGGGCGTTTTGGCTTCAGCGTGCAGGGGCAAATTTACAGCAGTTTGGCAAAAACTACTAATGAGGAGCAGACTATTTGGCGACAGTTTGGTCAACGGGTGGGATGGTTTCACGATGGTGTGTGGTTATCTTGCGATCGCCTTCTTTATAACTTAAATGCTCCTGAAGGTGAACTTCCTAGTGCAGGTGGGGTAGGTCGATTTTGGGAGCTTACAGGTTCATATTTAGTATTTCTTTCCCGTGTGGATATTTGTCAATGGCAGGGTGCAGGGATGCCGGGCGATCTATAGATCCCATTTGGTATCTTTGTCAATGTTAATTTTTTTTAGCTAGGAGTCACCGAGTCACCGAGTCTGGAGATAAGAGGGAAGAGGGAAGAGGATCGAGCTGAAAAATTCCACAAAATACGCAGATTTTTCATCAATTTTGATGCGCGATCAGACTTAACTATAGTAATTATTATAGATATAAAATGGGTTCTATAGGTGTGATTCAATAATTGATAATGGATAATTGATAATTACCTCTCCTTAAAAGGAAGAGGATTGAATAAAAGGAAAATTTTTTCTTCATAGGAGTCGATTGGATATGGCGATCTTCGGAGCGGCTCTGCATTCTTCGGGTCTCCTCGCCATCCCACCCTACGGTTCGCTTTGCTTTTTCCTACGGAATGCTCCGCAAACATGTCGGCGACAGCCGAAGAGCGCAGTTGTGCGCCAGCATGCGCGACCGCTTGTTTCTCCTTTAAAGGAGAGGCTTTTTACCTTAATTATTCGGTAAGCTGGTAAGAATATAGCAATTCTCAAAAAGCGTGAGGTACAAAATTTTAGGTTTTAGGCAACAGCTCCGGAAGGCAACAGTGAATAGGATTGAAGAAGGCAGAAGGCAGCTATGCTGTTTGCTCCGCATTCCGTAGGAAAGGCGTGATGTGAAAATTGCGGGGATTCGCTCCCCCAAACAATTTTGAGCAACGCGAGTGACTGTGGGGTATTAAACCCAATAAGGGAAAAGATAAAAAAGATAACTGTACCTCACAAAGGGTGAGAAACGCTATATTAAGTAGGCTCTTACTGAGTCAATTCATTCTTGAATTTTAAAACCTTTGTGAACACTTAAATTATCCATCAGTACAATGGCTCATGATGATAATTGAGGTACTAAAATCTATTCTACATATGTTTCAAATACATTTTTATTTGTACTCTCATTAATGCAATTAAACCATTCAGGCTTAATGTCTCTAAAACACTTGTATTTTTGCCTGGATTTATAGGGGCATCTTTTATATCAAGTAACATTAATTAACCGCAATGTAGGGAGGTTGCATGCAACGTCCCTACGAGGTTGGGGAAAGATTGTTTATTACAGTTGTTTAATGAGACATGATATTACTACTCTAGACCAGACTTTTCCTCGACTATTAAAAACGAGTCATTAGACATCTCCATAAAAGAGGGAATAGGGAACAGATAACAGGGAGAAATAATTGATAATTTATGGATAATAATTGATTTTATTATGTTATTTTTGGAGATGTCTATTCCTAAATTAATCCCTGATTAATCAACAAAAACCAAATTATTTACAGCAGATTACGGGTTAATCACCTGTAGCTAACGGGGTGAATATTTGTTACCTGTTGCCTACTCCCCACACTTGCCAAACTTGCCAAACTCCCCACACTTCCTAAAACGATAAATATATGTACTTCATCAAGTTGGAAACTCCTGTATGTCTACTAAGCAGAAGACTGCACTTGTTTATGGTATCTGCTTTTTCGTCTATTGTTAACTGGTGAATTATTTCCGCCACGCTGCACTAGAAATAGGCGTGGAAATTAAATATTCCTTTTTTTAAAACCCTTGTAGTAGGGCTGTTTCATTCTCGTGGAATATAATATATTTGCCCTAACCCCTCTCCTACTCCGAGAGCACAGAAGAATAATTAATATTAAATTAAGAGAGCCTTGAACAACATTTAAAACACCCCTTTTCCTAGTAGGAAAGGGGGGTTGGGAGTTTGGGGGTTAGGTATGATGATTTATGACAAAGACATGAAACAGCCCTGCCCTTGTAGAGACCTTTCATCGAAGGTCTCTACATTTTTTTTCACTAGATGTCTACTGTGTATTTTACCATAATTTATGTTTATAGTAACAATAGATGTTTTGAGTTACGATAAATGTTTTAAGAACAAATTCTGGTTATATATTTGTTGATTAATAAAGATGTTTAGTTACTAATTTTACCTCTTTATTTGCTGATAATGATTAATATTAAAATTTACATAACTCTATCTAATTATACCACTAGAAAGTTTAAATTTTCCCTTTTACCTTGAAACATCTAGATTGTTTTTGTTATGATATTTATATATAAATATCAGAAATAATTGTTTTTTAGTAAAAGTACGCAAAATGTTCCTCAAAATGTTAAGAAAAGTATCAAAATAATCTGGGCCAGTAAAAAAAATGGATAATCCAACGGATCGGATCAAACTCCAAGATACAGTAAAGGCACTAACAGAGGAAATACAACAACTAAAACAAGATGAAGAAAAACTGCTCGGCTGCCTGACGTTAAATATGGAGATACAAATGCAGGAACCCACAATACCCCTTAATATCACAGAGCAAAAGAAAAGTTTATTCGCATCATTAACACTGCGAATTAGTCAAAATTTGGATTTAGATGAAATTTTTAATACCACAGTTACAGAAATACGTCAGTTACTAAATAATGAGCGGGTGATTATTTATCAGTTAAACTCAGATAACAGTGGAAAGTTTGTGGCTGAGTCAGTGGTTGAACCCCAGTGGTCTATTTTAGGAAGAACAGTTGTAGACTCATTTATTCAGGAAAATTGGGTTGAATATTATCAACAAGGGAGAATACAAATGTTTGCCGATTTAGACACTGCTGAACTAACTCCTTGTCATACAGAAATACTGGCAAATTTACAAGTCAAAGCTAGTTTGGTGGTTCCGATCTTACTTGATATTAGAGGAAAAAATCATAAACTTTTAGAACATGGTGAAAAACAGACTTCTAATTTCCCCAGGCTATGGGGATTATTGATTGCTCAAAATTGTTCATGTCCTAGAAATTGGCAATCTGATGAAATTGAACTATTTCAACAATTATCTACTCATTTTTCTATCGCTATTCAACAAGATTTATTAGTCAAAAATCTCCAAAAAGAAATTCTAGAACGCCAACAGATAGAATTGGATTTGACCGCAGTCAAAAAACAGCTTGAAGTAAAAGATAATGGTCACAATAGACAATTATTAGAAACAGAAATTCCTCTCT
>JBARXI010000949.1:0-2055 GCA_049647275.1 Microcoleaceae cyanobacterium
GAAATATCCTTAAATAACTGGAATTATGACGAAATACCAGAGCCAACTACAATTAGAACTCATATTAAAAATCTAAGAAAAAAGTTAACTAATGATTGTATTTTAACATTAAAGGGTATAGGCTACAGATTACTTATTGATAGTTAATTACATATCCTCTAGCAAATATTATAAAAAATTAAAAAGTATTTACTATATAAAGTAACGGGACTGTTCAAAAATCCGTGTCAATCTGGTAAAATAAAAAATACCAAAGGACACAGAGATGAAGATAGAAATAGATGCCGAACAATTTGCTAAAGATATAAAAGCTGGTAAAAGTATCGGTGGGAAAGATGGAGCTTTAGGCTCACTTATTAAACAACTTACAGAGGCTGCACTTGCAGCAGAGATAGATTCTCATTTAACTCAAGATTTAACAAATAATCGTAAAAATGGATATGCAACAAAGACTATGAAAAGTGAACATGGTTCATTTAATTTAGATGTTCCAAGAGATAGAAATGGAAACTTTGAACCAGAGATTGTTAAAAAGAATCAACGCACAATGACAGGTGAAATAGAAGATAAGATACTTGCTCTTTATTCTCATGGGAATAGCTACTCCCAAATAGTAGAGATGATAGAAGATATTTATGGTGTAGGGTTCTCTAAAGGTGCTATTAGTGCTGTAACAGATAAAATCATACCAATGCTTCAAGAATGGAAAGTACGCCCATTAGAGGAAGTATATCCCTTTGTATTTCTTGATGCTATTCATTACAAAGTTAAAGAAGATGGTAAATATATTTCTAAGGCTTTTTATACAGTTCTCGGTGTAAGAGTGGATGGTAAGAAAGAGATTTTAGGACTCTATCTCAATGAAAGTGAAGGAGCTAAATTCTGGTTACAGGTACTTACAGACCTAAATAATCGTGGCGTAAAAGATATACTCATAGCTTCAGTTGATGGTCTTAAAGGCTTCCCTGAAGCCATTAATTCTGTGTTTCCCAACACCGAAGTTCAACTCTGTATAGTACATCAAATCAGAAATAGTTTACGATTTATTGGATCAGCTAATCAAAAACAATTTGCAAGCGAATTAAAGACTGTATATCAAGCCTTTACTAAGGAAGAAGCAGAGATTGAACTGGACAAATTAGAAGAAAAATGGGGGAAGAAATATCCTATTGTTTTTACTTCTTGGAGAAATAAATGGGAAAATCTATCAGTTTATTTCCAATATCCTGCAGATATTAGAAGAGTTATTTATACTACAAATATCATCGAATCAGTTCATAGACAATTTAGAACTCTCACTAAAACTAAAGGTGGATTCCCTAACGATAATAGCTTGCTTAAACTACTATTTATGGGGATTCAAAATGCTACTAAAAAATGGACAATGCCAGTGAGAAATTGGAGCTTAACCATCTCTCAACTCTCAATCCACTTTGAGGGAAGACTAGATAAAACATTAAATTTATGATACAATTTTAGGAATTACTAGATGGCTGACACAGATTAATGAACACTCCCTAAAATGAATCTACAATAGCTTTTATTTATTTTTTAACGGCTTCTTTTAGTTTAGTACCAACTTTAAATTTAGCAACAGTAGATTCAGCAATTTGAATTTTTGCACCAGTTGATGGATTAATACCATTTCTTGCAGCTCTTTTAGAAGTATTAAATGTTCCAAATCCAATAAATTGTACACTATCACCTTGTACTAAAGCTTCTGTAATAGTTTCTAAAGTAGCCTCAAGTGAAGTTCGAGCATCTTTTTTAGTTAATCCTGTTTTAGATGCAATTGCATCAATAAATTCTGTTTTATTCATTTTAAATTTCCTATTTTTAAAAATATTATGTCATAACAAGGTAACATAAGTGTTACATCAATGTATTAAAAAGGTCTTGCCCCATTTTACATTAATTACCTTTATATTTATATTACAAACATATTGCCTTGTTTTAAATCAAATGGTATTTTTTTATTTTGAGTAAATTTATCTTTTACATAGATTGTTAATAATATAAAAGATACGGCAACTGCTGTGTAAATTAGTATAGTTC
>JBARXI010000950.1:0-4600 GCA_049647275.1 Microcoleaceae cyanobacterium
GAAAATTGTGGGAAAAAAATATGGCTTTAATCTTAGAAAAAACAGAAAAGTATGAATGTGAATATGAAATAATGCGTCCGGATGGAACACCAAGATATCTTTGTGCGAAGACGAGTTTAATTACAAATAGTAACTTAGAACCGATCGGTATATTTGGTACAATTCTAGATATTACAGAGCGCAGACTAGCCGAATTAGAAGTCGAAAAAATTAGAAAACAAGAGCGTTTATTAAGTCTGATAATAGACAAAATTAATCAGTCTTTAGATTTAGAAGAAATATTAGAAACGACAGTAGAATCGGTACGATATTTTTTGCAATGCGACCGCGTAATAATTTATCGTTTCTTACCAAATTTTAGTGGAGTTGTGGAAAAAGAATCTTTAGCATCAGACTATTCTTCGCTTTTAGGCATGGAAATTGCCGATCCATGTTTTCCCAACAGCAAGATTTTAGAACGTTATAAACAAGGTTATGTTAGTGTTGTTAATAATATTGATAAATGGGAGGTTACATCATGTTATGCAAATATGCTGAAAAAATTTCAGGTGAAAGCCAATCTAGTTATACCAATATTAATTACAAACGAAACTGAAAACAAAAATTATACTGGCAACTCAGAAATTCATGTCTGGGGTTTATTAATGGCTCATCATTGTCGAGAAAATAGAGAGTGGAAAGTATCAGAAGTAAACTTATTAAGACGCTTGGCTGCTCAGACGGCGATCGCTATTCAACAAGCTCAACTTTATCAATATGTAGAAAACTTAAACCAAGAATTAACAGATAATAATTTATTTTTACAACAGGAAATTACAGAAAGAGAAAAAGCTGAAGCCGAAATTAGATTTTTATTAGAAACTACGAAATCTATTAATAATGCAAATGATTTTAATTCTGCATTAGCAATTATGCTTCAGTCTTGTTGTCAATTAATTGATTGGGATTTTAGTGAAGCATGGATTCCGAATCAAGATACTAATTTGCTCGAATATAGTCAAGGTTGGTATCCTCAAGAACCAGATTTATTTGAGTGTAGAGACCAGAGCATGAAACTAACTTTTAGTGAGAATAATAGTTTGCCTAGTAGAATTTTTGCCTCCCAAAAATCAGAGTGGGTTAAAGATTTTTCAACAGAGTTAACATTAGCTGCTACAGCAGATTTAAAAACAGCTTTTGGAGTGCCAATTCTTGTCGAAAAAAAAGTGTTGGCAGTCTTGATTTTCTTTAACAAAAAGGTACTATCTTGGCAGCCCCATGTAATGCAATTAATTGAAGCCGTAGCTACTCAATTAGGCTCTCTAGTCCAACGTAAGCAAGCAGAAGAAGCTCTGATAATTGCAGAAAAGCGATATCACCAGATAGTAGAAAATGCTGTTGAAGGTATTTTTCAGACTACTCCTGATGGGCGTTTTATTAGTGCAAATATGGCATTAGCAAGAATATATGGTTATAGTTCGCCAGAAGAGTTGATCGAGAATATTCACGATATTTCTAGCCAGGTTTATTGTCAAGCAAACCGACGGCAAGAATTTATATCGGCAATAGAAGCAGATAATGCAGTGTATAATTTTGAGTCCTTAGTATATTGCAAAGATGGTAATACAATTTGGATTTCTGAAAATGCTCGTGCTGTAAATAATTCTCAGGGAAAATTATTGTATTATGAGGGTACTGTTTCCAATATTACCGACCGGAAAATAGCACAGGAAGCTTTGAAGTTTCAGCAACAACAAATGCAACAATTGTTGCTAAATATTTTGCCCGCTCAAATTGCTCAACGCTTGCAAACAGGAGCAAAAGCGATCGCCGATAGTTTTGATGATGTGAGCGTATTATTTGCTGACTTGGTAGGGTTTACTGAATTTTCTTCAAATGTTTCTGCTATAGAACTTGTAAATTTACTGAATTTGATTTTTTCGGAGTTTGACCAACTAGCGCAAAAGTATCGCTTGGAGAAAATTAAAACTATTGGAGATGCTTATATGGTAGTTGGTGGTTTGCTAATAAAACAAGAAGACCATTTACAGGCGATCGCTAATATGGCGCTAGAAATGCAAACTTGTTTAGATCGTATTTGCGTTCAAAAACAAACATCTCTAACTCTAAGAATTGGTATCCATGTTGGGTCTGTAGTTGCTGGAGTTATTGGTAAGACTAGATTTATCTACGATCTGTGGGGTGATACTGTAAATACTGCATCTCGAATGGAGTCTAGTGGTATTAATGGTGAAATTCAAGTTACCTCTGTTGTATATCAGCAACTAAAAGAAAAATTTGTATTTGAAGAGCGAGGTGAGGTTTCAATTAAAGGAAAAGGAAATATGACTACCTATCTACTGAAAGAAAAAGTAGAAGTAAGGGTTTCCTGAAAAGAGGGGGTGGGGAGTCTGGGGAGTGTGGGAAGGGTGGGAAGTGTGGGGAGTGTAGATAGAATTATAAACACAGGACTTACGCAAAAGGTAGAATCATACACCAATTGTAGGGGTTAACGGCCGTTAACCCTAGATATAGCGGTTATGCGTAAGTCCTGTATAACTGTTTAACCGGACATGATATTAAAACCTCAAAGTTAGGATAACAATAAACTCTGTTCCCTCTCCTAATTCGCTGGTAAAAGTAATTTCACCACCCAATAAATCTACACATTTTTTGACAATGGATAATCCTAAACCAGTACCCTGTATAGTACCCACATTATCAGCTCGGTAAAAAGATTCAAATAACTTCATCTGATTTTCTCTAGGAATACCTATTCCTCGATCTTTTATGCGAAATTTAATTTGATTATTTTCCCTCAACATTTCAAAATCAACTACAGTTCGATCGGGGGAATATTTAACAGCATTAGAAAGTAAATTAATCAATATTTGACGCAATAAACGCTCATCCCATTCTCCTGAAAAGTCATTCTCTTGATAAACAAAATTAATAATTTGCTCTGCTTTAGCTATTGCTTGAATATCCTCTACTATTTCCTGACAAAAAATAACTAAATCAACAGTAGTCAGTGTTAATTTGTAGGGATCATTTTCTGTCTGGTTAACAAATAACGAATCACTGACTAAACTTGTTAGATGTTTGACACTAACTTGAATTCTGTTGAAATGAGTAAGTTGCTTTTCTTCGCTCCATTTATGACGATAATTTTGTAACAAGTATGTAGATAAAGAAATAGCAGTTAAAGGGGTGCGATACTCATGGGAAATTGTAGTAATAATTCTACTCTTAAATTCACTAATTTCTTGCTCTTTAGCCAAAGCTTGATGCAATTCATCCCGCAACTTCAATAAATCTTCATTTTTCTGTTCTAATTCAGCCATTCTCGCTACCACTTGTGCTTCTAATCCTTGATTATATTGTTGCAATTGTTGGTTTTGTTCTTGAATAATTCGTGTCAATTTTTTCTGATTTAATTGAGTTTTAATCCTGGCAATAACTTCTGGGAATATAAAAGGTTTACTAATATAATCAACCCCACCAACCTCAAAAGCTTTCACTTTATCTTCTGTCTCACTTAAAGCACTAAGAAAAATTACCGGAATTGTAGCAGTTTGCTCGTTTGACTTTAATTTTTTACAAACTTCGTAACCATCCATTTCTGGCATTAAAATATCTAGTAAAATCATTTCTGGCAATTCAGTTTTAGCTAGATTTAATGCTGATTGCCCGTCGGTTACTTTCCGGACATTATATCCTTCTTTTTTGAGCATACCAGAGAGTAAATTCAGATTTACTGGTTGGTCATCAACAATCAAAATATATCCTAATGTGGGATTATTTTTAATGTTTTTCATAAAAGCGTAAAAGTTAATTAATTCAATGATTTTTTCTTTTTAAAAATTATCAACTAAACCTGTCAGACTAAGGGTGATAAATATTTGCTAAAAATAGCTAGATTATTTATTAGAAGTCAGGAATCAGGTAGGATAACTGTCGGATTGGCGACTTAATTCAAAGGGACATTTCCTTTCAGGAATTAATAATTAACAATTACTGATAAATGAAATGTAAGCATTTCCTGCGGAGTGCTGCGCAAACAGCTATTAGCTATCAGCGGTCAGCGATAAAAATCAAATAAGCTATTATTGTCAATTTTTTTAATGAATGAAGCAAGCATTCGTTTAACTTCTATTACATTTACATTTTTAATCAGATAATGAATCACAAGAAGGATGAGTTCGAGTTCAATTCATACAATTCTATGGCGGGAAATGTAAATATTTCTCAAGAGCTGACTGCTGACTGCTGACTGCTGAATGCTTACACTGAAATGACCTCTCCTTCAAAACGGAGAAAATTACCTCAAAGGAAAATTGTTCCTCTTTTCTCGTTTAAATAAGCACCCGAACAAATTTATTGATATACTCCCATTCTATGCAATTTTTACAGAATCAGGAATTCAGTGGGAGTCATTTCAGTTATAGCGTTTTCATTTGAAATGTGGAAACAGAGTCCTATTAAAAAGGGAACAGGGAACAGGGAATAGGGAACAGGGAACAGTAAAGAAGAGAAAACAGCATTAAAGAGTAGCTTTCTACAAGAATTAATGGATACTCAAGACAGGATTTTTTGATTAGAAAAAACTCAATCTAGATTT
>JBARXI010000951.1:0-15156 GCA_049647275.1 Microcoleaceae cyanobacterium
AGATATTGTAGCCTTTTAGACAACAGTCAATAGGCAACAGAAAAGAAAGAAAAAACTGTATATTATGAATATAAAAACTACTATATGCTCGACTTTTAGAGAACACTAAAATTATCACATCTGATTCTCAATCGCTATAACATTAATAATATAGCAGTCCTCGGCCTGGTTGTGTAAAAATATCTCACAGAAAGGAAAAGGTAACAGGCAAGAGGCAACAGGCAACATAGTTTCAGATTTTTTATCTATGTTGTGATTTATGACAAATTAGGATTGCTATATTTTTTCTCCTAGCCAGAATCGATGTTAAATGAAAATCAGATAAGAATCTGATAAAACTCCGATGAAAACCAATGTTTATATCTTTATATCCAAGTATCATGTAGATTAGTACCAAAATTATTCTTCATTTTCTTTCTATATAATGAACGACCTACCAAAACCAACAGAAAAAAAGCCAAAATCAAACAAGCTACTCAAACCACTCTTAATTATCTTTGTAATAGCAATTCTCCTAATTCTTGCTCAGAAATTTTTTAATGTTCAACAACTATTAAAAAATGCCCTAGATTGGATTGATACACTTGGCCCATGGGGTCCCATAGCTTTTATTACCATCTATATTCTGGCTACAGTTTTATTCCTTCCTGGCTCACTACTAACTCTAGGCGCAGGTTTACTATTCGGCCCTATTTCTGGTTCGATCTATGTTTCCATCGCTTCAACTATAGGTGCAACTTGTGCCTTCTTAGTAGGTCGCTATCTAGCACGAAATTGGGTTGCCAAACAAATAGAAGGCAACGAACAATTTAAAGCCATTGACGAAGCTGTGGCCAATGAGGGCTGGAAAATCGTCGGACTAACTCGGCTATCCCCAATTTTTCCCTTCAACCTACTCAATTATGCCTTTGGTCTCACCCAAGTCTCTCTACGGGACTATTTCTTTGCCTCTTGGATTGGAATGATGCCAGGCACTATAATGTATGTATATCTAGGTTCCCTGGCTGGTAGTTTGGCAACTCTAGGAACAGAAGGGCGATCGCGTACAACAGCAGAATGGGTTCTCTATGGAGTAGGTCTAGTGGCCACAGTTGCCGTAACCATTTATGTGACGAAAATTGCTAGAAAAGCCCTACAAAAGAAAATTTCTTAATTTCAAGCTTCAGTAGTGCAGGTAAGAAAATTGGGCCTTATACTGAAAACTAGGAAGTTAAGACAAGAAAAATTTAATGGCAGTTAGCAAAGATACAATATACGAGAAATTTCTGGCCCCATTCGTCAACACCTTTCTGATTGACAGAGAAGCTATGGAAACGTTCAGTCGTAGTATAGATTGGGAGACACAAAGCGATCGCCTAACTAATCCCAACCTTGTTTATCCTGAATACTACACCTCTCAAAACTTCCACGGTATTGAAGGAGGCTATATGACTGTCAGTGCAGCAGTGACCTACGACCCTATAACCCAATATGCTTTGCCACCGAACGAGACTTGGATTAGAGAAAGTTTAATAGATGCAGTTCGGGCTAAACCAAGACGCATACTAGACCTAGGATGTGGCACAGGTTCGATGACCATTATGTTAAAACGAGCATTTCCACAAGCAGAGGTCATTGGTCTGGACTTATCACCCTATATGCTTACCTGTGCCAAAACTAAAACAGCAGGGCTAGATATTGGCTGGCGACATGGCAATGCAGAAGAAGCAGAATTTCCAGATGCTTCCTTTGACTTAGTAACCGCAGCATTATTATTCCACGAAACTCCACCCACAGTGTCAAGAAAAATCTTGGAGGAAAGTTTTAGACTATTAACAACTGGGGGTCAAATTATTATCCTTGATGGTAACCAAAAAACCTTGCGACAAAATAACTGGCTGACAGAAATATTTGAAGAACCTTATATTAACTCTTATGCTATGGGCAATATTGATGCTTGGTTAGGTGCGGCGGGATTTGGTGCAGTCGAAACTCAAGAAGTTTGGTGGGTGCATCAGATTAGTAGTGCTGTTAAACCATTTCCTAACGAAGACCCCGATCTAATATCACATCACCATCACAGAGGAAGACAGGATGTTTCCTTCTCGGGTAACAATGGTGAAAGTTTTCCTGCTCCTGCTTAATAGCCAGTCTACTCAGAACTACCTTAACCTTTATATATTATCTAATCTCCATCCCGAAAAAAAAGAGATTTTATGACTCTTAAAGCCGTTCTGTTTGATTTTAATGGTGTCATCATTAATGATGAGTTGCTTCACGAACAATTAATTGCACAAGTTTTAATTGAAGAAAATCTCCTCCTGAAAGCAGGGGAATACCACAAGTTTTGTTTAGGGAGAAGCGACCGCGCTTGTTTGGCAGATATACTTGCCCAAAGAGGTCGATTTGTCAATGATGGCTATTTAGACCAGTTAGTCAAGCGCAAAACTAAAGCTTATCAACAATATCTAGAAAGTATAGAAGAGTTGCCTATTTATTCTGATACCCTAGATTTTATTTCCACAATCGCCCAAAATAATCTGAAGATGGCTGTGGTTAGTGGGGCTTTGCGGGCAGAAGTGGAATTGGTATTAAATCGGGCCAACTTAGCTGAATATTTTAGTGTGATTGTTGCTGGGGATGACCTGAAGGTAAGTAAACCAGAACCTGATGGTTATTTGTTAGCAGTTGAACTTCTCAATCAACAATATCCAGAACTAAATTTGAGAGCTAATCAATGTTTGGCGATCGAAGATACTTTTTCTGGGATTAAAGCAGCTAAACTAGCTGGTATTCCTGTAGTTGGTGTGGCCCACACTTATCCATTTCATCTGCTCCACCGTTTGGCCAACTGGTGTGTAGATTATCTTTGGGAACTAGAGTTTGAAAGAATACAACAACTTTACCAAGAAATCAAACCTTGAATTACCTCACATTCAAACAAGTAAAGAACTTAATCAGTTTGTAAAGAAATTAGTAAAAATTGTAACTTATTATGTTTAAAGACTTCTGATATGATAAAAACTCGGTTATGATTCAAAAAATATAAAAGAATGGTTAAGGAAATATCAAATCAAACATATTTGTGCTTAAGGGCTATGACTAAAGCACGCTACCTAACCTGACCACTCTCGGAAACAAGTCGATTATTCAATGTATATTGAGGTTTTATGACTCCCGCAATGTTACGCCAACTCTGGTCTGTCGTAGAGAGAACTCAAGCTAAAACCCTAGTATCACTAGATGATGCTACCTTAGTGCAGTGGTTAATCAAACAGTTGAAAAGTACAAGTTCCCTCAATTGTAGGGAAGCAGACTTAATGAATGAATATATCCAATCTCGGTTGTCCTTAATCCGGGATTTAGCTGAGGAGCGTCTGGGAATGGAACCATCACCATCAGCTTAGTCCTATTATTAAGTCAAAAGTTATCAATAATCAAGAATAAAGTCAAATATTGAGATGACCAGTAAATAGTTCATTTAGGCCCGATGGTAGGAAATATGCCAAAAAAGGGCAGTGAATGTGAACAAATAATTGATTCAAAGCTCAGAAGCGATCGCAAAGACGATGGCTATGATAGTTTTGAGTATGTTATTTTTTGAACATAAAAAACACAAAATCCTAATAAACTATGTATAAATTGGGTTCTCTGTTAATAGCAGCTTTATTAGTGGTACTTCCTTTAAGTGCCTGTGAAAGTGGAGGCACATCAGACCAGACACAAGCAGGCCAAGAAGGTCAAAAAACTACCAGTCGTTTAGATGTTGTGAAAAATCGCGGCAAATTAAACTGCGGTGTAGATGGTGGTATACCAGGATTTAGCTTTGTAGACCAAAACGGTAATTACTCAGGAATAGATGTAGATATATGTAAAGCAGTAGCAGCAGCTTTATTTAATGATTCAAATGCGGTAGAATATCGTAATTTAGATTCAACAGAGCGTTTCACCGCCCTCAACGGTGGGGAAGTAGATATGCTTTCTCGGAATACAACGTGGACTATCAGCCGAGATACAACTGTAGGTCTAGAGTTTGCCCCCACTACATTTTATGATGGTCAAGGGATAATGGTTCGTGCTGATAGTGGTGTGGAATCTTTAGAGGATCTTCAAGGTCGCTCCATTTGTCTTGAAGCAGGAACAACTACAGAACTTAACTTAGCTGATAGTCTCCGCAAACGAAATATTGAAGCAGAAACATTAATATTCCAACAAGCAGATCCAGCTTATGCAGCTTATGTAGAAGGTCGTTGTGATGGAATGACTTCTGATAAATCTCAGTTATTGGGTCGTCGTAGTATCCTACCTAATCCAGATAATCATACTATTCTCGATGTTACTATGTCTAAGGAACCTTTGGGTCCGGTGACAACAAATAATGATTCAGCTTGGTTTGATGTGGTCAAGTGGGTGACTTATGCTTTGATAGAAGCAGAGGAGTTAGGCATTACTCAAGAAAATGTAGACGAACAGAAAAGTTCCTCTGATCCTACAGTCAAACGCTTTTTAGGAGTAGAAGGAGACCTAGGTGAAGGTTTGGGTTTAAGTAATGATTTTGCCTACAGGGTAATTAAGCAAGTAGGCAACTACGGTGAAGTTTACGACCGCAACCTAGGAGAAAATTCTCCAATTAAGTTACCTCGCGGTCAGAATAATCTTTGGAATAATGGTGGTTTACTTTATTCCCCACCATTCCGCTAAGAATCGATACAAGCAAAGACTTGGGAATTAATCTACAGTAACTTTCCCAAATCTTTGTGCAGTTAGTTAATTCCTGGATGTTGTAGTTGATGGGAAATTAATTAGCGATCGCTCCATTGAATCGGTTAATAATTATCAGTAGCTACAGTTAAATTTTTGATTTTTAGCTAAAGAATGAAATTTTAAAAATTGGGAAAATTAATAACTGATGACTCACACTATATCAAGTAAATTTGCATGAAAATTTATCGGCAGGATACTGAAAAGAAATTATGCACAAGTGGGTATATTTACTCTTGATAATTTTTCTTTTTTCCGCATACTTGACAAGTTGTGAAAAATCTTCATCTGAACCAACTCCACCAGGAAAAATTTCCTTGGATAGAAAAAGTCTCTTGGATATTATCAAAAATCGTGGCAAGTTAAGGTCTGGTGTAGATGGTGGGATACCCGGATTTAGTTATGTAGACCAAAATGGCAATTACTCAGGAATAGATGTAGATATATGTAGAGCTGTTGCAGCAGCTTTATTTAATGATTCAAATGCGGTAGAATATCGTAATTTAGATTTAACAGAACGTTTTACAGCTCTCAATGTTGGGGAAGTAGATATGCTTTCTCGCAATACCAGTTGGACGATTCGTCGAGATACTACCGTCGGTCTAGAGTTTGCCCCTACTGTATTTTCTGATGGTCAAGGGATAATGGTTCGTGCAGATAGTGGAATTCAAACTCTTAAAGATTTTCAAGGTAAGTCTATTTGTATTGAAGCAGGTACAACTAAAGAACTTAATTTAACTGACAGTCTTCGGAAACAAAACATTGAAGCACAGACTTTAGTATTTCAGCAGGCAGACCTAGCTTATGCAGCTTATGTAGAAAGTCGTTGTGATGGGATAACTTCTGATAAATCTCAATTGCTGCGTCGTCGTACAACTTTCCCTAATCCCGAACAACATGTTATTTGAAATTTTACCCTCTCAAAAAAATCTTTGAGTCCAGTAAAAACAAATAATGATTCAGTTTGGTTTGATGTAGTTAAGTGGGTAATTTATGCTTTGATAGAAGCCGAAGAATTAGGAATTACTCAAGCAAATGTAGATGAGAAAAAAAATTATGATTACCCCACAATAAGACGATTTTCAGGAGTAGAAGGAAATCTCAGTGAAGATTTAGGTTTAACTAATAGACATAGGCGTGGAAAACAAATAAACCTTTTAAGTACCTGGGCAAAATGAATTACCATTATTTATTCCCTGTAATTTTTACAGTACAGATTTTTTAGCTTTAGAGTATGTGTAATTAATTTTGCATGACTACTTAATTAGATCGGCTAAGGAAAGAAAAAGTCAGCCTAAAAAATTCTTTTTCGTGCCTTTTTTGTAAAAATATCTTACCTGTTGCCTATTGCCTGTTGCCAACTCCTGCAAAAAATCTATATCTTTTTCCTAGAAGTCTAATGATTTGGCTTATCGTGTTATTAAACAAATGGGTAACTACGGTAAAATTTATTATCGCAACTTAGGAGCAAATTATCAATTTAAACTACCTCGCGGTCAAAATGATTTATGGATAAATGGAGGTTTACTTTACTATCCTCCTTTTCGCTAAAAATATTAAATATTAAACAACAAAGATGGTTGACGATAAAAATCAAAAAATTCCCCTATGGCGAGATGAAAGATTTTGGCGCATTGCCTTACAGGTTCTCGCCATAGTAATTTTTGTTGTGGTTATTGCTATGATGATTGGCAATCTTAACCGCAATTTAGCACAACAAGGTACAGGATTTGGGTTCGGTTTTCTAGATAATGAAGCTGGATTTAGTATTAGTGAAAGTATTGTTCCATACAAACCCAATGACTCTTATCTTCAAGTATTATTAGCAGGTTTTGTTAATTCTCTGCGAGTAATGATTTTGGGAATTTTCTTCACCACAATAGTTGGAATATTAGCAGGTGTTGCCAGTTTTTCTGAAAATTGGTTACTGCGGAATATGAATCGGGTTTATGTGGAAATTGTGAGAAATACTCCTCTATTATTACAGTTATTTTTCTGGTATTTTGCAGTTTTCTTTGGTTTGCCTAGACCACAAGAAAAATTAGAATTTCCCGGACCAATATTTATGAGTAAACGGGGAATATCTATTCCTTGGCCGGAAAATACTGGGAGTGTTTGGCTGTGGTTAATAGTGTTAATAGTGGGAGCGATCGCTGCTATGTTTATTTGGCAGTGGCGGAATAAGTTAATGACAGAAAAAGCTAAATCTGGTCAACCTCAACTAATAGCAGTGATTAGCATTGGAATTATTGAGTTATTAATTATTATATTTGCTCTAGGTTGGCAAGCACCAATACCAACACCAACAGGAGCAACGGAAGGAGGATTAAATTTAACATTAGAACTGTCAGCTTTATTGGTAGGATTAGTATTTTATACAGGTGCATTTATTGCTGAAATTGTTCGTTCGGGGATTCAGGCAGTGCCAAAAGGGCAATGGGAAGCTGCTAGGTCTTTGGGATTAAAATCGGGTTTGGTGATGCAGTTGGTTATTTTTCCCCAGGCATTACGGGTAATGATTCCTCCTCTAAATAGTCAATATATGAACTTGGCTAAAAACTCTAGTTTAGCAATAGCTATTGGTTATCCAGATTTATATTCTGTTGCTAATACTACTTATAATCAAACAGGTCGCCCAGTGGAAGTATTTATCTTAATTATGGCGGTTTATCTGTCTATAAATTTGACAATTTCATTCTGTATGAATTTCTTAAATAACAGCGTTCAATTAAAAGAAAGATAATCTAAGAAGGTGCTAGGTTGTAGGTTTGAGGTTGTAGGTTATTTTTAAATTTAAGTTGCTCTGCCTTTGTCAATTTATCATTTGACGAGAAGAGATGGGGGAAAAACCGAATTTATTCACAGACAGAATTAATGCTCTTTCTTTACCCATAACAATTAAACAACCAAGTCAACCACCAAACCAGCTTTTTAATTTGCCTGAGTAAAGGGCTGAAAAATTTATCTACCTAAAAGCTAATTTGCCATGGGGGAAAAACCAAATTTATTCACAGACAGAATTAATGCTCTTTCTTTACCCATAACAATTAAACAACCAAGTCAACCACCAAACCAGCTTGATAAAAACCTAAAACCTAAAATATATGAAAACAATCAATACTAATCAATCTTCAGCCCCACAACTTCAGAAAACCAACCCCACAGAATGGCTTAGACAAAATTTTTTTAGTACCTGGTACAACACTTTATTAACTCTAATATTATTCGGTATAATTGCCTGGGCAATAACTGGTTTTATCTCTTGGGCAACAACTTTAGCAGAATGGCAAGTTATCGAAGCTAATTTACCATTATTAATGGTAGGCAGATATCCCAGAGACCAATATTGGCGTATCTGGTTAATAGTTGGCATAATTTGTAGTTTATCTGGTTTTTCTTGGGGAGTTATTGCTAGAAACACAGCCACATTATTTACCCTGCCAGTATTAATCTTTATTGCGGTTTTACCTGCATTTTTGTTATTAATTCCTGTAACTCTACCCTTTAAACTGTTACTGATAGGAATGGTGATTTTAGTTATTGCTACTGCCTGGGTAGGAAAACAGTTAGGCATAAAAAACACAACTATAGGTAAATATTTATCCTTTGCTTGGTTTATTGATTTTCTTTTAATTCTCTGGTTAATGGGAGGTGGATTAGGTTTAAAATCTGTATCTACAAACGACTGGGGCGGTTTAATTTTAACTATATTAATGGCTGTAATTAGTATTTTTATGTCTTTTCCTTTAGGGGTTTTATTGGCTTTAGGCAGACAAAGTACATTGCCAGTAATTAGAATATTTTCTATTGGTTATATTGAAATTGTCCGGGGATTACCTTTAATTTCAATTCTATTTATGGGGCAGATAATGATTCCCTTATTTCTACCAGATGGAATGCGACCTGATAGAATTTTACGGGCAATTTTAGGATTAACTTTATTTAGTTCTGCTTATTTGGCGGAAAATGTTCGGGGTGGTTTGCAATCTGTACCTAGAGGTCAAACTGAAGCGGCAAAAGCATTAGGTTTAAATACTCCATTAAGTTTAGGATTGATTGTGTTACCCCAAGCATTAAAAGTTGCTATTCCCTCAATTGTCGGTCAGTTTATTAGTCTATTTCAGGATACAACTTTATTATCAATTGTAGGATTGGTAGAATTGTTGGGTATTAGTCGTTCGGTTTTAGCTCAACCCCAATTCTTAGGAGATTATGCCGAGGTTTATTTATTTGATGGCTTACTTTTTTGGATTATTTGTTATGCTATGTCTGTTGGTAGTCGGCAGTTGGAGAAAAAATTGAATACTACTCATTAATTATATACTAACCCTAAATGATTTGTGAAAAAAGCTGTTTTGTAAAAGTGAAATGAAAAATGAAAGTTAGGAAATTTGCAGAACACAAAATTATTTTGGGAGATGTAATGTCTGTTTTAGATGATTGTGTAAAAGACGGTAGTATTGACCTAATATTTGCTGACCCTCCCTATAATATTGGTAAGAAATTTAATGGCAAACAAAAAAAATGGGATTCTGATGATGAGTATATAAAATGGTGTTATCAATGGCTAGATTTATGTATGAGGAAATTAAAAAATACAGGCAGTATTTACATTATGGCAGCAACACAATATATGCCATATATAGATATTTATTTAAGAGATAAAGTTACTATCCTTTCTCGAATTGTCTGGTATTACGATAGTTCGGGAGTTCAGGCAAAAAAATATTTTGGTTCTTTATATGAACCAATTTTATTTGGGGTAAAAAATAAAAATAACTATACATTTAACGCTGAAGAAATAAAGATTGAAGCTAAAACAGGTGCAGTGCGTAAATTGATTGATTATCGCAAACAAAATCCAACAGTTTATAATTCTGAAAAAGTGCCTGGAAATGTTTGGTATATTCCTAGAGTGAGATATAAAATGGCTCAGTATAGAAATCATCCAACTCAGAAACCAGAAGCTTTATTAGAAAGAATTATTAAAGCAAGTAGTAATCCTGGTGATTTAATTCTAGATTTATTTGCTGGAATATTTACCACATCTGTAGTCGCTAAAAGATTAAGTAGAAAATCTATCAGTATAGAGATAGAAGAAGAATATGTAAAATTAGGGTTAGAAAGATTAGATTTTGCTTCTGAAGCTCAAAGTAATCATACTATTTTAAATAATCAAGATGTTCAATTAACTTTAGACCTAAATATGGGTGATTAGATGGAACATGAATTTACAAAAGTAATCAAAAATGTTCTGAAGGATATTTGTGGAAATAAATCAGAACTAATATACTCAATTTCTCCTATTTTACAATATATTAATGTGAAAACTAGAGCTGCTAATCGAGGCTCGAAAGCCAGAAGTTCTTTTGGTAATTTATATGCTATTTATGTTTTAGTTGAAGATTATGTGAAAAAGGGGTTTGATGAAAGTGGTAGATATATTTCCTATGAAGGTAGCAAGTATTCTGAACTTTTACGCAGACAAAGGGAGTTACCTTTTGGTCAAAAATTACAAAACCATGCTTTGAACCACAGACTAAACCAAGAATTTAAAAAATATTTCCCGACTTGTGATTATGTTCCAGTTATCAGAGAACCTTCAAACAATAGGTATTGGTTCAATGAAAATTTGCTCTTTTGTATAATTGAAGAGCAAACTTATAATCTGGCTAAAATCATTATTTAAATAATCGAGCTGTATATTTCGACAAAAACAAATGCTTTTGAAAACTTCATTAAATCTTGCCAGCAAATAAGTCAATTAACAGAAGCAAATCGAAATGAAGCTGTTAGTTTTATTGTTAAACTTTTACAGCCAAATATAGATGCAAGATTGTTTGAGATTGTTAGCTATAGCATTTTGAAATATTATTACCACGAACAGACTGTATTTTTTGGTTTTGATCTAGAGGATATACAACAAGAAAATTTAAAATTATACAAAACAGGGCGAACTAATGCCAATGACGGGGGCATAGATTTTGTAATGAAACCATTAGGTAGATTTTTTCAGGTTACAGAAACAACGGATTTTAAAAAGTTTTTTTTAGATATTGATAAAATAGAAAAATATCCTATAACTTTCGTAATCAAATCTACTGAAAGTACGAATAAATTACTGGAAAAAATTAGAAAAAATGCACAAAAGCAATACTCTGTCAATCTAATGGTCGAAAAGTACATGAATTGCATAGAAGAAATCATCAATTTGCCAACCATCATAGAACGTTTTTACCATTGTATAGAAATAGGATATTTAAGAAATATATTAGAAGAGGTAATTAAGCAGAGTAAGGTAGAATTTAACTATGAAGTATAATAATTACCAAAAGTTAACATAAGAAATGATAGAGTAGAGGGAAGAACTTTTCAGTTAATTTGATTTAATCCCATTTAGTATTGCTACACAATATTACAACCTAATTCTATTTAATACTAATCCCTATTCCCTAAGGATGAAAATGACAGAAGCAAAAACGAAACAAACTGAAGCACAAATCAATTCTGAATTAGCAATAGTTGCTAGAGATGTTCAGAAATGGTACAGCAATAATTTTCATGTTTTGCGTGGGGTAAGTCTCACGGTCAAACGTGGGGAAGTAGTTGTAATTATGGGGCCAAGTGGCTCAGGTAAATCTACTTTTATTCGTACTTTTAATGCTTTAGAGGAATTTCAAAAAGGCAGTATTATTATTGATGGTATTAGCTTATCCCACGACTTGAAAAATATTGAGGCAATTAGACGAGAAGTGGGAATGGTGTTTCAACAATTTAATTTATTTCCCCACTTAACAGTTTTGCAAAATGTGACTTTAGCGCCAATTTGGGTGCGTCGATGGCCGAAAGCTAAGGCTGAGGAAGTGGCGATGCAACTTTTGGAAAGAGTGGGTATTTTAGAGCAGGCAAAAAAATTTCCCGGTCAACTTTCGGGGGGTCAGCAACAACGAGTGGCGATCGCTCGTGCTTTAGCGATGCAGCCAAAGATTATGTTATTTGACGAGCCTACTTCTGCATTAGACCCGGAGATGGTGCGGGAAGTTTTGGATGCAATGCGCAGTTTGGCAGATTCGGGAATGACGATGGTGGTAGTGACTCACGAGGTCGGGTTTGCGCGGGAGGTGGCAGACCGGATCGTGTTGATGGCGGATGGGTTGTTGGTGGAGGAGGCGACCCCAGAGGAATTTTTTAAAAACCCGAAGGAGGAGCGCACGCGCAAGTTTTTGTCGCAAATTTTGTAGAAGTGAGAAACTTAACTTCCCTTTCTCCCCCTTCTATCATTAGTATTAAGGGGTAGGAAGAGGAAGGAATTAGAAGACTGACAAGCGCCTGCTGATTCCTGACTACTTTTTGTGCTAATAATGAACCTGTGGAATGTGGGCTATGCAGCAGTTTCCAACTTGATGAAGTACATATATTTATGGTTTGAGGGAGTGTGGGAAGTGTGGGAAGTGTGGGAAGTGTGGGAAGTGTGGGAAGTGTGGGAAGTGTGGGAAGTGTGGGAAGTGTGGGAAGTAGGCGACACTGTAGCGCATTAACCTGCAATCTGCTGTAAATAAGGTGAGTGGTAAATATATTTCCTATTTCTTATGAAGGTAGTAAGTATTCTGAACTTTTACGGAGACAAAGATAATTGCCTTGTGGGCAAAAATTACAAAACCATGAGGAAGTAATTAAGCACAGCAAAGTAGAATTTAACTATGAAGTAAAATAGATATAGGCGTGAAAAAGAATGTAGAGACTTTGAGTAGGGGGCAGGGAAAATAGGAAAACTTGCTCTGGAGCAATAGCAGAGGTTGTTCGATCGCTCTTACTCTGGGATAATTAATATTCAACCCTTTAACTACTTGGGTAAAAACTTAGTTTCCCCAGATGTCTAATAATTAGCAAAATTGACAGCCAACTAATTAAAATTCAAACCACACATTTTTACTCTTGTCTTACTATAATTTATATCCCCAAGCATTTTCTGAAGCTTACCTAAGCAAATTACAAGGGCAAATTTTAGCTTGCCCTTATTTTGCCGTCAATAATATGAATCGTGACTTTGTAGAAACAAAAGGATTTTCTGTAGTATTTCGGCGATCGCATCTGACGGAGGTGAAGCAGCATTTCCCCTACTTCGAGCTTTACTTAGACCGGGTATTACAGTCAGAGTGCAATGCGTTTTACCTCAACCCCCTACTCCTCAAACAAGGCTCTCGGGTAGACCCCCATATCGATCGCTCTCTGCGCTCCTACTGCAAAACTATTACTCCACCTGATGTGGTAAGCGTGCTTTATGTGAAAGTGCCGGAAAATTTAGAGGGAGGGGAGTTGGTGTTGCGATCGAATAAGCGTCAAGTGGGAAAAATTCGCCCTCAACCAAGCACGTTACTATTTTTCCAGGGAGATTTAACTCATTCGGTGAATGCTGTTACAAGTTCGGATATTCGCCTGAGTCTGGTTTGCGAACAATATAATTTGGATGACGAGCAACTGCGGGAAATTCCAGAATTTATATTAGAGTCTAGGGCAATTAAAAAAGTAGACAAGCAGAAAAATAAGCAAAGGAAAAAGGTGAAAAAATAGGTTTAGTAAGTTGGTTTGTCTAGCGAGTTGTGAAAAAATCTGGCAATGTTTATCAGCAAATTAGTCAAAGTAAAAATGTATTAGTGACAGTTTAAATTTCCATCAATAATTTTGCCCTTGTTTTCGCCATTGGTAATTCTGTTAAATATTTAATCTAATTATCATTGACCATTGGAGTTGCATTCGAGAAAATAATATTCTCCCTCTGGAGTCAGAATCAAATCAAAAGTCGAAAATACTAAAGAGTAATGTCGATTAAAAGCTAAAAGTTGTTGGGTAATAATTTTTGGCAAATCATAAACAGTTATGTGTAATATCAAATCCGATAGCATTGGTATAAAATCTTTTGAAGGTAGAAGTCAGGAGTCAGTGGGGAATTCATGTTTGCTCCGCATTCGGTCCGAAATTACCCGTAGAGGAGTCAGGAGGAAAAACAGTTATAAAGATTGGGTAATGGTGAAGATGAACAATTTTTTTATAGCTAATTAAACAGATTTGATATAACTTGGTAATTATCTATTGCCCGCTAGTCTGACTTAGTTTTTTCAATTTTTTGGGAATGAATCGCTGCTGTAAATACTTCCGAGCAGATAATTGTTACTCTTAATTCTATAGATTTTTCTATATATTGTTGTAGAAAGGTAGGGAAAAAAGTAATAGTTTTGGCAAACCAATCAAGTTCGGCTTTATTAATATAGCAATCCTAAATCATTTGTCATAAATCAAAACACAGATAAAAAATCTGAGACTCTGTTGCCTTCCGGAGCTGTTTCCTTTTTATTTTATGAGATATTTTTACAAGGGCTGAAACAGAATTGCTATATGTTTAGCCAAACAATGCCATGCTTCCCTTTGATTGACGACAAAACCAGAAAAATGAAAGGTTTTTACCAATAAATTCCAGTTACATTTTCCGGTAAATTCTCCCGCCCTTTCAGGATTGTTTGTAATGATAGTTTTAGGGATTTTTAAGCCTAATTTTAAAGCTAGTTCTAGATTGAGTAGTTTCTGGCTCGCGTGTCTCAAATACCAAAAAGGATTAACCCTTTTTTTGTCTGAGTAAAGGTTGTAAAAGGAGCGGATAAAATAATCATATTCTTCTTGAATAAAAACTTGAGCATGAGCTTCGAGGTACATTTGTTTTATATTTTGCTGGAAAAGAATTCCATGCTTGAATGTTTTGATCGTAAACTTTTTTTGCAGGTAGAGAATTGATTTCTTCTACTGACAATTCAAAAACAGATTTTATTCGCTCGTTATCTGCAAGAGCTTTAATCCGATCTATATTATCTTTAACTTCATCAAGTTCATCTAAAATTCCGTAATATATAGGTCCAGCCCCGCTCAGACCTCTACCTCCATTTAATTCATCATTAAGACGAATTTCCAATGTTTTTTTTCTACTTTCAAGACGTTCTAACTCAGATTTAATTGGAGTATATATTTTACCTTTGAGATTTTCATGTGCTTGTATCTTTTTAGGAGAGTTTTCTTCTAATTCTCCTCCTAACATTGCATTATAAAAACAGAAAAAGCTAGTGTATATACTCAATCCTGTAAACAGTATAATCATTGTCCATCTTCTAACTATAGATTGGCTTTTACCTTGGAATATTAATAAAGCAACAAGAATAAATTGAATAACTCCACCTACAATAAATGGAAAGATAGGATTCATTTTTGGTAAGACAATTTTTAAGCCTTGAATTGTTGTAGTCAGGCTAAAACTTTGTAAAAATACTAGTGCAGTATCAATACCATCTAATGATTGAGCTTTTACTGATATTTGACTAACAATCTTAGCAATGATTTTGTTCTTGTTGTTGCTTTCTGGGTTATTTTCAG
>JBARXI010000952.1:0-8330 GCA_049647275.1 Microcoleaceae cyanobacterium
CAAGGAGGGATCGCATCATCGCCTTAGAAGCAGAAAAACAGAAAATTTACCACCAAATTCGTAAATTAGATCGAGTATTAGCAGAAGGTTTGGCAGTAAAGCCTCTGGAATTTCCCCAGTTGCAGAATCTGGTTGGGAACAGAGCCACTACTGCTATTGTCAGCTTTTTTAGCACCATAGAAGACACCTATGCTTTTATCCTCATCAATGATCGCGTAGATTTGCATTGTTGTGGCCAAGGTCGCAATGAGTTGCAAACGTGGTTGTTGGAAAATTGGCTCGATCCTTATGTTTGGTCTGGGCAGCCTAAGAGCGACCGCCCTCCTATATCGGCAATAGCAGCAGCCAAGTTGTTAGGATGCAAAATTCACACTATCGAATCCGCAAAACTAGAAACAGACACAGTATCAGTCTTTCTCAAAGATGGCAGCATTCAGTCTGTAGACAAAGCAGAATTTAATAAATTACGCAAGCAGCTATTATCAATCTATGACTGGGATCAACAAATGCCATCAAACCTCCAAAAAATTAGTCAGCGGTTGCAGTTAGATAAATTAGTAGAGAAATTAATAGGCATCGAAGAATTGATCGTTATACCCCACTGGTACTTACATCAAATACCCTTCGCCGCCCTACCCCTAGCAGATAACCAATATCTCGGCGATAAATTCCTCATCCGCACCCAGTCTAGCTGCCAAACCCTCGACTTCTGCACCCAACGTCCGCCAATATCCACCCAAACCCCCGCTTACGGCATCGTCGAAGATACCCAAGAAGACTTGCCATGCAGCAGTTTTGAAGCTCAAAAAGTCGCACAAATATATAACGTTGCCACCGATAAATATCTCCAAGGCACCACAGCAACCGTCAGCACCTACAAACAATTATTACAGCAAGTACAAGGATTATTATCCAGTCATCACGCCAAATCTCGCTTCGACAACAGTCTGGAGTCTGAATTAATCTTAGCAGATGGCTCAATTACATTGAGCGACTTATTATCTCCCGCTTTCCGCTTCCCCGACTTAGACGAAGTATTCCTCTCTGCCTGCGAAACCAATCTCGGGACTACAGAAATCACCGATGATACCATGACCTTAAATACAGGTTTTTTATGTGCTGGTGCTAGGGGTGTAATTAGCTCTTTGTGGGCAGTAGATGACTTAGCAACATCATTGTTTTCCTTATTTTATCATCAAAAACGAAAAGCAGGTTTGAATCGTCCCCAAGCGTTGCAAAAAGCTCAACAAGATTTACGGCATTTAACAGGGAAGGAGTTTGAGGAGGAATATTATGGAGAGTTAGAGCGGTTGCTGAATGAAAAATTACAGCTAGCATCTCAGAAGAAAGCGGCAGCAAAACAAAAGCTTGATGGTTTTGCCGAAAATGCTCCAGAGTATCAACAGTTGCAGACAGAATATGAGAAGCGGGAGTGGTTGGAAGAGCGGATATTGAGAACTAGAGATATACGATTAAAAGCAGTCTGTCAACAAGAGCATCCATTCGAGCATCCCGAATATTGGAGTGGGTTTATTTGTGCGGGTTTGCGTTGATGGGGAGATGGAGGGATGGTAAGCCAGTGCGTTGCGCGCGCTTCCCCGCGTTGTAGCAACTGGCGCACCCGAAGGGGGAGATGGGGAGGAGGCAAATTTCCACCTTTTTCCCCTATTCTATTTCTTTAGCTTCTCAGTTCTGAGTTCTGATTCCTTTGCCAAAAACCCGTACCGCAAGCTAATATTCCACCCAGGGCTTCTATAATATTAACTGCATTCCTAATATCTGAAAAACTATGACTGACAAATTTAAGAGTTTTATTGCATTAGCAAAGCAGAGGTACAGAATAACACTTACTTCTGTTGAGCAAAAGTTATTAAAGGCTATTGTTAAAGGAGAAGTAGCTGATTATCAAGTTAAATCCCCAGAACTTATTTTGCTTAAGGAACAGTTAGATTTAGAACTTTTAAAAGAACAGTTAAAAGGGTTAGAGGATGTAGAAAAATTAGAAGATTTGGAAGGTTTAGACTTAGAAAAGTTAAAGGAGTTAGAAAAGTCAGAACATCCAGAACAGTTAAAACTGTTATTAGGAGCTTTAGCTAAAGAAAAGGAAATTAATAATCCATCTACAGCAGAATCATGGGGAGAAAAGCGAACATTATCGGCTAAGTTTATTAACTGGTTATGTACAGATGTGGAAGCTTTTAAATATTTTACTAATCATGGTTTACAGGTTTGTGGAGCTAAGATTTCGGGGAAATTAAATCTTGAGTTTGTTAAATTTGAAAGTTTATTGTATTTCACAGAATGTGTTTTTGTAGAAAAAATTATTCTGAGGGGAGGGAAGGTAGAAGAGGTCAAATTTGATGGTAGTCATGTTGTTGGAATTGATGCTGAATTGATTCAAGTTAGGGGGAATTTATATCTGCACAATAGCTTTCAGAGTCAGGGTGAGGTAAATCTATCTGGAGCTAATATTGGTGGTCAAGTTGATTGTATTAAAGGTCATTTTTCTAATCCAGAAGAAGATGCACTCATTGCTGAAAGTATGGAAGTCAAAAGTTCTCTCTTTCTCAGAGAAGGTTTCAAAGCTGAGGGTAGAGTTAGTTTATCTGGAGCTACTATTGGCGAGCAACTCGACTGTAGTGATGGTCATTTCTCTAATCAAAAAGGAGATGCACTCTTTGCTGATGATATAGAAGTCAAAAGTTCTGTCTTTCTCAGAGAAGGCTTCAAAGCTGAGGGTAGAGTCAGTCTAGTAGGAGCTAATATTGGTGGTTTACTTGACTGTAGTGATAGTCATTTTTCTAATCCAGAAGGAGATGCGCTCAATACTCAGAATATAGAAGTCAAAGGTTCTGTCTTTCTTGGCTATTATTTTAAGGCTGAGGGTAGAGTCATTCTATTAGAAGCTAATATTGGTGGTCAACTCGATTGTAGTGATGGTCATTTCTCTAATCAACAAGGAGATGCGCTCTTGGCTCAGGATATAGAAGTCAAAGGTTCTGTCTTTCTCAGAGAAGGTTTCAAAGCTGAGGGTAGAGTCATTCTATCTGGAGCTAATATTGGCGGTCAACTTGACTGTAGTGATGGTCATTTCTCTAATCTAGGAAAAGATGCTGTGATTGCTGAAAGTATAGAAGTTAAAGGTTCTGTCTTTCTCAGAGAAGGTTTCAAAGTTGAGGGTAGGGTAAGCCTATATAGAGCTACTATTGGTAGTCAACTCTCTTGTTGTGGAGGTAATTTCTCTAACAAAGAAGGAACTGCGCTCTTTGCTCAAGGTCTAGAAGTCAAAGGTTCTGTTTTTCTAAGTAATTATTTCAAAGCTGAGGGAGAAGTAAATCTATCTGGAGCTACTATCGGAGGTACACTATCTTGTAGTGGAGGTCATTTCTCTAATCCAGGAAAAGATGCCCTCGATGCTCAGAATATAGAAGTCAAAACCGATGTCTATCTGAGAAATGATTTCAAGGCTGAGGGTAGAGTAAGTCTATATAGAGCTACTATTGGTGGTCAACTCGACTGTAGTGACGGTCATTTCTCCGTTCGAGAAGGAGATGCGCTCTTTGCTCAAGGTATAGAAGTCAAAGGTTCTGTTTTTCTGAATGATGGTTTCAAGGCTGAGGGAGAAGTCAGTCTATCTGGAGCCACTATTTGTGGTGTACTATCTTGTAGAGTAGGTCATTTCTCTAATCCAGGAAAAGATGCTCTCCTTGCTAATAATATAGAAGTCAAAGGTTCTGTCTTTCTGAGTTATTACTTCATCGCTGAGGGTGAGGTAAGTCTATCTGGAGCTACTATTGGTGGTCAACTCTATTGTAGTCAAGGTTATTTCTCTAATCCAGGAAAAAATGCCCTCAATGCTAATAATATAAAAGTTAAAGGTGGTGTTTTTCTGAGTGATGGTTTCTATGCTGAGGGAGAAGTCAGTCTATCTGGAGCTACTATTGGTGGTCAACTCTACTGTAGTCAAGGCTATTTCTCTAATCCAGGAAAAAATGCCCTCAATGCTAATAATATAGAAGTCAAAGCTTCTGTATTTCTGAGTGATTACTTCAATGTTGAGGGTGAAGTAGATTTAACAGCAGCAAATATTAAAGGAAATCTTGACTGCACTAATGGCAACTTTTCCAACGAAAAAGGAAATGTTTTATCTGCTGAAGGAATGAATGTTGACGGAGATATTTTATTAGATAAAGGAACTTTTCAAGGGAATATTTACTTAGTTAGTGCCAGAGTTGACGACACATTAAGTATGGTCAAAATTAAACAAGAAAAAGTAACTTTCCCCCTCTATCTACGCCTCCTACATCCTTTCATTAAAAATATAAAGAATAATCGAATTACATCACTACTTAAAGAAGAATATCAAAGAATAGAATCTAACTACATGAAAATAGACCTACAATTTGCCAGAATAGGGCGCCTCAGAGACGACGAACAAAGCTGGCCTCAAAAGAACAATTTAAACCTTGATGGTTTCATTTATCAGAAATTTGGTACAGACGATAATATTAAAGTCCTTAAAGACGCTAAAACCCGCCTCAAATGGCTGAGACTTCAACCAGAATTTTTCCCTCAAACTTATGAACAACTAGCCGAAGTTTTAAAAAAAGAAGGCGATCCAGATGCCGCTACAGAAATATTAATTCATAAAGAAAGAGACATTAGACCAAAACTCAACAGATTAAGTACATTTTGGAATAGATTTCTAGACATAACAATTGCCCATGGTTATAAACCTACAAAAGCCTTAGTTTGGAGTTCTATTTTTATATCCATTGGTTGGAATGTATTTGCTTTAGGTCATTACAATTGTTCCAACTCAATATCCAATAATAAATGCCTATTTTCACCAGCTTCAGAAATCAGTCCATATACCGAAGAACCTAACAATAAAACCATTGATATAGACTATCCAGAATTTAATTTCTGGTTATATTCATTAGACACCTTCATCCCCATAGTTGACCTACATCAACAAACATATTGGCTGCCAAATTCTAAAAAAGGTCAAGAAATTCCATTAATATTATTCAAAGTAAAAGCTGGTCGCTTATTAAGATGGTACTTATGGGTTCACATAATCCTTGGTTGGATATTAACATCCCTCTGGGTAGCAGGTTTCAGTGGTTTAGTTCGTGCTTAAAATTAATCATAAATTTCTTGTAGTTATTTATTACTGATTAAAAATTGAGAGACCACAACAATACCCGATTATTACCAGAATCAGCAATAACAGCAGTATTGCCACAAACAGAAATCCCATAGGGCCAACATAAACTTTGCCGAGTCGGATGCAAACTCAAAGCATTTTCACCCTTACTCTGAAAATCTGATTGACCCATCAACCCCACCGCAGGCATTCCCATCTCCACAGAATTCTGCCAACCCAACAACCGAGAATTAGCAGTATCAGCAACAATTAACCATTCACCAACCGCAGCCACACCATAAGGCATACTCAAACTAACAGCAGAAGGAAAATAAACCCCCTGATTTAACTGTACCGTATCAAAATTAGATTGACCGACCACCACACAACAAGGTTGATTATTCTCAGTGGGGATACCATCCCAAATCATCACCCGATTATTACCAGCATCAGTCACAACCAAACGTCCGCCCCAAAAAGTAATTGCATGAGGCCAACGCATACTCGCCGCGGTCGGCTCACCCCCACCATTTTCATCACGGCAACTCATATCCGCCTGCCCCAAAACCATATCGGCAGGTTGCCCATTAACCTCTGGCAACTGTTCCCACATCAACACCCGACGGTTGCCAGTATCCGCTACCCAGAGTTTTCCTTGATGGTAGAAAACACCATAAGGCCAGTGCATTCGGTCTGCTGCAGTTTCTGACTTGCCTCGGTTGGATTCGTTTTGATCAAAATCTGCCTGCCCCAAAACCATATCGGCAGGAACATTATTATCTTCGGGCAATTGTTTCCAAATCAACACCCGATGATTCCAAGCATCCGCCACTGCCAACCCTTCCCCACAAGCACAAATACCAGTGGGCACGCTAACTGTTGCTGCGGAGGTTGTACCGTTGCCGTTTTGCCCCTCTTGGGAAAAGTCAGATTGTCCGATAACCCAGTCAGCAGGTTGGGCGTCTGTTTCGGGGCGTTGTCGCCATCCCAATAATCGATGATGTCCGGTATCGGCTACCCACAGAGGGCCTGTTTCGGAGATGAGGCAAGCGCCACGGGGTCCGAACATTGTGTTTGCCCTTGGTGCCAGTGGTATTACTAGGGAATTAGAGTCAGGTGCACCGATGATGATTTCTGCACCATTGGGGTTGAGTATTTTGGGGAATGACTGGGGTTGTTTTTCTGGGTTTTGATTGAGGTTGATGTTAAGGGAGGCTTTCATATAATTTTAGTAGGATTTTCAATATCAAGTTATATTATGTCCCGATAATTAGTGATAAAAAAACTTTATCCTATTTTTCTTCCTTTTTCTTCCCTCCTGTACGGGTAATTTCGGACCGAATGCGGAGCTTTCCATGTTTGCTCCGCATTCGGACCGAAATTACCCCTACTCCTCCATGCTTAAGTAGTTAGACAAAATTAATTACATAATTTTCTCCAAATTCTCTGAGAATTTTTTCAACAGATGCGATAAAAGTTTCCCAGTTGACATAAGCTTCTATTCCCAGCCATTCATATTTAATCAACCGCCACAAAATTTCTATCAAATTCAACTGTGGAGAATAGGTGGGTAATTCAAATTCCTGATTTATTGTACAGCCCCACTACCCCTTGAGATTCCCATCGCTCAAACCAATTAGAAATTGTTTTATGACTAACTATTCAACTTTTACGATTGGCTAGTATTAAACAATGTGCTCTTTGAGGTACCTGAAACTTTCGACAAGGAGTGATAAATTTGAGCAAGTAATTTAGCACAAAGGGAATTGATGTGTCTGAAAAATATCATCTTATGGCAGACTTAATAGCCTACATTTTTAGAGTAAAATATTATTAGTTATTTGTGTAATTAATTTTGTCGAGTTACTTATTTATAGGCGTTGCTGAATCAAGGGATACATTTTTTTTTAGCTGGTAAATCTCATCTTTAATACTTCTTGCTTCTTTTTTCTCCAAGCCGGCAATTCATCCCACAAATATGCAACGCCTATTTATAACTATTTAACCGGACATGATATTAGTTATGGATTGGTATTTCAGTATATAGCCATCCCAGGTTATGGGTAGTGGATTGATCCGATTAAAAGTGTAGGTTTGATCGAATTATAGTGAAACTCAATAAAGCTTTACTAATCTTCTTGAGTTTATCCTACGGATAAGCTGCGCTAACGGTGGCTCAACCCAATCTACAATCTCTACACACCGATTCTGGGAACAGAGGGGAGAATGAATCAATCAGGAAAATAGGGAAGAGAAAGTGTTTTTATCATGCTATTAAACGGACATGATATAATACAAATAAAGGAAAAAAACATATTAGATGGCACGGCTAAATCAAATCATTGCGATTGAAAAAGGCATCAAAAGTCGGTCAGTGCAGGAAATAGCCGAAGCTCAAAAAGCTCTGCAAAAGCCTGCTTTACTTTCCGGTATTTCTCGAACTTATCGCCCCAAAGATGAGGAGGGCGAACAACTTCCACCAGAGTCGAAAAAGGTGGAGGTCAAAGCAGAAGAAATTATCCGCAACACTTCCGAGGTCTTAACTAAGTTGTTTGATGTGACGGCAACTAAAGATTGGACAAATTGTACCGCCCGCGCTGATGTGGTTGTGGATGGTCAAACTTTATTGACTCAAGCTCCGGTCAGTTATCTGCTATTCCTAGAAAAGCAGTTGACAGACTTACGCACTTTTATCAAGAAACTGCCAGTTTTGGATGCAGCCGATACTTGGACTTTTGACGAGTCTTCGGACTGTTGGGCAACGGAGCCAGTTCAAACTCTGCGGACTTTCAAAACTCCTCGTAACCACGTTAAAGCCGAAGCAACGGAACATCACCCGGCACAAGTGGAGGTCTATTATGAAGATGTGACTATTGGCTATTGGCGCACGGTAAAATTTTCTGGCGCTCTGCCTGCTCGTCGTGTGAATGAGATGTTGGAAAAGTTAGAAAAATTGTCTCAAGCTGTTAAGTTTGCTCGTGAGGAATCCCCACAGCATCACGAAGCCAATGATGTCCACAATCTTGACACCAATACTCGTGATGGCCTTTAGTGATATTAGTGCTATTACATTGTGGGCATTTTAATTGTTGAAATGCGCTACAATTCATCTTCGTTAATGTACATTTTTGTATTGGGACGATAATCAAACTCCTCCTCTAGAAAAGATTCAATTCTTCCT
>JBARXI010000953.1:0-7553 GCA_049647275.1 Microcoleaceae cyanobacterium
GTGCTTACTTTTCTAGAAAAGTAAGCAGAAAGCTTAGGGTTAAACTTAAGCCGACTGTGTAGGGGCACAATGAAATTGTCCGACATCAGAATATATCTTTGGTCAGCTAAGAACAGACGAAGCAACATGGATTTATCGGTGTTGCGTAGTATCAACTTAGAATCCCCGTGACTTAAGTCCGGGGAGTAGTCAATAATATAGCAATATGAAATGATTCGTGAAATAAATAGGCTACTTGAAGGCAGAAGTCATTTCAGTTATCAGTATCTCCCCCTGAAGCACGAGGCAAGAAAATAGGGGATTTTCTTTGTTATCCCTTGAAAAGGGGAGGCTTGACACCTTATTTATTGCTCAGAAAGCAGAAGGGAAGGGAGAAGGAGGAAGTTTTTCAGAACTCCAGAAATTTTACAAATGATTTAGGATTGCTATAGCTGAAATATTTATACAAATATGATGATTAATTACTAATAGCTGAAATATTTATACAAATATGATAATTAATTACTAATAGCTGAAATATTTATACAAATATGATGATTAATTACTAATAGCTGAACTGCTGATTAACTCTGTTATTACTATTCCCCAATCAAACTAAGTAGGTAGGCACGAATAAACCTAACTATGTAACAAAATGTTGATGCACCTCATACCCTTGAGATTGCTTTCGGTGCGGAATGCGGAGCAAACCTTCCACTCCGTTCCAGTCGCTTCGGACATAGTGACATTTAATTACGCCGGGCTACTTAACCTGTGATTCATTTTAATTAATAACCTCTGTTGACATCCTCTCCGGCCTGAAGGCGCGGAGATTCCTACTGAGCCGTAGCTCCTCGGTGGGGTGAAGGTAAGGGTAATGCTTCTGGAGATAAACCATTAACTATATCTAATTCAATAAAAGGTCCTCTATCTATCACCTCTAAATCCCATTGTCCACGCCGAGCACTTTCAAAGACTACATAGCGACCGTCAGCACTAATACCTAATACTATGATTTATGAGCCAACCCCGATATCCTAGAGTGATAACTTCCCAACGATTGGTCAATCGATCGTATAACTCTATCTCTGGCCTACCAGAATCACTAGCAGTGTAGACTATATAATGAGCATTATTGCTAATACTCGGACTTTCTGCGATCGCATCTCGACGATTTAAGCGTTGTATGTCCACAAACCGTCGTTGCTGCAAATCGTACAACAAAATATTACGTTTACCATTCCGATTAGAAACAAAAGCCAAGAATCGACCATTCCCACTCAATGCTGGTTGTTCATCAGTATAAAGACTGTTGAGAGCCATATTGACATCAAGACGATTATATGTATTACAACTTATCAATAAACTGGATATAGAAAAACCTATAGTATAAAGATTTAACCATCGAAAAATAGAAAGAGTGGGAAAAGTTTTAATCTGCATCTTTCTCTGGCCATCAACTATCAAGATGATTATTCTGAACGATTTGCTTCACTCTCAACAGAGTCCATAGGAGTATATTCTACATAATCTGTTGGTTTTACATCCCGTTCGGGAGATGGTGCTTCTGGTGGGCGACGTCGTCTAGTTCTTGGTTGTCTTTCTTCTGAATAGCTAGTTGTCGCCGCGGTTGTGGTATCGGGGCGACTACTACTACGGCTACGAGGTGGTCTTTCTTCGTTAGTTAAGATTTCCGAATCATTGCCACTGGAACCGCGAGAATATCTATCATCTTGACCATTAAAACCACCTAAGTTATCTCGACTGCGAGAACGAGGCGATCTATTTTCTTGGTCTACTGAATTTTCCCAGTCTTCTGATGAGTATCTAGGGTAATCTTCTGAACGAGTGCTACGCTTGCGTAATTTTGTTTTTGGTTCTACTGGTCTGTCGTAACTACTTCTGCGAGTGGGAGGACGACGACGATATTCATCTTCGTAGGAGTCTGACCTAGAAGAACGATAATCTTGACTACCTCCGATCCGACGCTTAGGGGGGTATTCCTCCACTGGCTCTAGTTCGTCTAACTCCGCTTCTGCATAGCTATACATAGGACTGACCGAGCGTTCTTCATCTACAACAGGTGTGCGTTCCCTAGCTTGCTGAGTCGCAAGACCTCGCATACTAATGGCTTCTGAGGCAAAAAATATAGCACTGCCAGTTAATAAAAACTGACCGAAAGCTAGAATAGGGTCTAGTCGCCAGCCTTGAAATAGTAGAATCCCTCCACATAGTAGACCAATCGCTGCAAAGAAAATATCGTGATCTCTTGCTAGCTTTGGACGCCATGTGCGAAGAAAGTATAGGCCAGCTCCACCCAAGATGAGAACTACTCCCATGAGAGCCTGAAATCCGAATCCTAAATTTACCATTATAAATCTCCTAAGTCAGTCACAGTGATAAGTGAACGATTTAACTTGACAATCTCTACCCTGGCCTGGTGGCATAATTTTAAACTGTTTATAAATATATACACTTAATACTTATTGGATCGTACATTCTCAATTTAACAAAGAAAAACCTCAGCTTGTCAGGGTTGGACAATTTTATCATTGTCTCCCCTTTTCTTTTCTGAGGCTTTCGCTATAGGTTCAGATTAATTGCTGAGTGAGTTGACATCATCTCCGGCCCCTCATGGCACAGAGATTACCTACTGAGCCGTAGCTCCTCGACGAGTTGAGTTTTGCTCGCGCAAAGCTTCAGCTAACATCAGGCATCGCTAACTTCGCCCTAGTCTTACGCTTCTCTCGATATCGGTTTAAAGTCTCAGAATGCCCTCCCGCGACTACTATATGTATCGTTTACAAAAGCATTAAAATAATACTTTGTTGTTGTCTTCCAGTATGGACTTAAACCATTGACCTTCGATCTTTCCCTATTACTTGATTCAGGCTCGGTTTCACTCCATTATTATGGGTGGTATATCGACGGCAAAGTTAGGTGGGAGTTTAAACCACGATCGATCGTAGCACAAAGTTGCCCTGGAAGAGCGAGGCTTAAATCCCAATTTTTCGGTCATCATCTGAAAACGAAGCTCGACTTTGTATCACTATTCATTCTTCTGTGGAAAAATTTATTGTACTTATTGCACAGAATCATACTACTGGACCGACACAGCTAATTTTGTATAAAACTTGTAGGGTGTGTTATACGGCTAAAATTTAGACTGTCAAAGGCATTTAAAAATCCGTCGTAACGCACCATTTTAGATGTGTCAGTCCACTACAGGACAACTAAAGTTGTCTAGCATAAACGACTCACTCGTTTTAATTCCCCGCTTAAAACACGGGGGCTTTCAAATTAACTTCACTGTCTGGTAACTTTATCCTTTTGGCTGACAAATACGAGAAAAACTGTAGCCGGAATCACTACAATTAAAATCCCACACAATAGACTGAAGAAAAAATTTGATAAGGAAGGTGTCATGAATTATTACCCTTTGTCACAAAACTTGATTTACTTTAATTTTAAATATTAACCTATCATCTGGCATCTGTTGACTACTCCCCGCAGCTGTTGCCGAGGGGATTCTAAGTAGATACTACGCAACAGGATAAATCCCTGTTGCTTCGTCTATTCTTAGCTGACCAAAGATATATTCTTTGGGGACAAGTCAAAGTGCCCATACACAGTCGGCTTAAGTTTAACCCTAGCTTTCTGCTTACTTTTCGGATAATATTTGCAGCCCCATTACAGTCTGCATTAATCAACCAATTATTACCACTTCTATACAAACCACGCTTTATTCTTTTTCCTGACGGTTTCCAATCATTGGGTTTCTCACCATAAATAGGTAGATAGTCACCATCTAGAAACGAAGCAATACTTGTATAACTTTCTTCAGTTAAGACAAATATAATTCCATATTCTTCACATAATTGAGCTATTCTTTCTTTCAGTCTAGCAGTAGGAATTGGTACAAATTCAGAATTATTTTTTTTTCCTAATTCTATTTGATTTTTCTGACCTTGATTCCAGCCAAATACAATAGTACCGATCTGATTTTCTAAGCAATGATTAATTACTACTCTAGCTGCTTTATTAATACCATCACGAATTTGGCGGTTACGCTTTTCTGTAATGGCAGCTAGTTTATTTGACCAAAATCCTTGAGGTTGATTTTCTTTAATAATTGATACTTGTTTGTTGTACCAACGATTCATTGATTTAATCTGTTTACCATCTACTATCAAACTAGTACCAACATTAGATACACAGGTCAACAAATTATTTAAGCCATGGTCTATTCCTAATACATTTTCTTGATTTAATTGAGGTTTAACTACTACTTCTTTTTCATAGACAAATTCCCAATAAAAACATCTGTTTCTCGGTAAGAGCCTCAGTTCTTTGAGAGCAGAAAAATCGAGATTACTAGGCATGGGAATTAAGAAGCTATCGATCCCAAACCAGCCCTTACAGGTCTTACCTAGTGGCACTCTGATTTGTTTACCTTTGAGCTTTAATGCTTGAGCCGGATAACTAACTGTGGCGAATCCTCCTTTCTTTCTGTAGTTAGGTATTCTGGGTTTTTCTGGTATTTTACCCTCAATGAATGCTTTAGTTAGACCATAATAAGACCTAAATGATTCTGCTACAGTTCTCAATATTTGTTGTGCTGCTTGGGAATATAAAACTTTGTAATGATAGTTGTTTTTATAGACTTTTTCCAACTCAAACTTGCCGAGAGTTTTGTGAGACTTAAAAAATAATTGCCGACCATAATATATTCCCATGTTAGTTAGCTTGTGAGACTCTTCGCATAAGAATGTTAAGATAGCAATTAATTCAGAATTTTTATTTACTAAAACTTGCTGACAAGAGTACATTTTAAACAGGGGCTGGAAAAGTTATTATTGATAATAACACAGGACAACTTTAGTTGTCTAGTCTAAACGACTCCCTTGTTTTCATCCCCCGGTTAAAACACGGGGGCTTTCAAGGGAAGCTATCTGGTAAAAAGTTTTCCCAATTTTTACACGCTTTGTGTTGACCTAGAAACAAGGTTCATTAGATTTTCTCCCTAGTTTCCAGATGCGATTGATTGACTGGCTGCTGTGTCTTAATATTAGTAGTGCTTCATAATTTGAAATACAATGAAGCTAGTATTTCTTTAAAAAAATAATTTTTTTTACTATTGTATGGATTATTTAACCTTAGCCAACTGGACTCTGGGCATTCTCCTGGGGTTGATGACCTTCTTATTTATCTTCCGAATTGTCCTAACATGGTATCCCCAGGTAGATATAAATCGATTTCCATTTAATTTAATTTTTTGGCCTACGGAACCATTTTTAGCCCCCACTAGAAAAATTGTACCGCCTCTGGGTGGGGTAGATATTAGTCCGATTATTTGGGTAGGTATTTTCAGCTTACTACGGGAGTTCCTTTTGGGTCAGCAAGGTTTATTGAAAATGATGCTATAGCTCAAATTAGGCATTATTTGCTATTCTCTGAGTTCATCATATTTTCCACAAAGTTGGTATATACTTCCCCAGCCAGAAATTCCGGGGTCTCTAAAATTTTCTGATGAAAGCTAATAGTTGTGGGAACTCCTGTAATGGCGCATTCTCCTAAAGCTCGTTTCATCCTTTGAATAGCGGTGGGGCGATCGTGTCCCCAAACGATTAATTTACCAATCAAAGAATCATAGTAGGGTGGAATTTCGTAGTCTGTATAAACATGAGAATCCATCCTGACTCCTGGGCCTCCTGGTGGTAGATAGCCACTGATGCGACCTGGATGGGGACGAAAATTGTGGTCTGGGTCTTCGGCGTTAATTCGACATTCTATGGCATGACCATAGAAGTTTACTTGTTTTTGGCTCAGTAGGATTTTGTCTCCTTGGCCAATTCTAATTTGTTCGGCAATTAAGTCAAGTCCTGTAATTACTTCTGTGACTGGATGTTCTACTTGAATCCTGGTGTTCATCTCCATAAAGTAGAATTGACCAGACTGGTCGAGAAGAAATTCCACAGTACCTGCACCAATGTAGTTGATAGACTTGGCTACTTTTACAGCAGCTTCGCCCATTTTTTGGCGCTGTTTGGGACTTAATGCTGGACTTGGAGCTTCTTCTAATAGCTTTTGATGGCGACGCTGAATAGAACAGTCTCTTTCTCCCAGGTGAATCACGTTTCCGTAATTATCTGCCAGGATTTGAAATTCAATATGACGGGGGCGTTCGATAAATTTTTCTATGTAGACTCCAGAATTGCCGAAGGCTGCTTCGGCTTCTCCTTGGGCTGCTCGGAAGAGTTTGATCAGTTCGTTTTCTTGGCGAACTAGTCTCATTCCTCGTCCCCCACCCCCGGCGGTGGCTTTAATCATTAGGGGAAAGCCAATTTTTTCGGCGATCGCCACTGCTTCTTTTTCGTCTGTGATGATACCGTCACTTCCAGGCACTGTGGAAACTCCGGCTTTTTGCATGGTTTCTCTGGCTGTGGATTTGTCTCCCATGGCCCTAATTGCTCCTGGAGATGGGCCGATAAAAGCAATGTCGTGGTCAGCGCAGATTTCTGCAAATCGGGCATTTTCTGCTAAGAAGCCATAGCCTGGATGGATGGCGGTGGCGTTGCGAGTTAGGGCCGCAGAGATAATGTTGGGGATGTTGAGGTAGCTTTTGCTGCTGGTGGGTTCACCAATGCAAACTGTTTCGTCCGCCATTTGCACATGGAGGGCGTGGCGGTCTATGGTTGAGTGGACGGCGATGGTGGCTATGCCCATTTCTTCGCAGGTGCGCAGAATGCGTAGGGCGATTTCGCCTCGATTGGCTATGAGAATTTTAGAGAACCGCATCTTCGAGCTTTTCGCTTAATATTCAGTTATGATAGGATGTTTTGGCTTTTTAGGGAAGGTGGGATGAAAAGAGATTTGCCAAATTTGCCAAAATTGATTGTAGACTTTTTTCAGTTTGATGCTATGATTGTATATTGTTGGTGAATATTTCAGGATTTTCTGGACAAGATTAGTTTTTGGAAAGTTTCTGAGATATTGATACTAACTTGAGCGGATGTGGCGGAATTGGTATACGCGCACGCTTGAGGGGCGTGTGGCGCAAGCCTTGCGAGTTCGAGTCTCGCCATCCGCATTGGGAAATAGTCAGAGGTTATTAGTTTAACTTCTGACTATTCTCTTTTTTTGCCCCAGGATTAACACTAGATGTGGGGAGTCGAAACTATAGTGCTATACCTTATGTAGTGTTTAGTGGTGTTTTTTTGCAGTGGGATGGTGGGTTGGAATTTTTAAATGGTCAGATTATCGAAAAATCTTCTTGTAAAAAACTATAGTGCTATATCTGATCTGATGTTTGAGCTGTAGAAATTTCTGGAGGTATTTTGGTCGGATGGGATGGTGGGTTGGAATTTTTGAATCGTCAGATTATCGAAAAATCTTCTTGTAACCTACATTCCGCACTTCAAAGCGTAGCATAAAGGGCAAGTAGTCAGTAGTCAGTAGTCAGTAGTCAGTAGTCAGTAGTCAGTAGGGAATAATGGTCGCTAATTGTCTGGCCTTAGCAAGTATTTATAATTAATTTATGGCTGATGATTTGGCTCCCGTCTCAGTTAAATCCA
>JBARXI010000954.1:0-23711 GCA_049647275.1 Microcoleaceae cyanobacterium
ACTCGATTGTTTCTACCCAAAATTGTAGTTATTTGGAGAATTTAGTTTTCTGAAAAAAAAAACAACCATCTACAACAAACTTCTACGAAAAAAGTTTGAGCTTTCATCAAAATATCCTCGTTTTTTCTCGCTTAACTAATCAAAATAATAAAAAGTAATTATTCTTGATTAGTGACTATTCATGTTTAAGGATTAGGCACAGACAGATGTTTGAAAAAGGAGTCAGGAGACAGAATAATTAGTAGGGTGCGTTGCAACTGAGCTTATACCACAGGTAGCATATAAATCAGAACTTTGCGTAAATCCCGATTAATGAAGGTAGTTTTGAAGGTAACTGTATAACCGTTATTTCATCTCAGTCTGAGTAACGATTATTTCGCTTTACCTTGGAAATTTACCTATTTTTTTTCTTTGTGTGTTGTTTCCAGAAAATCGTAAATATTCAAAGTAATCCTCTTATGAGTAAAGAGATAGGGGATAGTATTATACACCCTAAACTTTACTCATAATTTTCAAAAAATAGCTAAAAACGAAGAGTTTTCTAATTATTTTTCATTCATTAATTCAGAAAAAATATCAGAAACAGCTTGACTAATCTGACCAGGAGCACTCAAATCATCTACAATTCGCGAAATATAAATGTCTAAACTTTGTTCACAATCATCCCATATCAAAGACTGTTCTTTTGACACAGGTTTTCCTAACAGTTCTCTGACTTTATTATACAACATTTTAGTTGCCGGTGACAAGTTTTTTTCAACATCATAATCACCAAAAACCAGATAATTTTTTTGCTCCACTGCCTGGACAGCAAAAATTAAAGCGATCGCTAAATATTGTCGGAATAAATTAACCGAAGTCCGTGCCAAATTAGCCGAGCCAAATCCTTGACTATTAATATTCTGATTAAACTGTTCGGCATGAGTAGGAAAACGGTCAGCTAGAGAATTCCCATAAAAAGTCAACAACGGCATAATTGAATTGCCAGCAATTTGCAAACCCTTCAATCCCATATTCACTTTTCGTTGAGTATTTCCCACCAAAGAAGCAGGTAATCCACCATTAAATTCAGGAGTAACTAACAGAGCAATTTGAACATCTAAATGTTTAGCAGTTAACCCAATAAAATAGCGCAACCGATCCATTCCGACTCCTACATATTGACCCAGAAAATTACCGCCGTGATAGCTACTTTGATGTTTCACATCAATTAAGGGATTATCCGTCACAGAATTAATTTCTGTCTCTATCTGACTAGCAATATCCCACAAACCATCCACCACTGGACCCAAATACTGCGGTAAACAGCGCATAGAATAACGGTCTTGAATCAAATCACAACCATCAAAGTGATTGTCACCATCCAACTCATTACAACTCAAACGGGAGCCAGAAAGCAAATTTACCATTTGCTCTGCTACCCAAACTTGACCGGGGTGAGGTTTTAAGCCATGGATAAATGGATGAAATGACTGATTCGTACCACCCAGTGCTTGTATCATTAATGCGTGAGTAGCAATAGCTATAGCAAATAATGAATGAGCATCATTTACGCAATTCGCAGCTATTCCAGTCATCACAGAAGTACCATTAACCATTGCTAACCCTTCTTTGGCCTGCAAAGACAAGGTTGGCAATTCAAGTCGGTTAAGAGCTTCAATGGCTGACATTTCTGTGCCTTTGAAATCTACAGTAAACGCTGGATCTAAACCTAGTAATGCTCCAGTAATATGTGCCAGAGGGACTAGATCCCCACTAGCACCAATGGAACCTAAATCATAAACATGAGGGGTAATTCCTTCATTGAGGAATATCGCCATACGTTCGATCAATTCGTAGCGAATACCAGAGGCACCTTTTGTATGAGAGTTCATCCGCAACAGCATGGCAGCACGAACATCAGCAATGGGGAGTCGATTTCCAGCTCCCGTTTTGAGAAACCAAATTAGGTTTTCTTGCAAAGCAGCGGCATCTTCACAGGAAATAGCTGTATTACCCATGCCACCAAATCCTGTAGTGACTCCGTAAATTGATTTTCCGGTTTCTACGGCGTTGGTAATATAATTGCAAGAGTCTTGGATAGTTTGGCAGATATCTTGACGTTTTGTCAGCGTAACTGGCGCTCCTAATTTTGCTACGTTGGCAACCTGTCTGAGAGTGAGATTGTTTTCACCAACAACTATTGGGTTTAATTTGCCAGCAGATTCAGATTTTTTGATGGATAAATGATTCTCAATACTAGATGAAGTTTTGAGTTTGAGACTCTGATTGTAGACAGATGAAGAAATTTTATCCCCTTCCGATTCTTGAAGGGGTTGATTGTTCAGTAATTTATTTCTCAATTGTATTTTCTCCTCTTGAGCGATCGACATCACAAATTTACATGACTCGTATCACCAACAAGATAGAAATAGTCTATTATAATATAATAGGTGTCTATGTATATCCATGTTGGTTTGGGTGGCTAAGTTTAGTAAAACTGAACCACAAACGAACCACACAGAATTGCTGCTTCTGGTGGTAATTCAATTTTCAAAGATCGAAAGGCATCAACAAGTCGGTGACTGAGCAATCAGTAGAAGATATTGTCAGTGTTCTCTATTGGTTGTTCTCACCAGACTTTTATTAAATTTTACAAAAAACTCAAAACTCAAAACTAATATACGAACGGACACATCTAGGAATTATTGATTAGCAGAGTTCATTCTTTAGACAGACACATCTAGGAATTATTGATTAGTAGAGTTCATTCTTTAGAAGGTCTTTACAGACTGCTTGCTTAAATGAAGTTTTACTTATGAAAGCTGACTTAGGTGGGGATTAGAACTTGGTGGGTTCAAACTTATGAGTCAATCACTAAACCATAGTATAACTCATCTATTTTTTTTTACACTCCACGGGTTAAAATCGCGTGGATTCTTTAGAGGTTCTCGAAAGATTGCTAAAGCCAAAATTTCAACATTGCTCGTTTACGAATTATGCTGTAGGCGGAAGGGCTACATTGTCAGCATGATACTGTAGTAAGAGTGCAGCAGCTTACGCTTACAGTGTTAATTACCACTAATCTCTCCGGTCAAAGAGGATTGAGGCTACTTCTAAGTATCTTTTTTTATTCACTCGCTAGTCGCGTACAACTTGCTGTCTAACGGCTGGAAACAGAGTGTAATTATTACACCGAGCTACCTTTTCGGTTAACTACCATTTAACTGAAGCATCCATTAGATATCGAGCTTTCACCATGACTCATGAGGTCACTATGTCTTGGCGGTTTGATTATTAGAATACAACTTTGATGATGGGTTAAAACCAATCTAGTCGTATCAATTCCAATGCTTGAAAGACTGTGGTTTCCAACTTACCGAAGATTTTTTATAAAAGCTGACTTGGCTGGAGATTAGAACTTGGTGGGTTTAAACTTATGAGTTAATTACTAAACCACAGTATAACTCATCTATTTATGATAGCTTAATCTCAGCTAAAATTATAAGTTAGTTAAACTTATCGGATCACAAAACAAAACTTAATTTTGAGTAAATTTGAAGAAACTAAATGGTTTGCTAGTTTTTTCTTTTTATTTGACTCTAAGAACAACGGGTTTAGTTTAAATGAATAAATCCCATTGTAGCAATGTCTGACATTTTAGCAATATTAGATTTAATTTGTCAACAGCTATCATAACTTTAATTTGTTACCCACATTCGGCAGGTCAATTTGTAATATACACTACAGCACAAAAGCTGGTCACTTGCTATTTATTTTTCTCTCTTAATATCTGTGTAGGCCTTCCTGAAAGTCATATCATAAGAAAGAAATTAAGTATAAATATTTATTCTTCCTCCAGTTGGCGATCGCTACTCCCACCTGACTTTTGACTGCTGAGTCCTTAATCCTTATCCCTCTTTTGTCACTATCGGGGTGGATAATCTCTAGAAGCTCTATCAGTCAATTGATACAAATTTGTGATTAGAAAAAAATCTGGCGATCGCGGAGTGTGGCGTCAGCCGTATCGCAAGTTTTATCAGGGCATCATTGAGTAAAAAGCTAATGCCAATCTGTAATAGACATAGGCGTGGAAAATAAATAAACCTTTTAATTAGAGCGGAATCGGAAAGAAAAAGTCACCCTAAAAAATCCTTCCTTTTTCGTAAAAATATCTTACCTGTTGCCGTACGGAGCAGATTAGCTGTTGCCTACTCCTGCACAAAATCTATATCTTTTTCCCAGAGATATATCTAATGGATTACTAATGGATTAAATATGCACAAGTACTCACGGTAACTCCAAAGAAATAGTCACAGTAACAATGAATCAGTCTAAAACATAGAATAATCTGATGGTGGAATGGAAGGAAATCAATTGGCGCAAAGCTCAAAGATTAACCTTTAACGTCTAATATCATGTCCGGTTGAATAGTTATAAATAAGCACAAAGGAGTCAGTAGAGAAGAAAAAGGAAGAAGAGGAGAAAGTTTTTTTATCACGCTATTATCCGGACATGATATAACAATAACCTGAACAGTTTTTTTTATGAAAGGTAGATTTCAGGATTTATCATTTATCTCAGATAAAATTTGTATAACTTATTTTTGGCTCCTTATATAAAATCCGGTTATACAGTAATCGCAAAATTACTTCCTCTTAATAACAGATGTTATATTGAATACGAATTATATAATTCATGCTATTCAAATCCTTTGTTTCTCCTGACTCGGAGACTCCTGACTCGGAGACTTCTCAGCGATACGATAACTAATTACCCGGATTCTATATTATTCAACCAGCCGTTAAAACAAGTTGGTTAACTTCCTCCCGGTTTTTTTTGTTTATTGCATGGAGTTTCAGGTATGCTAATGTTTTAGACTCAATACTTCTTGCTACTGCTCAAGAGAATTACCGAATTTCATATCCAAATAAATTCGGATCTACCTCCCCCAAATTCAAATCATCCAACCCATATTCAGCCCAACGTCTATCCACCATTGCAGCGACATCTGCGTCAGACTCTAAAGCTGCACCCCACTCATGGTCAGTTTCAGGAGGGATTTTTGTAGTCGCATCTATTCCCATACGACCACCCAAACCAATTTTCTCGCTAGCAAAATCTAAACTATCAAAAGGCGTATTCGGCAAAATAAACACATCTCTAGAAGGATCGACTTTAGAGCTAATTGCCCATACTACCTGACGCGGGTCGCGAATATTAATATTCTCATCCACCACAATTACAAATTTTGTATAAGTAAACTGTGGTAAAGCACTCCAAAAAGCTAATGCTGCTCTTCGTGCCTGACCTGGATATGCTTTCTTAATAGAAATTACGGCAGCTTTGTAACTCAGAGCTTCCATAGGGAGGAAAAAATCAACAATTTCTGAAACTTGCTGTCGGAGAATGGGGGTATATATCCGGTTAAGAGCGATCGCCATCATTGCTTCTTCTTTCGGCGGTCTTCCACTAAAAGTCGTTAAATAAATCGGGTCTTTACGGTGAGTCATACAGTGGAACTTAATTACGGGAGAATCTTCAACTCCACCGTAATAACCCATGTGGTCGCCAAAAGGGCCATCTGGCAACATTTCCCCAGGAGTAATCGTACCTTCTAGTACAAATTCTGAATCTGCCGGCACTTCTAAATCTAGGGTTTTACACTTATTTAATTTTACGCCTGAACCTCCATACAGTCCAGCAAATAGCCACTCTGACAAATCTACTGGAATTGGAGTAGCAGCAGCCATAATAATTAATGGATCAACTCCTAGAGCGATCGCTATCTCCAATTTTTTACCATTTTCTGCTGCTTTTCGCAAATGTCGCGCCCCACCACGGACGGATAACCAATGCACTGTCATAGTATTACGCGACTGTAACTGCAACCGATAAACCCCTACGTTGGGTGTACCTGTTTCACAATCTTTTGTAATAACCAAACCGAGAGTAATAATTTTACCTGCATCTCCGGGGTAGGGGCGAATCATCGGAATTTGGTTTAAGTCGAGACTATCTCCTTCAACGACAACTTGTTGACAAGGGGGGAAAAAGTCGCGCCCTGGTTTTGCCTTGACAACATCAAACAAAACTTTGCCAAATTCCACGGCTTGGGAAATCTTTTTTGGTGGTTTGGGTTGTTGGAGCATTCCCAGTTTTTTACCCAAGGTTTCCAATTCTTGGGGTTTTTCCATATTCATTGCCCAGCATACCCTTTCTTCTGTGCCCAACAAATTTATTGCTATGGGGTAGTCAGACCCTTTGACATTTTCAAATAGGAGACCAGGGCCACCTTTTTGTAGCATTCGGTTGCAAATTTCTGCTATTTCCAGGTCGGGGTCAACTAGGGCTTTGATCCGGTATAGTTGTCCCCGGTCTTCTAAAATTTTCAGGAATCCTCTTAAATCGCGGGCCATAATTTTAATAGTTCAAGCTCATCATATTACATTATTCAATATGAGATTAAATTCTTTTGACTTTTGAATGTTGACTTGTGACTTACTTAAATGAAATGTCCTACTTGTGGCTCTACATCTTTACGCAAAAATGGTCGCCCAAAAGGTCGTCAACGCTATTTTTGTAAAGACTGTGGTCGGCAGTTTATGGCACAGTTTTCTGCATCGGCGATGGAGTCGAGGCTTTCTGTTACTAATAATCAATTTGAGTCAGCTACTTTAGCTAAAGCACCCGGAATTGCTATCTTATTATTAGATGTTGAAAATCTCAAAATTGATATTAATGCAGAGAAATTTTTGGCTAGTATTTCTGAATATTCTTTACAGGTTAAAATTGCTTTTGCTAACTGGAAAAATTCTAGTTTGAGCAAGTATGATGGGGAACTTTTTGAGCGTGGGTATCAACTTATTCATGTTCCTGAAGGTAAAAATAGTGCTGATGCTCAAATGATGACAATGGGGGCAGCTATTGGTAGGCAATATTCTGATGCTAAAGTTGTTTTTGTTTGTTCTTCTGATTGGTTATTGACTCACCTTTGTAATGGTTTACAAAATCAAGGTTTGACTGTTTATCGGGTGAAAAGACAAGTAAGTAATATTTTGAGTATAGAAAATCGAAATACTTTAGAAGTGAGGCATTATTCTCTGGAAATGGCAAGAGAAATTCCACAGTTAGAAGGGTTAGTTGAGGAGATTAGAGAGTTATTGGAAATGGAACATGAGTCAATTAGTCAGCGTATATCTCAGTTGTCTCTTGTTGTCAGTTTATTTGAGAAGCGATGTGAAATTTCTGTGGATGAAAAACCGGATATATTACCTCATATTTTTTCCCAGATACCTGATATTTCGGAGAGTAACAATATTGCTACAGAATTGGTTGAAAATGAGGTAAATATTCAGTCAAATAAGGTTGATTTGGCTAAGATTAATTCTCAAGCTAAGTTTGAGCAAGAATTGATGAAAATTATCTCTAATATTCCAGTCAAAGATAATCAAGTTTTTGTCAGTTTAAAGTTAGTCAAGGAAAAATTTAATGAAATATTTGGGCAGGATATGGAGCAGATGTTAGAGCATTTGAAAATTGATAGTAGCTTGGATAATTTTTTGAAATTATCTCCTAAATTTAGAGTGAAAAAAATCTCAAAAAGCAAAGAATATAAAGTGGCGATCGCTCAAAATGCACAGACTTTAAATTCACAGATAATTAGGTCTCCAGAAGCATTGGAAAAAGCATTGGTGAAAATTGTTAAAGTTTTAACTGCTAATATTACTGGTGGCTACATTTCTATTTCTAATATTGGCACGGAATTTCAAAAACAATATGGTAATTCTATTACTAAAATTATGAAACAGTTAAAATTAACCAGTAAATTTCCAGATTTTTTAAAGTCTTGTAATTCTTTGAATCTCAAGAAAGTTGGTAAGAGCTATCAAGTAGCTATTGCTAATCATTAGTAAGCAAAAAATCAAAAAATAGTAGAGTTATACAGCGGATTCCGTCTGAGTGAGGTACACTTCTCACAGGCAAGATGCCTGTGCTACAAAGGTTTTATATTTAATATTTGTACTTCACATACCTGGAATTTGCTGTATCACATTAGGTTTGGATGATTTACAAAAAAATTATGATTACTATATCCGATAAAAAAATATACTTATCGATGCAAAAATAATTGAAATTGTTATGCATAGTCTGAGTGTAATTATCTGAAAAAAAGTCAATTTTCGGCAGAGTTTAAACATTGGTTAATAGTTGAAAAAAAATATAACAATAATATGAATTATCAACACACTTTAGCAGCAGAATTTTCACAGTCGGGAGTGGGTTTACATAGTGGTATAAAATCTCAGATTAAAGTTATGCCAGCCCCTAGAAATACAGGTAGGTATTTTGTTAGGGTTGACTTGCCTAATTCTCCAGTCATTCCAGCTAGAGTTTCTTCTGTTATTTCTACCACTCTTTCCACAGAATTTGGTATAGAAAATGTTCGTATTCGTACTGTAGAACATCTTTTAGCTGCTTTGGCAGGAATGAGGGTAGATAATGCTCGAATCGAAATTGATGGGCCAGAAGTCCCCCTTTTAGATGGTTCGGCCAAACTCTGGGTAGAGGCGATCGCTTCTGTAGGATTAGTCCAAGTAAAAGACCAAGAAGAAAAAAATAGCCAAGACACTGATTATTATCAGGATACAGGAACTAATATTCACACCCTACCCCTAATAACTCAACCAATCTGGATATACCAGGGTGATGCTTTTGTGGCTGCTTTACCTAGCTCTGAAACTCGGTTTAGTTACGGCATAGATTTTGATTTACCAGCGATCGCTAATCAGTGGCATAGTTGGTCTCCAGAAACGGAAACTTTTGCTGACTCTATTGCCCCGGCTCGGACATTTGGCTTGGCCCATCAAATTGACCAATTACGAGAAGCTGGTTTAATCAAAGGTGGTACTTTAGATAATGCTCTGGTTTGTGGTGAGTCTGGATGGTTAAATCCACCTTTGAGATTTGTCAATGAGCCTGTACGTCATAAAATGTTAGATTTCATCGGAGATTTAAGTTTACTTGGAAGTTTTCCCCAAGCTCATTATTTGGCTTATAAAGCTAGCCATAAATTACATATTCAATTAGCTCAAAAGATTTCCGAACTATTTTTACAAACAAACCAGAGGTTTTAATTTTATCAAAATATTATTTGTGTCTAGATAGTTAATCGACCAACTTCATAAAATTTTCACATTAACTAACCATATCTTCATCAAAAATTTACCGAATAATTAAGGTTTAAAGCCTCTCATGAGCAAGGATAAACAAGCGGTCGTTTGCGCAGCATTCCGTAGGATGGGATGGCGATCTTCGGAGCGGCTCTGTAAGAGCGGGTCTCCTCGCCATATCCAATCGACCAAGAGAGAAAAAATTTTCATGATTAGTCAATCCTATCCGTTTTCAAGGAGAGGTAATTATTAATTATTAATTATTAATTGTTTAAAGATAGTAGAATATTTATCCGTATGATATGTGTAAGACCAAGATTTAAGTTTACTTGGAAGTTTTCCCCAAGCTCATTATTTAGCTGACAAAGCTAGCCATAAATTACATATTCAATTAGCTCAAAAGATTTCCGAACTATTTTTACAAACAAGCCAGAGATTTTAATTTCCCCAAAATATTGTTTGTGTCTAGATAGTTAATCGAGCAACTTCATAAAATTTTCACATTAACTAACCATATCTTCATCAAAAATTTACAGATAGTAGAATATTTATCCGTATGATATGTGTAAGACCAAGCGTAAAAAAAGAATATTACTGAAGAATCAAGGTTTAAAGCCTCTTCTTTAAAGAATAAATAAAAAAAATCCTTTTCGCCAATCTTCTTCTTTTAAGGAGAGGTAATTAATAATTATTAATTGTTAATTATTAATTGTTGAACCATGATGTAGGGTGGGTTAGGCGGGAAAATCAACCATGGCCAACCAAGAGTTAAAACTGTCCGCCGTAACCCACCAAAGAACCCGAATATTAAGCACGGCTTGCTGTCTTAAGATTTTGTTTAGAAACAGCCTCTTAGAGAGATAAAAATGTAAGCATTCAGCTATTAGCGGTCAGCTTATTGCTAATGTAAGGCTACCGCCAACAGCAATAATAATGTTAGGGGGGATTCGTTTAACTTCTATCACACTATTAATCAGGAATTAGTAGTTCGAGCATTTGAGTAATATTTGGCTTGTGAGTAAGTAGCTAATACATTTCGTACTTTTAATTGTCTGAAATTTGTCAATTCTGATTCCGACTTCAAAGGCAATGAGTTAATAGCTGATAGCTGACGGCTGAATGCTTACATAAAAATTAAGCCTCACTCAGTCAAATACATAGAAACTATTTCTCAGTGATTAGTGTACGGAAAATTTATGAATTTCTATGAATTTCCCCGACTACGCTCGCTCCTACAAACAAGCTAACTATTTGTATTAAAAATCTGTCGCACATACTATAAAAACTTCCATAAGTCACTATTTCCAAAATATGACCAAACCCATAGACTTTACAATCGCAATTCCTACCTATAACGGTGCAGAGCGACTACCAAAACTGCTAGATAAAATCCGTCAACAACATCAAACTGAGGATATTTCCTGGGAAGTGATTGTTGTAGATAATAACAGTAGTGACAAAACAGCCGAGGTAATTAAATATTATCAATCAAATTGGTTAGAATCAGTTCCTTTAAAATATTGTTTTGAACCTAAACAAGGAGCAAATTTTGCGAGAAAACGAGCAGTCAAAGAAGCAGCAAGTGAGTTAATTGGTTTTTTAGATGATGATAATTTTCCTGCTTCAAATTGGATTGCTACTGCTTATAGTTTTGCTCAAAAATATCCTCAAGCAGGAGCTTATGCCAGTCAAATTCACGGAGATTTTGCAGGAGAACTACCACCTAATTTTGACCGAATTAAACCATTTTTTGCCATCACCGAAAAGGGCGATAAACCATTGTTATATCAACCTAAAACAAAGGTAATTCCTCCTTCTGCCGGATTAGTAGTCCGTCGGAAAGCGTGGTTAGAAAGTGTTCCAAGGCACTGCGTATTGAGTGGTAGAGTACCAGGTTCAATGTTAACTGGTGAGGACACAGAAACTATTAGTTATATTCAACAAGCAGGGTGGGAAATTTGGTATAATCCGGCAATGGAAGTAATTCACAAAATCCCCAAACATCGACTAGAAAAAGATTATTTAATTAGTTTTTTCCGTGGTATAGGTTTAAGTCGTTATGTCACCCGAATGTTAAGTGTAAAACCATGGTTAAAACCATTAGCTTTATTAGCTTATATGGCAAATGACATTCGTAAAATTGTTGGGCATTTACTTAAATATGGTCTGAAGTTAAGAACAGATGTAGTGGCCACTTGTGAACTTGAATTATATATTAGTAGTTTGAAAAGTCCTTTCTATTTGTGGAAAAATGGCTACTTGAATAAGTCTTAATTTCCCCAAAATATTGTTGTAAGCATTTCCTGCGGAATGCTGCGCAAACAGCCATTAGCCGTCAGCTTTCAGGAATTAGTAGTTTGAGGATTTGAGTAATATCGAGTCGTGAGCAACTAGCTAATGTATTTCGTACTTTTAATTCTCTGAAATCTTTCAACTCTGATTCCTTCCTGCTTCAAAAGTAATGAGTTAATAGCTGATGGCTGATAGCTGATACCTGAATGTTTACATATTGTTTATCTGCAGACAGTTAATGCCTCAATTTTATCAAATCTTCATCTAAATTAGCTCTATCTTCATCAAAAATTGGCGTTGCATATTTGCAGGATGAATTGTAGGCTTGGAGTAAAGAGGAAGTAAAACATTGGGTTTACCTGCTCCAAAAGATTCATCCCTTGATTCGGCAACGCCCAAAAATTTACAGAAAGTAAGAATTTTATAAGTATTATTAGGTATATACTATTTGATAACCGACTATTGTCTAAATTATGGCTAAACCAATAGACTTTACAGTGGCAATTCCCACCTATAACGGTGCAGAGCGACTTCCAAAACTGTTAGATAAAATCCGTCAACAAAATCAAACTGAGGATATTTCCTGGGAAGTGATTATTGTTGATAATAACAGTAGTGACAAAACAGCCGAGGTAATTAAATATTATCAATCAAATTGGTTAGAATCAGTTCCTTTGAAATATTTTTTTGAGCCAAAGCAAGGAGCAACTTTTGCTAGACAAAGAGCCGTTAAAGAAGCAGAAGCTAAATTAATTGGTTTTTTAGATGATGATAATTTTCCTACTTCAAACTGGATTGCTACTGCTTATAGTTTTGCTCAAAAGTATCCTCAAGCTGGAGCATATAGTGGACAAATTCATGGTGAATTTGAAGTCGAACCACCAGAAAACTTTAAGAAGATTGAACAATATCTATCAATTAGAGAACATGGTTTAACTGCTCATTTATTTGAACCAGAAAATCTCCGATTACCAACAACCGCAGCTTTAGTTGTACGCAAACAAGCCTGGGTTGAAAGTATTCCCATTAGTTTATCTTTGAAGGGAAGAATTAACGGTTCAATGTTGGGAGGCGAAGACTATGAAATATTGTTATATTTGCATAAAGCAGGCTGGGAAATTTGGTATAATCCTGCCATGGAAACATATCATCAAATTCCCAAGTGGCGATTAGAAAAAGATTATTTACTAAAGTTAGCCCGTGGCTGTGGTTTAGCTACTTGTCAGTTGCTAATGATTAATGCTCAAAATTGGCAGAAACCATTAATTTTAATCAGAACTTTACTCGGTAACTTGAAAAGAATAATTAACTATTATATTCGCTATCGTGGAGAATTGAAGCATGATTTAATTGCTAACTTTGAATTAGAATTTTATTGGGGAAGTTTTCTGAGTGTACTGGTTTATCTAAGGAATACTTTGTGGCAATTTCAATAACTGCTAATGGAGTGATTTTTATGAGGCAAAAACAAATCAAATGAATCATCCTAAACGGATTACTTTTTTATTGTCAGACTTAAGGTTTGGCGGCATTCCCAACGTTACTCTTAATCTCATCAATTCAATAATTAAGCAGAATTTTCTGATTGATTTGGTTGTATTGACTTTAGAAGCAAGCCCTTATTTGTCAAAGCTTCCTCCAGAGGTAAGAGTTATTGACCTGAAAAAACCAATACCAGATGCTAGATTGAAAAATGCTCTGAGAATTATCAGTCCAATCTCTGATTATTTACGGACAGAAAAACCAGATTTTTTGGTCTCTAATTTATGGATGTATAATGTATTTGCTATACTAGCCAAAGCTATAGCTAATGTGCCGACAAAGCTAACAGTAGTAGAGCATGACCATTTATTGATTGAACTGAAAAATTACGAGCAATCTACTAATAATTTTGTGTCTGGTTTTCAAACAAGGTTATTGCCCTTATTAGTGGGTTTGTTTTATCCTTGGACTGATAATATTATTGCGGTGTCTCACGGATTAGCACGAGATTTAGAGACAGAATTTAAGTTGAAACCCAATTTAATTAAGACTATTTATAATCCGATAATTAATGTAAATTTATGGGATAAAGCTCAAGAATTTCTTAATCATTCTTGGTTTAAAGATGAACAACCACCAGTTATTTTAGGAGTGGGAAGGTTATGTCAAGAAAAAGATTTTCCTACTTTAATTCGTTCTTTTGCTCTAGTAAGAAAACAAAGAAATACTCGATTAATGATTTTAGGGGAAGGGGAAGAGCGATCAAATCTAGAGAAATTAATCCAAGAGTTAGGGTTAGATAAAGATGTGTTAATGCCTGGATTTGTCACCAATCCTTATGCTTATATAGCAAAAGCTTCTGTTTTCGTTTTATCCTCGATTCGAGAAGGTTTACCAACTGTATTAGTAGAAGCAATGGCATTAAATACCCCGGTGGTTTCAACCAAAGCTAAAGGAGGTGTATTAGAAATTTTAGCTGACGGTACATTTGGAGATGTTGTACCTGTCGGAGATTTCAATACGATGGCAGAGGCAATTGTCAAGGTTTTAGACGGGAATCAGAAAACAATTGATTCGGACTGGTTACAACAATTTACTCAAGAAAATGCGGCTAAAAAATATTTGGAAGTTATAAGTGTTTCTAATCATAAATCATCTACTCAAATTTAGTTCTATTTAAGTAATCTTTGAATTAATTATAGCTGCTCAAAATATTCTTAATATTTATGCAATATTCACTAAAATAAAAAGAATTTAAAATTGAAAATTCAGAACATTCCGTTTAAATCAGAATCAGAAAATAGAGGGTAAACTTATGCACATTATGATTACAGGTGGAGCTGGATTTATTGGTTCTCATATTTCCGAATTTTTATTAGAAAAAGATTATCAAATAACTATTGTTGATAACTTAACATCGGGAAAATTAACCAATTTACCTCCTAAAGTTAGGTTGATTAATAAAAGTGTTAGTAAATGTCAGCCCGAAGACTTTGCTAACCATATTGACGGAATTATTCATCTAGCAGCTACACCTTCGGTCAATAATTCTTGGTTAGAACCAATTAAAACTCATCATAATAATATATCCGAAATATTACATTTGATTCAGTTATGTAATACTTTGAAAATTTCTCGACTTGTTTTTGCCAGTTCTGCGGCAGTATATGGAAATCCTATAGAGTTACCTATTACAGAGAATCATCCTACAGAACCTGTTTCTCCTTATGGTTTACACAAACTTTGTGGGGAAAAATATATTAATTTATTTGGATCTCAATATAATTTTTCTGCCGTAAATTTACGTTTTTTTAATGTTTTTGGTTCAAGGCAAGATCCAACCTCTCCTTATTCAGGAGTAATTTCTATTTTTATTAATGCCATGAAAAATAATCAACCAATTACTATTTTTGGGGATGGTAAACAAACCAGAGATTTTGTCTATGTTAAAGATATTGTTAATAGTATTTATTTAGCTTTAGTCACAAAATTAGATATGGGACAAAGTATAACCTGTAATATAGGTACAGGGAAAGCTATTTCTTTATTAGAATTTTTAAGTGAGTTAAAACAGTTTTTTCCACAATGGACAGAATCAATTAACTTTCAAGCTCCTCGATTGGGAGATATTATTCATTCACAAGCTGATATTTCCAAAGCTATCTCTCAATTAAACTATCAACCTAATTATCAATTAAAATCGGCTTTAACTGACTTTTTGCTCAAACAATCTTAGCTACCTAATCATTTATTTTTTAGCAAAACTATTCTCTTTATTTATGGCAAATAACAACAATTGTATCTGCCGTAATTGGATATGCATTGCGGAAAACATCCTTTAATTTTTCTCTTAAACCAGCTAAATTAATAAATTTACACATCTGTAATTGAGTGACGTTTAAACCCGCTTGATAAATCACTTTACAAATTGTATAAGGAGAAAACCAATATCGATGATCGCTGTTAACTGTTTCTGTATTTTGAAACATTCCCAATATATTCTCGAATCTATAACAATTGGGAACTGTAATAATTATTTGCTCAAAATTATCTTGATAAACACTAATAAACTTTTGTAAAAAAAATACAGGGTTATCTAAATGTTCTATTACTTCACCAAAAACAACATAATCCCAATGTTGAGAAGATATTGTTTCGATTTTGTCATTTGTCTCTAAATTTCCATAATATATATTTGAGATATCTAATTCAGAACGAACATAATCAATTCCCTTTCGATCAATATCAATTCCTACACATTCAGAAGCAACATTGGTTAACCGTTGATGAAACCATAATCCTTTTTTTATTTTTTCTTTAATTAAAGGTAAATGATCTAGGCATCCAATATGTAGCACTTTTTTACCCTGTACGAGTTGTTCCACGAATTCCATTCGTCCAGGTATTTTACTATCTTTTGGAATAAGAAAATTGATATTACCACTAAATTGTCCTCCTTTGATATAACCTATAATATCTTTATTAAGTTCCATATATTTTTATTAAATGTTACTAATGATAAGCTGTTGACAAATATTGATATAGTTAAGCTTTTTTGTGCCTACCTACTTAATTGAGCAATTCCAAATAAAAATACTAGCTTAATAATGGTGCAAAAAAAATCCCTCAAGTATAACAAAACTCCAACTACAAACAAGTTTATCAATTACTCATTTAATACTTTCAAATCTAATTCTGAAGGCAGTAAAAAGATAAGTTAGGATTGATTTAATAACAGACATCTTTGAGCGTCCATGTTTTCGACCAGACCAAATCACGGGAATTGTTGTGTACTTATATTTTTTGAGTATGCCCTTTAAAGGAATCTCTATTACAATATTATACCCGTCAGCAGTTGGTTTAATTTCATCCAAAACCTTTCTTCTATAAGCCTTAAAAGAGTTGGTTAGATCGCTACAGTTTGTCTGGAAAAGCAACTGAAGAAAGATATTACCTAACTGGGAGAGAAAATCTTTTGTCACAGAGGAGTCATTGACTTTTGCCCCAGTCATAAACCGCGATCCAAAGACCATATCATTCCCGTTTTCAATCAGCTTGATATAGGAGATTACGTCGTCAAGTGAATCGCAGAAATCGCCGTTAAACGGAATAATAATGTCTCCAGTAGCGACACTAAAACCTTTTCGTAAGGCTTTCCCATATCCCGGAGGCTCCCCTCCTTTCACTGCGACAACGTTTTGGTGTTCCCCCTCAAAAGATTGAAGAATCTCCCAAGTTTCATCAGTACTGTCATCAACTGCAACAAGTTCAAAGTCAATTTCACGTTCCGACAAGTATGCATATACCTTTTCCATGGTTATTCTAGCGTATGCCACTTCGTTCTTAAACGGAATAATGAGCGATGTCTTCATAACGAAAAAAATGTCTTCCTAATATTGCTTATATCCTATTCTGGCGTTGGTAAATTAGGGTATGATTTGTATTTTTTGGTAATTCCTAAACTATTGAATAACAAATATTTGATATTGTTCAATTTTTATTTTCATACCTTTATTTACCAACGCCCCTATTCTTTGCCAATAACTGTGACAGTGGGATGTGGAATAATGAACTTGCCACCAGAGTTCAGATAGTCTGCAAATTTCTCAATAAAGAAATCTAGGAAATTCCAAGATAGGAGTAAGTAGTAATCTGGCTGCTCATCAATCGCATCCTCGTTAACAATGGGAATATGGGTGCCGGGGGTGTATCGACCAATTTTGTACTGATTGATTTCGACAACACATTCGACGAGATCGGGTCCGATGCCATAGTAATTGAGCAAGGTGCTTCCTTTGAGAGGGGCACCAAGTCCAAACACCCGTTTTCCTGTATTAGTGATCTGTGTCAGAAGTGAAATAAGCTCTTCTTTGTTTTTTTCTACACGCTTAGAAAAGTCTAGGTATGTTTGTAGTTGTTCAAGGCCAAACTGTTTTTCTTCAGCGATCGCCTCATCAATTTTTTTTGTGCTAGGAAAATCCGATTCTTCTCTACCAACATACAACACAAAAGAACCACCATGAATAGGATACAAGTCAACATCTAGCAATCGCAGGCCATATTGGGAGAAAAGACGTTTGAGAGGAGTAATTGCATGAATCATGGTGTGTTCATGATAGAAATGGTCGAATTGCAGCTTGTCAATAATATCTTTCAGGTACACACATTGGGTACAAAAGATTGTATTCTTCCCCATAATCAACTCTAAACCTTGTACAAAGCTATGAATATCTTCCACATGGTAGAAAACAGCTGTAGCAGTGATTAAATCGGGGTAGATTCCAAGACGTTTAATTGCCTCAGCACTTTCCCTATTCCAAAAGGTCTCAAAAACAGTAATTCCTTGATTTTCAGCCATTTCAAGGATTTGCTTACAGGGATCTATGCCAAACACTCGCATACCACGATCGCGAAATTTGGAGAGCAGAGTTCCATCATTTGCACCAATGTCAAGCACAAGACTGTTTGCTGGGATAGCGAATTTATCTATGGTATTATTCGCAAGTTCCTCAAAGTGGGAAACCACTGGTTGATTCAAGCCAGTGATATATGGGTGATTCGTGAACATATAATCAACAGAAGGAAATTCTTCCAACTGTACCTGCCAACAATCAGTACAGACTGACATAACAAAAGGGAATGCCTGTTCCTCATCGATCTCATTCAAACTTGGAAAAACATTACCATTGGGCTGGTTACCAAGATCGATAAACCGCTCCAAATTTGCACTATGGCAGTTCATACAACGCTTATTTTTCATATTTGAATACTCTCTCTAGTATTTGCATTTTTCAAAAAGTTAATTATATAGATGCAATTGAAACATAAATTTTAAAAGTCTTCACACGATGCAATTCGTTGTCCATAGTCTCAAGAGTCATCGCGCCTGCGATAAATATCAAAATCACTTCCGGTATAATCTTTATAATAATGTTGTTTGATAAAATCTTTTAATTCTGGGAATTCATACGATGTGTCTAATCCTGATATTTTTCGATCGGCGTAGACATCAATAATAAATCTTGGCATTTCTTCCTCTAACTTTGTGATAAAATCTTGTCTCAATGTTTGGATATATGGGTTTGATACATGGTGATAAAATTGAAAATCGGCAATATAGGGAGTTGCAAGGACCGCTTTTGAAGCAAGCATTGCCTCTATAGTACCTTGGGCCCAACTTAGTGGTTGAACTTTATCGGTTGGTGACAAATTATCATTTAAGTAGGCAACTATTTCGTCTTCTCTTTTCTCCGCCTTTATCTCGTATTTTTGTTTAGGTTGAATCTGTATTTTAGGGAAAGTAATATATTCTTTTGGAAAAACATTATATTCAAGTACTATTATTGAAGAAATAATAAAAACTAATACAGGAATAATATTCGGACGATATAATTTCGCAAATAAAGCAGGTGAATAGAGAACAATTGCTGTACCTAAACTGGCAAAGTACATATATGGTAGAAAATAGTTCAACCATACTTTACCACCACTGCTAGCATATATGGTATAACAAATAGAAAGTACTAGCAATAATATAGACAGCTTTTTTGTGTCAACAGATGTAGATCTTTTAAAGACAAAATACACTCCAAATATAGAAGCTATAAATAAAATACCAAAATGTTTAAACTCTTGAAAACGAGATAAAATATGTTGAACATGAGAAAAAGTGTCCCGAAACTGAAGGTCTCCAGACATCTGTGCATACAGAGGTGTATATGACGAAGAAATATCCCAAAAAGTTTGAAGTGTTCCAATTCGCCAAAGCCATAGAAAAGGAATTATTAGGGTTAATAGAAAACCAGCTAGTGCAAAAAGTCCACCCACAATCAAGGGTTTGATAAGTTTTTTTATGGATTTAAAATCATTGGTGTCATCTATGCAGTTGTAAATAATAATAGCAGGAAACCCGACGATCAGAGGTGGTTTGATGAGTGCAACAAACGCAAAGAGTACTCCAATTAGAAAATTGATCAGATTAACTGAATGATTAGGTTTTCGCCGAATGGTAAGTAAGAGAGCGGTAGCTATGGGCAATATGGCAATGAATTCTCTCTGCAAGCTCATAGATGGTCCAAATCCTAAATATAGGATACCAAATAATAAGCAACTAGCAAACGCAGTAATCCGCCCAAATGGCTTCATGATCAACCAAGTTACTACAAATGTTGCTGTAAGCCAAGCAATATTGGCCATGCGGAGTGCATAATCGGAGTAACCAAACATTTTCCCCACTGCCATGTGAAATAAGTATGTACCTGGCATATTGATTTCAAAGATGTCCCGATAGGGCAAAAAACCATGCTCATTAATTAAATAAGCAGTATAGTGTAGATAAACTGAATCTCCCCTTACTCTCCAACTGAACGAAAAGACAAACAGCAGAAAAAAAACCATGAACAAAAACGCAAGAAATATATATTTCACTCGTTCTACAGTTTTATGAGAGAGGGAAATCGATTGTATATTGTTCATGATGACCTCTTATAAGTTTGGAAACCCCGTCGCTTTAGCGCGGGGAGGAAAAACGACACAGCGGATTTATCCGCCGTCTTAGAACGAATAGCTGTAACCATCTTTTCTTTGAACAAAAGAGCAATGTTTAAAGCTAATTCCCTCAACAGTGACGTTCGGGGTTTTGATATTGAACGATCCGCTAGAGCGAATTGCCACCCGACCGATATAAACACCAGTCTTTTTGCCACTGGGGACAATCGCTCTAACAATGTCCCCCGTTTGGAATCCCTTAATCTGCTTTACTTGTGCTGACTTACGAACCAACTCCCCAGCCTGATTACGGCGAGGGAATCCGTATTTATCAACTTGAATTACCTGTCGGCGGCCATGCCCAGCGGACTTGATTAACAGCGGCTGGGTCGTCAAAACTTCTAAAGCTTCAACCTTGCCCACGCAAGCAGCATCCAGCCAATGCGTTTTCAGTAGCCGCAATCGACGGCGATGGAATTTAGTCTGAGCGCCAGATCCAGTGGACACAGGCAGGCCGGTAGACTTCAGGGCATTAAACAGCGCCCACCGAGACGCATTAATGGCGGCAGCATCCTTTAAGGGTGCTTTGGCCGTGACTAGGACACGCTTAAGCAAGTCGGGCTTGCCATTGAGAAACTGCTTTACGTCCTGATTTCCTTTGGCCTGATTACAAGGCGCACAGGCCAATGTCAGATTACCAACGCGATTGCTTCCACCTTTTGAGCGTGGATGAATATGCTCGATTTCCAGTGGCACGTTTTCAGCGCCACAGTAAGCACATTTGCGCCCACACTTTTCCAGCAAATACTCTCGGACTTCGTAACCTTGTAATTCGCCTTGCTGATACTCCACACCCGAAATTTCCGGATTTTGCATCTTTTGCAGATCAAATTTGACAAGCTCCTGAGCAATACTACTTATCGCGCAGAGCCGTGTTAAGCGCTTGACCCAAGTCAGTACAGTCAAAACTCTGTGCTTAAGACTTGGCGGTAGCCACCCCCTAGGGCGTGTCCGGTTGAGAAATCGTGGTTGACGATAGCGAGTTTTGCGACCGCGACGGTTACGGCGCAACGACCGACGAGACTCCAGATCGTTTTTGATTTGTTGCCCACGGTGGGTTAGTTCTGCTGCCCAGATCACCTTGTCCCCATTTAGTAGGGCCATGCCAGTCGTTTTGCTACCAGGGTCAATTTTGATCTGACAGGGTTCAGGAATAGAATTAACCTCTTTTTTTAAGATAATGGTGAATGGGTAACGCCTGAATACAGATGCCTTTCTGGACTTGAGTAATGACCTCGCTACTCCTGGGTTGCAAGGTGTCAAAGGCTGGCGATTTGTATCTAAAACGAAGACATGGTTAGACATTGTTGCGTCTCTCCTGATTACTCGTAATGTTTGCCTCGCCAATGTTGCATTTCGGCGCATCCAGATAGCACCGCTTTACCCTTCGTAAACTTTTAACTATCTGGTTTCAGAGCTTGGGACTGGCAAGCATCCCAAGGTGAGAACTTTGACTCTTAAATGCAACGTAGTCAGTTAAGACTTAGGCTGGTCAGCTACCTAAATTAACAGGGCATGAAGCCCCGTCTCTTTAGAGCGGGGTGCTGACGATTGAATTACCTCCGGGACATAAAAATAAAGTAAAGGAAGATGTTCATACTGTCAACTGACATTTTTAGAAACACATTTGACATTTTGCAGAAGCACATTAAACCTAATTTAATGACCATAGAAATAGCATCAAGTTGTGAAAGTAGATATAATATTAATAACTTAGCAATTAAATTCAACAATAGAAAATATGTCCGAATACTCAGAATAGTTTGAAAAGTACAAGAAGTTTGTCAACAAGCATTTTAGGTATGATTACTCTATTTTTAATATTCCAAAAACTGCAAAAATTTTGGATGTTGGCTGCGGTTTTGGAGACCGCATTGAAATTTTGAAAAACATTAATTATATCAATATTTCTGGAATAGATATTGATGAATACATGGTCCAAGAAGCTCAAAAAAAAGGATTGAATGTCTCATTTGGAGCAATTGAAGAGACTAAATTGAACCAAGAACAATTTGATGTTGTTTTGGTAGAGAATGTATTCCATCATATTAACTTGTATGAACAAGCTTTAGATGAGCTGTACCGAATCCTCAAACCAGGTGGAACTTTGTGTTTTATTGAACCGCGATTTTCAGTTTTTAGATATATTCTGGATTTTGTAACATTTAAAACACCAATCCCTAACTTACTTAAAGGTCCATGGCATTTACGTTACAATGTTATGATTCAAGAGATTGAATCTGGAATGTATCCTTTATGGAGAAAAAGCCAAACTAGATTTTTTACTCATTTAAGAAAAAAATACCATGTTATCTTCCACAAAAAGAATTTTTGGTTTCACTTTGTTAAAGTAATGAAGGAAAACTAAGCTTTATGTCTAATTAGGGTTTGCTTAAAAAGAGTTTTGATAAACATTAAACATCTCTAAAAAAGATTATTTTACTGGTTCTTAGTAAGGGATTTAGCCTCCATTTTAGCAATTATTGGAGATGTATATTTTTGGGTATTATTGAATATAGGTGTGAATTATAAACAATGGTGAGCATCCAAGAACTAACTATTCAAGCTCTCTATAACTTCTTGTAAACGCAGATGGGAGCGTAAATTTTTCAATGTTAATTTCCCTTGATTGTAGTATATGAAGAACAAAAAGGAAGATTATCCTTTAATGTACCTGGATAAACCTGAAGAGCATCATAGGTTGATGCACCGTTGAGACGAACAACAGGAGGGCGAATATCGGTTGAAAAATCTAGGTTTACGGCTTTAATATAAGAAGTATCTAAAGCAAACGCTTCGGCTATTTCACACGCATATTTGTATCGTGACACTGCTTCAGGTCCTACGCAATGAAAAATGCCTTGGCTACCATGACAAATGATTTGATCCAACATGGCAAAAAGATCGTCGATCCATGTTGGGCAATTCACAAGGTTCGCAAATGCTATCAATTCTCGATCTGAGGTTAGTGCCTCGCAGACTAAACTTACAAAGTCCCCCCGAAAACCATAGAGTTGGGCTGTGCGTATAATTGCGTAGTCAGAGAGTTTTTCTCGGATCGCAAACTCAGAAGCTGCTTTGTCCATACCATACTGGGTAATTGGACAAGGAGAATCTTCCTCTTTCCAGAACCGATCGTACTTCCCAAAAACGTAATCTGAAGAAAAGAATATCATGCGAGTTTCGGATTCTGAACATGCTCTAGTTAGCACTTCTGTGATGCCATAGTTCGTTGCACGAGATGCTTCTTTATTTTCCTCGCAGAAGCGTAAATTCTTGAGAGCTGCTAGATGTATGATCAGGTCAGGAGTGTACTCCCTTAGAAGGCTAAATACAGTGGCTTCCTCCCGCAAATCGGCACAAATAAGACCCTCTTGCTGCTGCACAAAACCCACAGGTATAACTTGATGACCAATATTAGATAGATGGTCGGTGAGTTTCTTTCCTATCAATCCTGCAGCACCAGTTACAAGTATCCGCATATACAATTTATGATAGTCCTTTTTTACAATTGCTTTTACATCAAAAAATCAACATTTATTACTAGGTGAAAAAAAACACAACCCTATTTAATAGTCTTTTATATTTGTACAAAAGCTGACGTTTTATAGATATATAGCAGAAGGCAGAAGGCAGAAGGCAGAAGGCAGAAGGCAGAAGGCAGAAGGCAGAAGGCAGAAGGCAGAAGGCAGAAGGCAGAAGGCAGAAGGCAGAAGGCAGTAGGCAGAAGGCAGAAGG
>JBARXI010000955.1:0-1978 GCA_049647275.1 Microcoleaceae cyanobacterium
AATGTTTAAATTCTGACTTATAGAGGTTGGCAATCCGACGGCTCCTTTACTGACTTCTAACAACTACTAAAATACTACGGCTGAAATAAGATTGCTATAGTTTTTCCAACCTCCTGAATTTATTGATAATCATTTCTGATTTTTGACTTTTCACTTTTGAATTATAGCAATCCTAAATGATTTATAAGAAATCAAAAAATCTATTTTTTATCTATTTTTTTTACCCCTTCCTCCCTCTTGCCAAAGGAGAGTTGGGGGAATGCTATTCCCTAAATTTCCAGATATTTTTTTTCACAACTGAAATAGGATTGCTATAGTAACTTGTTATCCCAAGCGTGATAAATGTTTGCTACAAATAGTTAAACTTTTTATAGGAGTCAGAAGTAGGGGCAATTTCCTCCGGAATATTCCGCTTTCCAGGAATTGCCCGTACATGAGTCAGAAAAAATTGTTTAAATATAATTTCCTAGTGTGAATATCCTTTTTTAATCAAAGAGACTTCTAAGCAAAAATATTTTAATTGCCGTTATTATTATAAACATTCTTTTTTCACTCTTGGTATAAATCAGTTGTGATAAATTTCGGTATATTTATTTCTGGCTCTACCTACTATATACCTACACCAAAAATTCACGATTCAAATAGGATTGCTATATCTAGAGTTTTCAATCATACCTCTCTAGAAATTACATAAGCTCTTTTTACCTATCCTTGTAAAAACCTGCCATAGAATTTCTCTACATTCTTTTTATCGAGATGTCTAATAGGTGCTTTTCCTCCCGGAATTTTTTCTATGAATGCTGTAGATTGAAAGTAACAACAATTAAATTAAGTTTGAACTTAGAGCTAGAAATGATACAAGTACAATTGACAACTTGGAGAGTATTTTCGATAGTATTATCATTATTTGTAGCAGTAATAAGTGGTATGAGTGGTTATCTATTTACCAAATCAATAATCTCTCAAACCACACAAACACAAATGCAAATTCAAGAAAGTCGTTCCATGATAGTTTTAACAGGTAGAGTAATTGAAAAACCTTGGAATAAAACTGCTGAGTCTTGGATAGCAGGTGGTGGTAATTATTATGTATTGGATGTTGGGGAATTGGAGATAGAAAAACGCTCTGCTCAAGAAGGTGTAATTCTGCGTGCTTCAGAGAAGATCGCTTTTGAAGATTTTGCCGAATATGTAGGGATAAAAGTGGAAATCAAGGGAGAATATGTTGATAGTAAACCATATCAACCAAAGAGTGCCTACGAGTCTTATCCAATGGGTATAGATGGTAGACCTTTACCTAGGGGGGAAGGATTTAAAGTGTATGAAATTAAAATATTAGAAGCATTCTAATTCTTAATTAGGTGTTCTGCTTTGAGCCGATCGGTTGTTTTTTCGATAACAATTACTAGCTGTAGGGGCGAGTTCGTAAACTACGTCTATAACCAGTGGTATGAGATGGATAAAATATAGCAATTAGAAATCATATCATGTCCGGTTTAATACTTATAAATAAGCAGAGAGGAGTCAGGTAGGGGAGCCGTCGGATTGGCGAGGTACAGGAGTCAGGAGGGAAGAAAAAGGAATAAAAAAGAGGATAAAAAATAAGAAGAAGAGGAGAAAGTTTTTTATCACTAATTATCCGGACATGATATCAGATGTGATTAATTTCGGTGTATTTATTTGCGGATTATACCTACAATCTACTACCAAAAACTATCGATTCAAATAGGATTTATATAGTTTATAATTACATTAAAATATAGCACTTGATAAGAGTTGGTTAGGAAATTGACTGACGAGCGAGCGAATCATGTCCGATTTTTTTCCCACAGATGAGCTGTTTCCTGCTATATAATCTATAGAAAATTTATCTTAATTTATTAATTAACCAGACTCAATTTAAATAGGCGATCGTAAATTTTGCTATACTCAGCTCGAGTTCATTTCATTAATAATTTTTGATTAAGAGTTTGCCTAG
>JBARXI010000956.1:0-11759 GCA_049647275.1 Microcoleaceae cyanobacterium
CATCAATTAAAAACTCATGAATTAATTATCTGGGAGAATGTTTGAGGATGAATATGATGAACGTAATGGCTGTTATAGATGGCAGAAAAAAAGTCGCAAAAACAATAATTGTGTGTGTGCATATTTAAATTTGATTAGATAAGATTAATCAAAAAAGTAGACAACAAAAATGATTGCTATTTAGTCGTTTAATTATGCCGACCTACTTAGCATAATTACTTGTATTTGGTATTTTATCTAAAATTACTTTTTTACTATCTGGCTCAACGAGAAGCTTTTGTGAAATAACTGTAGTATTATTTTTCGTATTTCAGATAATAACCTATCCTCTAGCTTCAACAGCAAATATTCCTATTCTCCTTACTCCCCTACTCCCCTACTCCCCTGCTCCCCTACTCTCCTACTCCGTACGGACGTTGACGTTGCATGCAACGTCCCTACTCCCCTACTATCTTAATAATAAGTGTTTAACCGGACATGATATGAGATTGTGTCCGGATAATGAACGATAAAACTCCGCGCGTGCTGAAGCGAACGAGAAAATTTAAGAATTGACACTTAGGCAACAACACTTCCTGACTCCTGATATCATGTCCGGATAATAGCGCGATAGAACTCCCTTCCGAGGTGCGCGAATACAGCGCTTCCCGTTGCCCGTGAGGTAGAATAACCGGAATTTTAACAGGGTAAATATTTTTTACTTGTTTCCCATCACCCTATCACCCCCCATCACCCTATCACCCTATCACCCCATCACCCCATCACCCCATCACCCTATCACCCCATCACCCTATCACCCCATCACCCTAAAATCGTCAATATATGTATTTCATAACTTAGAAAACTGCTGTATAACTCTTCAACCGGAAATGATATGACTCCTACCTTCTACAAAAAGACTTTTTCAGTAAACCCTAAATAGTACCGAACAAAATTACCCGATCGCGACCCTGCTTCTTAGCTCCATATAATGCCATATCTGCCATTGCAATTAAATCTTCTGAACTATCTTTATCAGTGGGAATAATACTGGAAACCCCAATACTTAAGGAAAGAAACTCACTCACCTCAGACTCAGCGTGGGGAATGGAGAGAGTAGCAACACCCGTGCGGATAGACTCTGCAATATGTAACCCACCTTCTGCATTAGTCTTTGGCAAAATAACCACAAACTCTTCGCCACCGTAACGAGCTACTAAATCAGTTGCACGTTGGGCAACTCTAGCGATCGCCTGTGCTACACGAATCAAGCAATCATCCCCGCCTTGATGTCCGTAGCGGTCATTGTAACGTTTAAAATAGTCAATATCAATCAGAATCAATGACAAAGGTAGCTGTTGTCGCAGGTGCAGTTCCCACTCGCTGACTAAAGACTTATCAAAATGGCGACGGTTAGGTATCTGAGTCAGCCCATCCAAATTAGCAAGGCATAATAATTCCTGATTAGCTTGTTGAAGCTGGGCGGTACGTTCGGCAATTTCTTGTTCCAAAGTCTGATTATAATCTGCAAGAATCTTTTCCGCCTGTTTGCGTTCGGTAATATCTTGAAATATCGTTATGCCATAAATGATGTCTCCCTGTTCGTTATACAAAGGTTTACCTAAAACCTCTAGAGGTATAATTCGACCATCTTGGTGCATTTCGATATTATCAATTCTGACACTTTCCCCACCCAAGGCTAGTACAGCAGGCAAATTTCCCGCGGGAAATTTTTCATTAGTGCCAGCATAATAGATTTGATAAATGTCTGGAAATTGATCGGAAGATACATGGTCTGGCATCTTTCTGCCCAGTAATATTTCTGCTGCATGATTAGTGTAGTAGACATCACCCGAAGTATCTAAAATACCAATACCAAGTGGTATCGCATCAAGAAATTGCCCTAACCTGCTTTCATTTTCCCTGACTTTGGTGTAGAGTCTAGCATTTTCAATAGAAATAGCAGCTTGGGATGACAATATCTTTAAAATTTCGACTCTTTCAGCAGTAAAAGCTCCAGCAGTGAGGCTATTTTCCAGATATAGCAAACCAATGAGTTTTCCTTGGTTGAGGATAGGAGTACAGCAGAGACTTTTGGCTTGCTGTTGCATCAGCTCTGGCTCTCTAGCAAAAGTTTGGTCTTGTTGGATGTTGTTGACCAGCAAAGTTTGTCGCGTCCGTTTGACAGTATTAATGATACAACTGGGTAAGATATTGGTATTTTTTAAGGGAATAGTTGATAGGTCATAGTTTCCATTAATGCATTGGGCTGCGATTTCCCAAGTGCCAGAGTTGTTTAAAATTAATGCTCCTACATTGGCTCCTGCGTTTTCCAAGACAATGTGCATTAATTTCGAGAGCAAGGAATGGAGTTCCATTTCCTCGGAGATAGCTTGAGAGGCTTTGATGACGGAGGCGAGGTCGAGGGTACAAGTGTTAGTAGTGACTGTATGGATGGTAGTGGTGGTAGTTTTGGAGTCCCTGGAATTAGGGTGAAGTTTATATTTCTGGAGTATAGGTATCAGAAGTTGGGAATAGGTTTTTTCGAGCTGTTTGGTTTTGGCTAATGCTCCCCAACGGTTATAGCAATGGTAAGCTTCTTGTATATATTCTGCTGCCACTTTTTCTTTGCCCCACTGGAGATAGAATTTGGCGGCGAGTTCGTTAGCGAGGGCTTCTTCTTGGAGATATTCGTTTTCTTTGGCTCCAGCAATAGCTTGGTCATACATTTCCATTCCTTTTATATTTTCGCTCAATACTCGATGTTTTTCTGCCTTAATTAAGTAAAGTTTGTGAGTATAATTCATTGGAGCATAATCCGCCCATTTTTCCATTTTAGTTTGATGAGATAAGATTCGGATCATCGCACGTTCTTTGTCTATTTCTTCTAAATTAGGATATAGAGAAAGCCATGATAATGAGTCATATAGATAGAATAAAGGCACAAATACCTGTCCGGGTATTCCTTTGAGATAAGATTCTGCTTGAGTAGCAATTTCTATAGCTTGATAAATTTCCCCAAACAAATAACAAAGAAATAGCTTGTCAATATAAAATAAAGCAAGAGAACTTAAATCATTATCTTGTGTGTGAATTGGCAGCATTTTTTCTTCATCATAAGCCTTTCCTTTTAAACAAAATGGAGACTCGTTGTTGTCGATTAAATTTAAAACAGTTTGTCGGTGAAGTTCATTTAAATTAAACACCATCCTCTGTTGTAATTTATTAATAGCCACACTATAGTTAGACATTTCTTGTTCTAGCTCGGTTAAATTTTTGCCTAAAACAAAAGAATGAGCGCAATAATCATAAGCAGCAAAGGATGCAGATTCAAAATCGCCAGATTCTAAACCAATTTTATACCCCTCCAGCAGCAGTTCTAATGTTGAATTAATATGCTCTTTCCAGTGTTTCACAGAAAGACAAACAATTTCTATAGTTTTAGCATAAAATTCTTTAGAGTAGATTTTATTTAACAGATTGACTGCTAAGTTTCCACACTGATATCCTGAAGCAATATCATCAACAAAACCACAAAGAATTAAACCATAATTTGCATAAGCAGATGGAGATACATCCATATTTCCGTAATTCATAGATAATTCTACCTCTTTAGCCACAATAATTGGTAGTAAATTAGGCAATCCTAAATAAGCTGCATTTAATATACTAGATAGAATTCGCATTGACGCTAATTGTTTTTTATCGCTCATTATTGGTAAATAAATCAATGATTCAATTGAGCGTTTTGCCAGCTTAATATTTATTTTTGATAACGCCCGTTCCATATCAACTTCATCTGGATTTTCAGGTAAATTAATACCTAAAAGACAAAGAAATTTTAGTGCAACTTGAATAGCTTCTAATAGTCGATTTTGGGAGAGTAGAATTTGAACCTTTACTTGACAAGCTTTAACTTTATCCAATACATCCACTGCACGCTCGAACAATATATTTATTAATGTTTCTGCTATGGTAAAATTGCCTGTCAAATAGGCCGTTTCTACAGCTAATTCATACAGGGATAAAGCAAACTCATAATCTTGTTGCCAAGAATTTTCTGGTAGCAAGCTCAGTGCTATCTCAGAATATTCAAAGGCGGATATGTAAGCATTTGATATTTTTGCCTTTTTAGCAGCGATGAAATTTAACTCTGCTAACTGACGCTTTTGTGATGGCTCCAGAATCAAATCTAAACCCTGATTCATTTGGTTAATAATTTCAAAAACTTTATTTTCAATATTTTCGATGGCGGTCTGATTTAGCAATAGTCGCCCAATTTTTAAATGAGTTATTCTTTTTTTCTCTTCCGATATTAAAGAATAAGCAGCTTGTTGAACCTGGTCATGTAAGAAACGATATCCCACCGATATTGTCTGAGCGTCTTCTACTTTCGGTTCAAACCCTTGGAAAAATTTATAGCTTTCACTCATTGGTAACACCAAATTCTCTTTTAATGCTTCCCAAAGATTTGCCGCCGTCTTCTCTACCGACTGCTCCGAGACGAGCGCCAAAGTCTGTAAGTCAAAATGATTGCCAATACAAGCTGCTAACTTAAGACTTTTTTGCGTGGCATCAGATAACTTATTGAGACGACCCGCCATAAATATCAGGATATCATCGGCGGCTGCAGCATTATATACCTTTGCCAAATCGCATTCCCAATAACTAAATTCTAAATTAAACCAAATCAAACCATCTTCATAAAGGCTCTTGAAAAACTGAATGGTAAAAAAAGGATTACCTTGATTTTTTTGATACAGCAATTCTGTCAATGGTTGGGCAAGTTGTTCGCCACAACTGAGGGTATCAGTAACCAATTGATTTAGATGTTCAATAGTCAATGGTTGCAAAGTGATTGTAGAGATAACACCTTGATTTTCTCTTGGTGCGCCTTTAGTGCAAACTGCCTTCAAGTCGGCGGGGCTGATAAAGGGCGAAACCTGCGTCCGCCGACAGCCCCTTGGGAACCCGCCCAAGGAAGTTGGCGTTTCCTTAGCGTCTGTTTGAGCGGCACAGTCGCACTGTTTGTGTAATTTTGCCAAACTGAGCATCAAGGGATGAGCAGGAAACACTTCACAATCGCGATAGGCTCCCAACACCAATACATATCCTGTCTCAGAGTCATCCATCAACAGCTCTAGTAAATTCAATGAAGCTGAATCTGCCCACTGTAAATCATCAAGAAATATAGCTAAAGGATGCTCTTTTTTGCTAAAAACCCTTACAAACTTACTAAAAAGCAAATTAAAGCGATTTTGCGCTAAAATGTCAGAAATTTCAGCAATAGGTGGCTGTTGACCAATGATGTGTTCCAACTCAGGAATCACCTCAACGATGACTTGCCCGTTTTCCCCAACTGCTTCGAGAATTTTTGCTTTCCAATTAGCTAAATTCACATCAGATTCGCCAAGTAAGTCACCCATCAATTCTCGGAAGGCTTGCACAAAAGCACTAAATGGAATGTTTTGATTAAATTGGTCGAATTTACCTTTGATAAAATAGCCTCGCTGCTTAACGATCGGCTTGTGAACTTCGTTAATTACAGCCGTTTTGCCAACTCCTGAAAGACCGACCACCAACATCATTTCCTTTGCTCCTGTAGCGACCCGCTCAAAAGCATCTAGCAAAGTCTGTAATTCGGCTTCCCGTCCGTAAAGTTTTTCAGGAATGAGGAAGCGATCGCTTTTATCCCTCTCTCCCAGCTCGAATGAACTAATCTTTCCCGTAGCTTCCAACTGTTGTAAACATCGCTCTAGATCGTGTTTCAAACCCAAAACACTCTGATAGCGATATTCAGCATTCTTCGCCATCAATTTGAGGACTATTGCCTGCAATACTTCTGGTATTTCCCGCTCCTCCTGAGCTACTGGAAATTTCACTGCTTCGGCAATATGACAATGTACCAACTCCATTGGGTCGGTACACTGAAACGGTAATTTTCCAGTTAGCAGTTGAAATAATGTGACACCCAGGGAATAAAAATCTGTGCGATAGTCAATTCCTCGGTTCATGCGTCCGGTTTGTTCGGGGGAAATATAGGCTAAAGTTCCTTCTAATACCTTGGGGTTTTTGACGATTGGATTTTCTCTAGTTAACTGGGTTGAAATCCCAAAGTCAATAATTTTTAATTGTTTAGTTGTGCAGTTATAAACTATATTTGATGGATTAATATCTTTGTGAATAATACTTTCTGAGTGAATTTGTCTTATACTGATGGTTATTTGAATTGCTATTTCTATAATTTGTCGAAGGCTAAATGTTTCTTTTTCTGTTAATATTCTCAAAGATTCTCCCCCAAAATCTTCTAAAATAATAACTAAAGTCTTTTGATACTTTTCTAAACTATATGCTTTAATGACACCCTCTAAGTTCAGGGTACTAATCAGTTTATATTCTTGTTCGTAGCGAGTGAGTGCCAAAGGTGTAGGATAGTCTTCTTTGAGAACTTTGAGAATAACTATCTGCCCATCTATGTCCCGGATAGCCCGATAGACTTCGGAGCGATCGCTGCCATAAATTTTGGCCAGAATTTGATAATTAGGCAGGAAAATCATTTTATTGTGAAAGTTTTATAAATGTATTTATATTACAAACTCTAACAAATATTATTTAAATAGCCAAACTAAATATATAGGCAATGAATCGTTATTTATAATTTGAATCAGTATTTATTGCCTACCAAATTTTATCAACTTCTCAACTATACTTTTCCTAATTATTTATCTTTAAACTTTTCCACATAGCCCCAAAAACTATAATCACGAGCTAACCAACCATAAAAAAAAGCTATCTTAATCGCATCTTTATGCAGTCTTTTGGCACTTTTTTGTCACGAAAAACAATCCGTTCATTAATCATTTACCGCCCTGTATTTCGATTGTTTCCTTCTGCTAATACTGACTTAGTAGCAGCATCAAATATACCTGTTTGGGGTAATCCAAAAGCTTGTTGGAGAAAAGTTACTGAGTTATTAATGCCAAAATTAACTGCAGTATAGGAGTAAGTTCAAAGGTTATACCAAATCTTAAAAATTGTTATATATATCTTTGCAGAGGTGGAGTGTGGGAAGTGTGGGAAATAGAATAGCAACTAAATATATCATTATTATTCAGAAATAGTATTAGGACAATAAATTTGAGTGGTTTGTGCAGCATTCCGGTAGGAAAAGGGAGTAGGGGCGATTTCGGTCCGAATGCGGAGCAAACATGGAAATTTGAGTAGATTCTGATTTAAGTTTTGCTCAGTTACGCTACCGCTAACACACCCTACTGGACCGACACAGCTAATTTTGTGTAAAACTTGTAGGGTGTGTTAGACGGCTAAAATTTAGACTGTCAAAGGCATTTAACAATCCGTCGCCGGGCACCATTTTAGATGTGTCAGTCTACTACTGCTAAAATAGGTGCGTTAGGCTATAAATATTTGCTATAAGTGGGTTCTTTTTTTTGCTTTTCATAAATAAACTTAAGGGCTTGATACAATTTTTTTGTTGGCAGAAATTAGTCAAAGTAACTATGCAAGAAATAATTATTTCCGATTTGAATCAGTATTTATTGCCTACATCCAGAGTGATTTTCCCGATTATTTATCTTTCAACTTTTCCACATAGCCCCACAAACTATAATCACGAGCTAACCAGCCATGAAAAAAAGCCATCTGACTCGCATCTTTCTGCACTCTTTTGTAACGATAAATAATCCGTTCATTAATCATTTGCAGCGCTGTATTTCGATTATTTCCTTCTGCTAATGCTGACTTAGTAGCACCATCAAATATACCTGTTTGTGGTAATCCTAAAGCTTGTTGAAGAAAAGTTACTGAGTTATTAATACCAAAATTAACTGCAGTATCAAACATAACTACAGCTAGAGCAGGGTGCATACTAGCTGACCTACTATTATCCCAATAACTTTGATAAATCTCCATCAATTCAGTATCAGACATTTGCGTCACATCTAATGGTGGTAAACCACGTCTGCGTCGATAGGCATTATATTCAGTTTGCAAAATTCCTTTATAAGTTCTCCCACCTTTATCGGCAGGATGATTACTAAAACCACCCTCAAAATATAAAGTAAAAGATAGGGCAGTTTCAAATAATTTTTCTTCGTATTTTTTTTCTGTTTGTGCTTGAGCCGGGATTTTATTATTAATAATAATAGGCATTCCAACTGCCAAAATTAATGAAATAATTCCCAGAATAATTTGGGGTTTAAATTTAGTTCTTGGTTTGAGTTTCATCAATCTTTGCCAATTCATTCAAATATTCCTTATTTTAGTTATCAAACATTTTACTCAAAACTAGACATAGGATAACTTAAACCTGGCAATTCAGAAATGACATTTATCTCTGACAATTCTACTCAGGTACAAAATATGATAAATTTGAACCTTTGATTAGATACCATAAAAGTCTGTTCCAGTCAGGAACCCCCGGCTAAAGCCAGGGGCTTGTAATAGGCTCTCGTTGCTTTGCTCCGAGAAGAACTTGCCCAATACCTGACCAGCCTAAGACCTTAGAGGTCTACGTTATCGGTAAGCGTTAAAGTTCTGATTGCCACGCTCTGGCTCGCAATGACATTCCTTGGGATGCGTTGCCAGTTCCATGCTCTAGAACCAAATAGTTAAACATCTGTAGTGGGTTAAGGAAGTGCTGCGAGTGAAAGTACCGACCGATAACATTGGCTAGGCTAACTTTACCCCAGAAAGCGGTGCGACCCAGGCGTTTTGCTCCGTAACATATAAAGCGGAGCGGCTCTGTCAAGAGCGGGTTCCCTCGCCTTGGGAATGCGCACTCCTGAGATGGGCGGGGGGATTACTCCCCCACCCCAAATGGGGACTGGCGACTGAAGTCGCCGGGATGTTTTTCCTCCCCTAGCTTGTAGGGGCAAACTGCCGTTTGCCCCTACGAGAGGTTTCCAAACTACCGAAATTTTTTAGATGAATATTCCTTCCCGTGTTCCCCATTCACAAACTCCAAATTTTGAGGCATTGACAGCACAGGCTGAACTTTATTATGCTCAGGGGCAGTTAAAAGAGGCGATCGCTTATTGTCGTCAGGCTTTAAATTTACAACCAGATTGGGCCCCTACTTATGTCACCTTGGCAAATATTCTTCAAGCCCAAGGTCAAATTTCCGAAGCAATTAAGCTATACTATCGGGCCATACAATTGAATCCCGATTTAGCCCAAGCTCATGTTAACTTGGGCAGCATGTTTTATCGTCAGGGAAAGTTGGAAGAGGCGATCGCTAGTTACCGAAAAGCAATTCACCTCCAACCCTATCTGGCCCCCGCATATTGGAATTTGGCCAAGGTCTTACAGCAGTTGGGCAAGTCGGATGAAGCGATCGCCTCTCAACGCAAAGCATTAGAATTAAATCCAAGTTTAGGTGGGGTTGAGGTTAATTTAAACCAGGGATATAAACTAGCTGAAGAGGGAAAATTAGATGAAGCTATAGCTGTTTGGCAAAAAGCAATTCAAGTTCAACCAAATTTAGCAGAAGCTTATGGTCAAATCGGAATTATTTTCAGACATCAAGGTAAATTTTCTGAAGCGATTGAAAATCTGAAAAAAGCGATTGAAATTAAACCGGACTATGCTACAGCTCATCAACATTTATGTGGCATTCTTCGGGATAGTAAGAATTATGTAATTGTTCGGGAAGCAGTGACTAAGTATTATCAAGAATGTGGGGAAGTAGATCCGATTATAACTGCTATCTATATAATTAGCACTTATCAAGTATCTGGTTTAAATGAAATTGCTAAAGATAGATTTTTTGAGCTGGAGGCGAAACTTTTACAAGATATTACCATTGTCAAAAAATTAGTTGAACTGAAGGCTTTATATGCTAATTTTTTATTCAGCATTCCCTACTTAAGAGATGATATAAAAGCAAACTCTGAGATTTATAAATTAGTTTCAAAAGCTTATACTGACCTAGCTCTCAAACCTACAATAAATAACAAAATTTTTCCCAGTTTGGGTTTGAGTAATAATCGTAAATTAAAAGTTGGGTTTATATCGAGTCATTTTTTCAGACATTCCGTAGGGTGGTGTAGTCTGAATATAATTGAAGAGTTAGGAAAGCTCAATACAGAAATATATTTATATTTAACAGAACGTTTCAAACCAGATGACCGAACGGCTAAATTTAGTGAAGCTGCCACCAAGTTATATGTACCTCAAAAATATCCTAAAGGTATAGCTGATGTGACAGAAATTATGATGGAAATTCAGCAAGATAAAGTAGATATTTTGGTAGATTTAGATTCTCTGAGTTTACCAATTAATACAGAAATTTTATATCATCAACCAGTACCTATTTGCATCTCTTGGTTGGGATTTGAAGCCCCTTATATTTCTTCAGATAATTATTTTCTATGTGACTTGCATACTCACCCTCAAGACCGGGATGAATATTACACAGAAAAATTAGTCAGAATGCCAGATTCATTTGTGGCGGTTTCCGGTTTTCAAAGAATAGAAACAAATCGAGTTGCTTTAAGAAAGTCTCAGAGAATTGGTTTAGACCAAGTTGTTTATCTTTGTTTAGCACCAGGCAGGAAATTTAACCGAGATTTAGTCAAAGCGCAAGTTGCAATTTTGAAGCAAGTGCCTAATAGTATATTAATTCATAAAGCATTAGGAGATGTAGAAGTATTTCAGGCAGCATATAACCAAGCTTGTGAAGCTGAAGGAGTTAGTATTCATCGGATTAAATTTATGGAAAGATTTTCCACAGAGGAGGAACATAGAAGTATATATTCTTTAGCAGATATTCTGCTTGATTCTTATCCTTATAATGGTGGTACTCATACTTTAGAAGCTTTGTGGTTTGATTTGCCAGTTGTTACCTTTGCCGGAGAACAATTTTTGTCAAGAATGGGTTATTCTTTTTTACAAAGTTTAGAGATTAAATTAGGTTTGGCATTCTCATGGGATGAATATATTGATTGGGGCGTAAAATTAGGTCAAAATTCTAATTTACGGCAGGAATATATTGAGAAGTTAGTCAAATCTAAGAAGTCGGAAAGTTTGGCACCATTATGGAACCCGAAAAAGTTTGCTCAAGATATGTATAGTGTGATGCTCAAATTATTGACTACTTATCGTGACCAAGCCGCTGATTTTTGATTGGGAATGGGGATGCTCAAATGATGGATAACGACAGTTTTTTAGCAAGGATATTGATATAGAAATCCTAAATCATTCGCGATAGTTTTATTGTTTTGGTGTTTCCCGAATAATCAAGCAGAAAAAAAACAAAAAATTATTGTACTCAATCCTATCCATTTTCAGGATAGGTTATTGTGAATGATTAATTATTGAACATTCCTTGTTCCCTAAAAGCCTAGAATATTTCACAACTCAAACAAGGTTCCTGTAATTAGTTTTATCTAAAATATGAGACAATTTTCTCTAATCATCTAATTGGTCAAGCTTGCTTTGCAGCCTAAACTTTTATTTGTCAATTACACCATTCATAGGAGTTAATCTGGTGCAACTTTATCTAATACCAATTGAAAAAAAGTTCGTTAAAAATGTTTAGACTGTTAGATAAGCACCTACACCAAATTAATTACATATTCTTTTCCCAAATTTTCTAGCACTTTTTTGAGATATTTTTTTAAGCTACTCCAACTTTCCTTGGCATTAACTTCAATCCACTCATACTTGATAAACTTCCACAATATGTCAATTAAGTTTTCCTTTGGTGAGTAGGTAGGCAACCAAAATATTTCTAAATTTTTCTGTTTCCATTCTTCTAGTTT